>NZ_JBEXRC010000038.1:0-79910 GCF_040612915.1 Streptomyces sp. NPDC006326 | reverse complement strand
TGAACGGGCCCGTACCGCCACCGGAGAACGCCACGGACACGGCGGCCGCCTTGGAGACGACCGACCCGTTCGCCGCGAACACCAGCGTGGGATCGGTGTCCACCCATACACCGCCGCGCCGTACGCGCACGGTCGTCCCGTGCCGCTTGACCGACCACTTGCCCGTCGGCAGCGCCCAGGTGTCGGACGACTCCGTCCGGGCCGAGGTCAACTCGTAAGGCTGGCCCGTCTCTTTGGCCTTGGCGAGCGCGAAGTCCTTTGCGCTCAGGGAGCCGTCGGCGACCGGGTCCCCAGTTGCTGCCGATGCCATGGGCGCAGGGTAAAGCGCAGTCAATCCGGAGGCAATTATTCCGCCGACGGCCGCGGCACTGGCGAATCGCGGAATTATGCCCCGGCGCAGCATGCTGCGCCGGGTCTTTCTTGTTGTCACGCAAGCTCCAGTCCATCGGGATTTGCGAAGAATCCTACGCGCCCGAATCGGCTGGAGTGACGCCTTGACCTGCACTTTTTGTAGGTCTTACCCGGATTGCCCGTCAACGCCGACAAGATCCAGTTTGAGGGCCGGGTCCGGTGGCCCGCGTCGTCAAATGGGCAGAGAAATGTCCGGCGTGGAGGGAATGGATTTGGTGTGTGAGGGCTTTTACGCGGCTGTGCCGCCCCGCTCGCTCCGCCAAAGGCCTGTCGACGTGACCGGCAGGTAGGCCGATTGCGGATAAAGGAGGCGCGGTCACCGCTGCCCCGCGGCCGAGCGAGGCGTCGGCCGCGGAGCGATCCGGGTCAGTGGAAGAGCATCGAGGCGTCGCCCGCCGCCGTGGTGACGGAGGAGGGGCAGAGGAAGCTGCCCGAGGTCTTCGTGGCGGTGAAGGCCTGGTTGACGTACTTGCGCGTGGACGCGTCGCGGTTCCAGGTGATGTTCGTGGCCTTGTAGCGGCAGGAGATGAAACTCTGCTTGCCCGTGATGTCGATGGCGTCCGTCTTCGCGGTGCCCGCGGTGTCGTCGAAGGTGAACGCGGGGTTGTTGTTGAGGGTGGCGGTGATGCCGCCGTTGCAGCTCAGGTTGCCGCCGGGCGCGTTGATGGTGGTGCGGTCCACCGTCAGCGCGCTCGGGGGGTTCGCGCTGGTGCGGGCTCCGGTCCAGGTGCAGGTGTTGCCCGCGACGACGATGACGCCGTCCAGGCGCTGGTCGGCCGTGGGGCCCAGGGCCAGGGCCGATGTCGCGCCGCCGATGACCAGTGCGGTGGTCAGTGCGGCCGTGCCCGGCCATGTCGAGATCCTCATGCTGTCGCTCCTTCGCCACGTCCTCGTGGGGGTGTGAAGCGGGGCCCGGGGAGGCCCGCGCCGGCGTGCGCCCGGTCGGCGGCAGGCGGTGTCCGCGGGCCGGCCGGGGGAGACGCCTGGAAAGTGACACAGGGACCTTGAAATGTCAGGACCATGCCAAGGTTTTGGCCGGACGTCGTCGGCTCGGCCGGTTCTCGTCCTCGCGCCGCCCGGTTCCGGAGCCGCACCGGCGTGCGGGTGGGGGATCATGGACGACCCCGGACCCGAGGACGTCGCATGCCCCAGAACCAGATGCAGACCGAGCACCAGGACGCCGCCCGTGCCGGGAGCGAAGAGCTCCCGCAGCCCTTTGACGAGTCGTTCGCCCGCGACCCCCACACCGTCTACGCACGCCTGCGCGCCGCGGGGCCCGTCCACCGCGTGGCCCTGCCCGACGGCTCCCCGGTCTGGCTGGTGACCCGGGAGGCCGATGTCCGGGCCGGGCTCGGCGATCCGCGGCTCTCCGTCAACAAGCGGCACTCCACCACGGGTTTCAGCGGCTTCTCGCTGCCGCCCGCACTCGACCGCAACCTCCTCAACATCGACCCGGACGACCATCTGCGCCTGCGCCGCCTCGTGTCCCGGGGGTTCACCCCCCGCCACGTGGAGGGGCTGCGCACCGGCATCCAGGCGGCCGTCGACGACCTGGTCTCCCGGCTCGCCGAGCGGATCGCGGACTCCGGCGAGGCCGACCTGGTCACCGGCCTCGCCACACCGCTGCCCCTGCGGGTCATCGGCGCCCTGCTGCGGATACCCGCCCCCGACCAGGACCGGTTCTCCGGCCGGGTCGCCACCATGCTCGCCCCGCACTCGCGCGAGGAACTCGGTGCGGCCATCGGCCACGTCCACCGCTTCCTCACCGCGCTCGTGGCGGACCGGCGGGCCCACCCGGGTGACGACGTGCTGTCGGGGCTGATCGCCGCACGCGACGAGCAGGACCGGCTCACCGAGGACGAACTCGTCTCCCTCGCCTTCCTGATCCTGATGGCGGGCAGTGAAAGCACCCAGCACGCCCTCAGCGGCGGGGTGCTGACCCTGCTCACCCATCCCGAGCAGCTCGCCGCCCTGCGTGCCCGCCCCGAGCTGCTCCCGGACGCCGTCGAGGAGGTCCTGCGCCACGCCGGCCCCCACCAGACGGCGATCCGCCGCTTCCCGACCGAGCCGGTGGAGATCGGCGGCGTGCCGGTCCCGGCCGGTGAGACCGTCCTGTTCGCCCTGGCCTCCGCCCAGCGCGACCCGGCCCGGTATCCCGACCCCGACCGCTTCGACATCACCCGCGAGGACAAGGCCCACCTCGCGCTCGGCCACGGCCTGCACCACTGCCTCGGCGCCCCGCTGGCCCGCCTGCAGATCACCCTGGCCCTCGGAACCCTCCTCGACCGCCTTCCCGGCCTCCGGCTCGCCCGCCCCGCGGCGGAGCTTCCCTGGACCAGTACCTTCCGGTTCCGGGCCCTGCGCGCCCTGCCCGTCACCGCGGACGTCTGAGGGGCCCTCGGGATGCGGCCGCAGCCGTACCGGCGGAGGCTGGGCCCATGCAGCATGCACCGATCGTCGTCCACCACATCGCCCCGGCCGGCGGCCGCCGGGTCTCCCTGCGCACCGACGGGCGGGACACCGTCCTCGGGCTGGCGCGCAGCGACGCCGACGTGATCGAGTTCCTGAGGCGGGCCGGCGTACCCGATCCCGACGAGGTGGTCCTCGGCGACACCGAGCTCATCGCCTGGCAGGGCGAGGAGCCGCACACGTACGAGGCGGAGCCCTCGGACACCGACATCCCGTGAGACGGCAGGGCACCATGGGGGCGGGGCTGATCGAAGCCGTCCGCTCGCGAGAAATGGGGGAGAGGCCATGCAGAAGGCCTTCGCCGACCTGTCCACGCCGCTCATGGCCGATGCCTGCGTGCGCACCGGGGTGCCGCTGCGCGTGGCGCCACCCGGCATCGGCGCCGTCGTGCAGGGGCACCGCGTCGCGGGACGCGCCCTGCCGGTCCGCCACTACGGCAGCGTCGACGTGTTCCTGGAGGCGTACGGCGGCGCCGAGGAGGGTGACGTCCTGGTCATCGACAACGGCGGCCGGTCGGACGAGGCCTGCGTGGGCGACCTGGCCGTACTGGAGGCCGCGGCGGCCGGAGTGGCGGGCCTGGCGGTGTGGGGGCTGCACCGCGACACCCCGGAGCTCGCGGAGATCGGCCTGCCGGTGTTCAGCTACGGGAGCCACCCGGCCGGCCCCGTACGGCTGGACGACCGCGAGCCCGAGGCGCTGGTGACCGCGCGGTTCGGGCCGCATCTGGTGAGCGGCCGGGACTTCGTGTTCGGCGACGCGGACGGAGTGCTGTTCGTCGCGGCCGAGCACGTCGAGGAGGTGCTGGCCGCGGCGTACCGGATCCGGGATACGGAGCGGGAGCAGGCCCGCCGGATCCGCGCGGGCGAATCCCTGCGCAGCCAGACGGCCTTCGAGGACTACCTCGTCCTGCGCGAAGCCGACCCGGCCTACACCTTCCGCCGCCACCTGCGGCGGACCGGCGGCGCCATCGAGGAGTGATGGCGCCGCCGCGCGTGCAGCTTCCCGCCGCTCAGCCGGCCGACGGGGCCGCGGCCGGGCAGCTGCCGTCGCGGTCCGGGAGGGCGCCGTCCAGCAGGTACGTCTCGACCAGGGCGTCGACGCAGGCGTTGTGGTTCTGGAACTGGCCGTGGTCGCCGCCCTCCACGGTGATCAGGCGCGACCCGGCCAGTGCGCGGTGCGTACGCACCGCCGCCTCGTGGTACGTCGCCGGATCCGTCTTCGAGTTGAGCATCAGCACCGGGGGCAGACCCCGCCCGGACACCTTGAACCGCGGGGCTCCGGTGACCGGCCAGTTCGCACAGACGGCCGCGAACGTCAACTCCCGTGCGCCCGCGAGCGGATGGGTGCGGGTCGCCTCGGCGCTGCGCTCCACCCAGTACCGGCCGTCGCGGTTCCACGCGGTGTCGCCGCAGGTCACGGCGAAGTAGTCGGCGGCGAACCCGGCGTCCATGAGGTGCCGCAGCTGTGCGGCGACGGACTTGCGCGTCTGCTCCGGCGCCTGGTCCGGGTGCTGGAGGAGGCCCAGGAGGGAGGCGAGGTCCGCGAACCGGTCCGTGTCGTAGACCGCGTCCGTGGTGGCCTTGTCCAGGTGGTTGGGGGTGATCACCGTCCCCTCCAGGTCCACGGGGTGCTCCCGCAGGGCGGTCCTCAGCCGCTCGAACGCGGCAGCGGTTTCGGCGGGCGTGCGGCCCTGGTGGTAGGTGGCGTCGTTCTCCGCCAGCCACGGCAGGAAGTCCTGCTCGAACCGGCGCTGGAAGCTCATCGGCTGGCCCGTCAGGAACGACTGCCAGGTGCCGGTGACGTCGATGTTGCTGTCGAGGACGACCCGTTCCACCGCGTGCGGGAACGCGTCGGCGTAGTACGCCCCGAGGAGGGTGGCGTAGGACGGCCCGTAGTAGGAGATCTTCTCGGCACCGAGCAGCCGGCGGTAGAGGTCCATGTCGTGCACGGCCTGATCGGTCGTGATGTACGGAAGCAGTCCGCCCGAGTGGGTCCGGCAGTCCCGTACGAAGTCGCGGGCCCGCTCGAAGGTCTGCCGGACCGCGTGCTGTGAGCGGTCGCGCAGATCGCCGCCGCCGAAGAGGACGTCGACCTCGGCCTGGTCCGAGCAGACCACCCGCGTGCTGGCGCCCACCCCCCGCTGGTCGAAGCCGACGATGTCGTACGCGGCGGCCAGCTTCGGGCTGTAGGAGGCGAGGCGGGCCGGCCGGGCCAGACCCGAGGCGCCGGGGCCGCCCGCCGCCATCATGAGCACGCCCCTGCGCTTCGCCGGATCCGCGGCGCGCAGACGCGAGACCGCGATGCTCAGGCCCGGTCCGGCGTCCGGGTGGTACCAGTCGCGCGGCACGGACATGGTGGCGCATTCCAGCGGCCCGGTCGCGCAGGGCCGCCAGTCGAGCCGCTGGTGCACGTACCGGTCGGGGGTCGGCGGGAGCTGCCGGGCCGCCGCGGTGCGCACCGTCGCGCCGCTCGCCGTGGCGGCGGGCAGGACCGCCGCGGTGAGCAGGGTGCAGGCGGCTGCCGCCAGCCATCGGGACGCGTTCCTGAACATGTGCACGTACTCCCCCGGTCGGGTCGGTCGGTCGCTTCGATCGTCCGCCGGCGGGCCGTGCCCGTTCGATACACCTGGCACCCGGATCCCTGGTGGCACCAGTGCCACCGAGCGCGGTTGCGTTGTAGCAGAACCGATACTGCGCACCCCTGTGACGGGCTTTTCCCGCGGCGCTACATTGCTGGGCGCCACGCAGCGGCGGGGCGGACGGGGGGTCGGCCGTGGGTTCTGGATTTCTTGCCACGACGGGAAGTGCGATCGGGACGAAGACGGCCGCCGCGGTGGCGGCCGGAACGCTCGCGGTCACCGCCGCGGCGGGTGCGGGGATGTGGTGGGTCAGCCGGGGGCCCGAGCTGACGGTCGTCCAGCGCAGCGTGTCCCTCTCGGTCGCGGCCGGCGGCGAGCAGGTGGCGGTCGCCTCCTGCCAGGCGCACGAGACGGCACTCGGCGGCGGATACGCGATCGCCGGGGGCGGCTTCGCCACGAACAGCCTGTTCATGGGCCGCGGTGCCTGGATGGCCTCGGCGTACAACCCGGGTGACAAGCCCGCCACCCTCACCTCGTACGCCCTGTGCATCAACGCCGCGCCGGAGTTCCTGACCCTTGCGAACTGGCCCGACCGCGCGCACGCCTTCCAGGACCGAGGGGACAAGAACGGCACCGACGCGAACGGCGTGCTCATCCACGACCTCACCACGGACGGCCCGCTCGCGGGCTTGGAGAACAGCTCCACGGCGGTGCCCTCCTGCCCGGGCGGCTTCACCGAGGTGGGCGCCGAGTTCCATGCCGACCGCATCCTGTCGGGCCGCGCCGTCGCCCCGGTCCCGCTGGACCAGCTGTCACCCGCGGCCGCGCTGCCCGCGCTGCACAACAGCGGGCCTTGGGTGGCACGGCTCAACCCGGGGACGCGGCTGACCTCCCGCCTCTTCCCCGTCGTCGGGGAGGGGATCGGACACCAGACCCGGATCGAGGACCCCCAGCCGCCCCAGGCGAACTACGCCCTTGCGCTCCGGCCGATCTGCGTCCGGTTGAAGAACGTCTCCGTGGCCACCGCGCAGGTGGCCGTCGCCGCGGGTGCCCAGGCGCACGCGAGCGTGTCCTGCCCGAAGGGGAAGCTGCTGGTCGGCGGGGGCTTCGCGTTCCCCACCGCCAACGAGGAGGGCAACGCCGCGGCTCCCCACCGCTTCTTCGGCGACGGATGGCTGTACGCGTCCTCCGACGCTCCGGCAGCGGGCGAGCCCTCGGGCCGCAAGGTGACGGCATGGCACGTCACCGGCGCCAACCAGCAGAAGGCCGGCACCGACTACTACAACTCGGTCTGGATCGAGCACAGCGACCGGGAAACCCTCACGGGCCAGGGCTACTTCGACACCCATGGGCGCGGCCCGGACGACCAGGAGCTGAGCGCCGCAGCCGTACCCGCCGAGCAGCCGCTGATCGCCGGCGCGGTCTGCGCCAAGATCGACGCCAAGGCCACCGAGCCTGCCAAGGCCCCCCCGCCGCCGGCCCTCACCCACCCGGACCTGCCGCACGCGCTCGACCCCCTGCCCCTCCCCTCGGGATCCGCGGCTTCGCCTCCCGCCACAAGCCCCGGCGCCTCGCCCACTCCGAGCCCCACCGGCTCGCCGGGTACCTCGTCCACCCCCGGTACGCCGAACTCGCCGGGAAGGCCGCGGACTTCCGCCACTCCGACTCGGCCCGGCCCCCCTTCGCAGAGCGGCTCGCCGACCCGGCAGCAGCCCCAGCCCCCGGCGGTGAGCATCCAGCAGCCCACCGGCGGCGGACAACTGCGGCGCGGCTGCGAGGAGTCGTTCGCCGGCACGGCCCGGACCCGGCCGGGCGACCAGGCGCTGACCGATCCGCAGTACACGAGCTGGCGGATCAACGGCCCCAACGGTCCGGTGACACTGGGCACGGGAGCCTCCGGCCGGTTCGTCGTCCCGCTGCTGCCCGACGGGACGTACACGCTCGTGTTCACGGCCACCGATCCGGCCGCCGGACTCACCGGCAGCGCGCAGACCTCGGTCCGGATCGTGGGCTGCCTGCGCTGAGGGCCCTGAAGGTCTGAGACGGGGACCGGAGGAAACGGGGAACGGGCGCGTGGCGTCAGGAGGGTGGCCCGGGGGTGGCGACCGGGAGGATCATGGGGAACGCGCCGGCCCGCCGGGCCCGCCCCCGCCACCCAGTCCAGGAGGTACGTGTGTCTGCCGCGTCGAGCTATGCGTCCGGGGTCTTCGAAGTACCGCTGCTGGGCGAGACGATCGGCGAGAACCTGGACCGCACCGTGCGCAGGTTCCCCGGCCGTGACGCCCTCGTCGACCTCGCCGCCGGGCGCCGGTGGACGTACGAGGAGCTGGCCGCCGACGTCGACGCCCTCGCGCTCGGCCTGCTCGACCTGGGCATCGCCAAGGGGGACCGGGTCGGCATCTGGGCCCCCAACCGCGCCGAGTGGACCCTGGTGCAGTACGCCACCGCCAAGATCGGGGCGATCCTCGTCACCGTGAACCCGGCCTACCGCTCGCACGAGCTGGAGTACGTGCTGCGCCAGTCCGGGATCCGGCTGCTGGTCGCGGCGGAGAACTTCAAGACCTCCGACTACGCCGCCATGATCGAGGAGGTCCGGCCGCACTGCCCGGACCTGGAGTTCACCGTCCTGCTGGAGGGCCCGCAGTGGAGCGGGCTGCTGGAGCGGGGGCGGCGGGGCGACCCGGCCGACCTGGTCCGGGCGGCAGCCGGGCTCAGCCCGGACGACCCGGTGAACATCCAGTACACCTCCGGGACCACCGGATTTCCCAAGGGGGCGACGCTCTCCCACCACAACATCCTCAACAACGGCTTCTTCGTAGGGGAGTTGTGCCACTACACCGAGCAGGACCGGGTCTGCATCCCGGTCCCCTTCTACCACTGCTTCGGGATGGTGATGGGCAACCTCGCCTGCACCAGCCACGGCGCGGCCATGGTGATCCCGGCGCCGTCGTTCGACCCGCGGGCCACGCTGGCCGCCGTGCAGGCGGAGTCGTGCACCTCGCTGTACGGGGTCCCCACCATGTTCATCGCGGAGCTGGCCGAGCCCGGCTTCGACACCTACGACCTCTCCAGCCTGCGCACCGGCATCATGGCGGGCTCGCCCTGCCCGGTCGAGGTCATGAAGGAGGTCATCGGGCGGATGGGCATGACCGAGGTGTCCATCTGTTACGGGATGACGGAGACCTCGCCGGTGTCCACGCAGACCCGCGCCGACGACTCGGTCGACCGCCGCGTGTCCACCGTCGGCCGCGTCGGCCCGCACCTGGAGGTCAAGGTGGTCGATCCGCAGTCCGGACGGACCGTCCCGCGCGGCGAGCCCGGGGAGCTGTGCACCCGCGGCTACTCCGTCATGCTCGGCTACTGGGGCGAGCCGGAGCGGACCGCCGAGGCGGTGGACGCTGCGCGCTGGATGCACACCGGGGACCTGGCCGTCATGGACGAGGACGGTTACGTGAGCATCACCGGCCGCATCAAGGACATGGTGATCCGCGGCGGGGAGAACATCTACCCGCGGGAGATCGAGGAGTTCCTGCACGCGCACCCGGACGTACTGGACGTCCAGGTCATCGGCGTACCCGACGCGAAGTACGGGGAGGAGCTGATGGCATGGGTGCGGATGCGGGAGGGCGCCGAGCCGCTGACCGCGGAAGCCGTCCGCGCGTACTGCGACGGACGGCTGGCCCACTTCAAGATCCCGCGGTACGTCCACGTGGTGGAGGAGTTCCCGATGACGGTGACGGGGAAGATCCGCAAGGTCGAGATGCGCGAGGCGGCGACCCGCTTGCTGGACCTGCCGTCCTAGACCGGGCCCTTCCTCCTGCGGCCTCCCCTCCCGGGGGCGGCCTCAGGGGCGCGGGGACAGCTCGGCCATGGCGCTCCAGCCCTGGCCGGGCACCTCGACGTGGATGATCTCCGGGGTGGTGGCGATGGCACCGGCGAGGGTCTCCATGCCGGCCTTGAAGTGGTCCGACGCGACGTGGGCGGCGCCCGCCTCGGCATCGGTGAAGGCTTCCAGCAGCGTGTACTTGTTCGGGTCGTCGACGCTGCGCGACCAGTCGTAGAAGAGGTTGCCCGGCTCGTTGCGGGTGGCGCGGGTGAAGTCGTCGACGAGCGTGAGCCAGTCGTCGCTGAACTCGGGGCGGACGTCGAACCTGACGGCGATGAAGATCATGGGGTCCAGCCTGACAGGCCCGCGTCCGGGGCGCACCCCGCGGGGCCGGTTTTCCTCCGGTGTCGAGGGCCCGGGACGGGAACGCGTTGGCCCGCAGCCCCGCACACCGGCGATCATGCAGTCATGACCATGACCTCACAGACCATCACCGCCGCGGCGGCGGGCACCTGGACCCTCGGGGACCTGGAAGTCAACCGGATCGGCTTCGGCGCGATGCGGCTGACCCAGCAGGGACCGGCGTTCGACCCGCGCGCGCAGCCGAGCGACCGGGGACGCGCGATCGGCGTACTGCGCCGGGCGGTCGAGCTCGGCGTGAACCACATCGACACCGCGGCCTTCTACTTCTCCCCGCTGCGTTCGGCGAACGAGCTGATCAACCGGGCGCTGGCCCCCTACTCCGACGACCTGGTCATCGTCACCAAGGTCGGGCCGGCCCGTTCGCCCTCCGGGGAGTGGACCGACCATGCGGTGACACCGCAGGAGCTGCGCGCACAGGTCGAGGAGAACCTGCGCCAGCTCGGCCGCGACCACCTCGACGTGGTGAACCTGCGCATCGTCGGCACCGGTTCGCTCGCCGAGCGGTTCGGTGCCCTGGCCGAGCTGCGCGAGGCGGGGCTCATCCGCCACCTCGGCATCTCCAACGTCGGGCTGGAACACCTCGCCGAGGCGCAGGCCATCGCGCCGGTGGTGTGCGTGCAGAACCCGTACGGGATCGGCGCCCCGCCCGAGCAGGAGGCGGTCCTGCGCGCCTGTGGTGAGCAGGGCATCGCCTTCGTGCCCTTCTACGCGATCGCCGGCGCCGGCCGGGAGAACGGCGCCGGCGCCGGCGGCGGCGAGAGCGAGGAGGTGCTGGCCGTCGCGCGCGCCCACGGGGCGAGCCCGGCGCAGATCCGGCTCGCCTGGACCCTGCACCGCGGGCCGCACATCCTGCCCATCCCCGGAACCGGCAACCCGGACCACCTCGAAGCCAATGTCGCCGCGGGGGCGCTGCGGCTGACGGCGGACGAACTGGCCCTGCTGGACGGCTCGTCCGGCTGACCCCTCCCGGCCCCCGGGTCGCCTGTCCGGACCGGCTCCGCCCGGACCGGCCCCCAAGCCGGGGGTGGGCAGGCGAGGGGGTCGGGGGCACCGGGTCGCCTGTCCGGACCGGCCCCGAAAGCGGGGGTGCGGTCGGGCGGGGGTAGGAACCTGCGAAGAGAGGGGGCTCGCGCGCCGGTGCCGGTCCGTGCAGGGTTGCCGCACAACCAACGGGCCCCGCAGGGCCCCCTCTTCTTGCAGGTCCCTACCACCGTGCAGTGTGCTTCCGCTGACGGGGCCGGTCCGGAGTGTGGGTTGGCGTGTGCTGCTTGGCCTTCATGGCTGGGCTGGGCCGTGGGCGGGTACCCTCTTCTCGCAGGTCCCCACCACCGTTCACCGGGCTCCCGCTGACGGGGCCGGTCCGGGCCGGGCGGTCCGTACGAGCTGCTCGCAGGATTCCTCCCGCCCCCGCCGTCCGCCCCCCGTGCCCGCCCCGGCGCCGTGCGCCCGAGGCACCCGATACAGCGGAACCGTGCGCCCGAGAACGCCCGATCCTGCGGAAGGCGGCAGGTGCGACTGCCGCCTTCCGCAGGGGGCGGATGGTCAACTGGGGCTGCGCGGGCCCTTCCCGGTGACCGGGGTGTTGCCGGTGACCGTGCCGTCCTCGCCGGACAGGGTCACGGCGTGGCGGACCCCGTCGGGGCCCAGGACCACGGCCTGCCAGGCGCTGCCGCCGCCCTCCTGGGGGACGACCCGCAGGGCTTCGGCCTTCCCGCCCGACACCGCGGCGACCGCCTTCTCCAGGGCCTGCGCCGCAGGAAGCGCGGGCAGCGCCACCGGGGCCTTGCGGGCACCCCCGGCGCGGGATCCTGCTCCCGGCCCGGCCTTGTCCGGCCAACCCGGAACGCCGGCGCCCGGCTTGCCTTCCTTGGAGTGCTTCGGGCCTGTCCGGCCGTCGAACGGCAGCTCTCCGCGGTGGTGGCCCCGGCCCTCGGCGGCGAGACGGGCCCGGGCGTGTTCCCGGCGGCCGTGGTCGTGCTCGGCCGCCGCCACGGCGACCGCGCCGCCGCCGACCAGCACCACCAGCCCGAGGGCAACCCACCGGGTGCGCCCCTCGCGGGCCAGCCGGACGAGCCGGCCCCGGCGGTCCACCGCGTCGGCGTTCGCCCCGGCCTTCGCGTCGTCCGGGCCCACGGCAGGCTCGGGGGGCTGCGGACTGGACTGAGTCATCTGGCTGCTCCTCGTGTTCTCCCGGGACCTGCGCCCGGCTCGCCCGAGTGTGCGCGCGCCGAGCTGAAGCCCCGCTGAAGCGACCTGAAGACCTCTTCAGCAAGGCGGTGGCGCGACCTGAGAACCTTGTCCCCATGCGCGTACTGGTGGTCGAGGACGAGCGGCGGCTGGCCGCGGCCCTGCAGCGGGGTCTGCGGGCCGAGGGCTTCACGGTGGACGTCGCCCACGACGGACCGCAGGGGCTGTGGCTGGCCACCGAACACGACTACGACGCCATCGTGCTCGACATCATGCTGCCCGGCCTCAACGGCTACCGGGTCTGCGCCCGGCTGCGCGCCGCGGGCTGCGAGTCGGGCATCCTGATGCTCACCGCGAAGGACGGCGAGTACGACGAGGCGGAGGCCCTCGACACCGGCGCCGACGACTTCCTCTCCAAGCCGTTCTCCTACGTCGTCCTGGTCGCCCGGCTGCGCGCCCTGATCCGGCGCACCGGCCGCCGCAGCCCGCAGATCATGGAGTTCGGGGACCTGGTGATCGATCCGGCCCGCCGCCGCTGCACGCGCGGCGACACCGAGGCCCGGCTGACCTCGCGGGAGTTCGACGTCCTCGTCCACCTGGCCCGCCGGGCCGGGGAAGTCGTATCCAAAAGGGAAATACTGGACAGCGTCTGGGACGCCGCCTACGAGGGCGACCCGAATGTCGTCGAAGTCCACGTCAGCGCCCTGCGCCGGAAGATCGACGCGCCGTTCGGCCGGGCCGCCGTCGAGACCGTCCGCGGCGCGGGCTACCGGCTGGCGGCCGACGGTGGCTGAACCGTACGCGCGCCCCACGGACCACACCGCCCCCGCCGACCTCGCCGACCGTCCGGGCCCGGCCGCGCTGCGCACCCTGCGCCGGGTGCCCGCCCGGCTCCGCGCTCTGGCCCGGCGGCTGCGCCCCCGGTCGGTCCGTGCCCGGGCCACCCTCGGCGCCACCACGGTCGTCGCCCTCGCCCTCGGCGCCGCCTCCTTCGCCCTGCTCGGCGCGCTCGACGGCAACCTGGTGCGCAGCGCCCAGGGCGAAGCCGAACGCCAGGCCCTCGCCACTGCCGGACTCGCGGCTGCCGGGCGGCTCGACGCCGTGCTGCCTCCGGCGCGCGGTGCGGACTTCCTCCAGGTCGTCGACGCCAAGGGCCGGGTCCTCGCGGCCAGTCCGAACCTCGCCGGACTCCCCGCCCTCTCCCCGGAGCGCCCGCGCCGCCCCGGCACGCTCCGCGGCACCTGGCAGGGAAACCCCGCGCGGGGGGAGCACCGCCATCGCGTCGTGACGGTCACCACCGTCACCGGCCAGGGTCTGGTGACCGTCTACGCGGGGACCTCGCTGCGCGAGGCCGACGCCGCGGACGAGATCATCACCGCCGCGCTGGCCCTCGTCGTGCCGCTGCTCGTCCTCACGGTCGCCGTGGTCACCTGGCGGGTGACGGGCTGGGCCCTGCGCCCCGTCGAGGCGATCCGCGCCGAGGTCGCCGAGATCAGCGACCGGGATCTGCACCGGCGGGTGCCCGTGCCGCCCAGCCAGGACGAGATCGCCCGGCTCGCCGTCACGGTGAACGCCACCCTGGACCGGCTGGAGGCCGCCGGGATCCGCCAGCGCCAGTTCATCGCCGACGCCTCGCACGAACTGCGCAGCCCGATCACCGTGCTGCGGACCCAGTTGGAGGTCGCCCAGGCCCATCCCGATCCGGCGCTCTGGGGCGAACTGGTCAGCGGCGCGCTGGAGGACACCGTACGGCTCCAGGATCTCGCCGCCGACCTGCTCCTGCTGGCCCGCCTCGACACCGCGGAGCCGGCGCCGGACGCGCCCGTCGCCCTGGCGGACCTCGCGCGGGAAGCGGCGCGGTCCCGCCGGGGCGACCGGGTCCCCGTCGACGTGGACATCACCGCAGACGCCACGGTCCGCGGCAGCACCCTCTGGCTCTCCCGGCTCGTCACCAACCTGCTCGACAACGCCCAGCGCCACGCCGACCGTCGGGTCCGCCTCACCCTGCGCGTCGACGGGGCGGGCAGCGCGGCCGTCCTGGAAGTCTGCGACGACGGGCCGGGCATACCGGCCGCCGACCGGGAGCGCGTCTTCGAGCGGTTCACCCGCCTCGACGACGCCCGCAGCCGCGACCAGGGAGGCTCCGGACTGGGTCTGGCCATAGCCCGCGACATCGCCACCCGGCTGGGCGGCTCCCTCACCGCCGAGGACCAACCGCACGGCGGTGCCCGCCTGGTGGCCCGGCTCCCCCTGGCCGCCGCCTGAGCGACGCGGCGCCGCCGGAGCCGGGCCCCACGGCACGTCCTGCCCGCCCGCCCCGCCTCGACGCACCAACGACTTCTGGTCTGAGCTCTCGCAGCCCCTGCTCGCCATCTGTTCTCTTCCTGAAAGGTCATCAAACCTTCAGATCGAAGGGGTATGGACGATTGCACCAAGGGAACGTCTGTTACTGTGCCCGCTCCCGGATGTTCATCCACCCATCCATCTCCCTTCGAACGCCCCGCGTTCGAGGGTGTTGCGAGGTGTTTTGTACGTGTACAGCACTCCGTTCTCCCCCGCAGAGGCCGGGTCCGCGCGCCACCGCATGGGCCTGACGACGGCCCAGGTCGCCCAGTCGATGGCCGCGTGCGGCACACCCGTCCACCCCGACCTGGTCGCGGCCTGGGAGCAGGGCTTCCAAGCACCCACGGACCAGCAGCTCTTCGCCCTCGCCGCCGTCCTGTGGTGCGACCCGACGACGCTGATGGGCATCGAGCCGCGCACCCTGGCCGAACACCGCATCGCCCGGGGGCTCACCGTGGAGCGGCTCGCCTACCGCATCGGCATGGGCCCGGCCGAGTACCGGGCCGCGGAGGAGGCCCGGCACTGGCAGGGGGACACCTGGCAGACCCGGGCGCTCGTGGAAGCCCTGGGCCTGTCCCTGCGCAAGCTGATCGGGATCATGGGCAGGGTCGACGAACTGGCCGCCCACCTGCGGTCGGCCGTCGACGGACGCTGGAAGGCGCACGTGGAACCGGTGGCGGAGATCGTGGTGGTCGACGTGACGAGCGTGGGCGATGCGCTGCGCACCATGCACGCCGAATTCGCGGAGTTCTCCGAGCGGTACATGGGGCACCTGGTCGCCCGCAACGACGACGCGCGCCTCAAGGAGATCGCGGCCGAACGTGCCGCCTACCTGCGCAGACTCGTGGACCATTTCTGGGAGTTGATCGGCGAGGCGGGCGAGGCGGCGCCGTTTCCCACGGGAGGTCCGTGACGCCGCCGACACGGGGGACCGGCGGCGCGGGGACGCGCGACGCGGGCACGCCGACCGGGGCCGGGAAGGACCAGCCGTCCTCCCCGGCCCCGGCCCGCACCGGCACCGGGGGCCGTCGCCGCTCAGCCGGTGGCGGCCTCGATGTCGTCCCAGTCGATCTCCATCGCCCGGCGGCTGGTGAACACGTTGAACAGCAGGTTCAAGGTGATGGCCGTCAGGGCGCCGAGCGTGATGCCGCTGTCGAGGACGGCCCGCACACTGTCGGGCATCCGGTCGAAGAACGGCGCGACCGTCGTCGGCAGCAGGGCCGCGCCCAGACTGACGCCCAGGATCAGGGCGTTGCGCTCCTCGCGCAGATCGACCTTGCCGAGGATCTGGATGCCGACCGCCGCGACCATGCCGAACATCGACAGGGCCGCCCCGCCGAGCACCGGGTGCGGGATGGACGCGACCAGGCTGCCGGCCTTGGGCAGCAGCCCCAGCAGCACCATGAAAGCGCCGGCCGCGACGACCACGTACCGGCTCATCACCTTGGACATCCGCACCAGGCCGATGTTCTCCGCGAAGGCCACGTACGGGAACGAGTTGAGGATCCCGCCGAGCACGGTCGCCGCGCCGTCGGCGCGCAGGGCCCTCGCCACCGTGTCGGTGTCGACGCGCTTGCCGGTGATCTCGCCGATGGCGTACACGTCACCGGTGGTCTCCACCATCGTGATCAGCATGACGACGAGCATGGCGAGGATGGGCAGGAGCTCGAACTTCGGCATGCCGAAGTGGAACGGGGTGGTGACCCCGAACCAGTCGGTGTCGCCCACCGCCGCGAAGTCGGCGTCGCCAAGGATCCAGGCCACCGTCGTGCCGCCGACGAGCCCGAGCAGGACCGACAGGCTGCTGAGGAAGGGCTTGCCGGCCCGGGCCACCGCCAGGATGAAGAGCAGCGTCCCGAGCGCGTACGCGAGGTTCTCCGGGTCGCCGTAGGAGTCCCCGCCGATGAGCGAGGCGCCGCCGGCCGCGTCCTGCAGGGCGACCGGGAGCAGGGTGATGCCGATGATCGTCAGGATGGTGCCGATGACGACCGGCGGGAAGTAGGTGACCAGCTTGCTGAACACGGGGGCGAAGAGGAAGGTCGCTATGCCCGCGGTGATCACCGCTCCGTAGACGACGAGCAGGCCGGCGGTGCCGCCGCCCGCCCCCGTGCCGATCGCGATCATGGGGGAGACCGCGGTGAAGGTGACGCCTTGTACGAGGGGGAGCCGGGCCCCGACCTTCCAGACCCCGAGGGCCTGGATGATCGAGGCGATGCCGCAGGTCAGAAGGTCCGCGTTGATCAGGTGGACCAGTTCCTGACGGGGGAGGCCCAGCGCGTTCCCGAGGAGGACCGGGACGATGACCGCCGCCGCGTAGAACGCGAGGACGTGCTGGAAGCCGTACAGGGCGAGCCGGGGGAGCGGGAGGAGCTCGTCGACCGGGTGCGCGGACTGCTGCCGGGTGGACTGTCGGGGGACTCGTGCCATCTCTGCCTTGCCTTCGCGAGGTAGGTGAATGAGAAGACCGCCGCCCTCGGGCCCTGGATGCAGGACGGGGCAGGTCGGCTCGTACCGAGCCGACGCCGGGGCGGTGTTTCCGACACCACGTCGCTCTGCACTGCAATTGGCTCCTGGAGTGGCAGGACGCCCTTCGATCGATGCGCTGGAGGCATGCTTCTTCTTGGGATCCGAAGGAGCCTCGACCGAGGGCGCTCACCATAGCCAAAGGCGGTGTTTCCTCGCGAGTAACCGGGCGGCCGCGGTCAGCCGCGTTCGGCCAGGTCGGCCTCGGCCCAGGGCGGTGCGAAACCGCGCGCGGCGCGCCCGGCCGGGGCCTTCTTCCCGCAGAACCCGGCTTCGAGGGTGGCGCCCAGGGCCGTGTTCGCCTCCCCCTTGTTCGAGGTGTTCGCCACGGCGGCCAGCGAGCGACGCCCGTCGCGGGTGGCGAAGGCGTAGGTGTAGAAGCCCTGCACCGTACCCGTGTGCCCGAACACGGACGTGCCGCAGGAGAGGTCGTAGCGGCGCAGACCCAGCCCGTAGAAGCGGGTGTTCGTGGTGTCGGTCGGGGTCATGGAGAGCATGGCGTCCAGCAGGCGCGCCGGGAGCAGCCTCCCGCCGAGCAGAGCGGACATGAAGGTGTTCAGATCGGCCGCGTCGGAGATCATCGCACCCGCGGACTGGGCCCAGGACGCCGTCTGCTCGGTGGAGTCGACCAGCGCGCCCCCCGCCTCGTCCGGGTGGAGGTAGCCGTGCAGATGAGGTCCCTCGACGGCCGTGCGGGGATGCACGTAGGCGGTGTTCTTCAGCCGCAGGGGCTTGATGATGCGCCGCTCGTACTCCCTGGCCACCCCGTGCCCCGTGACCTTCTCGACGAGCATGCCGACGACCACGAAATTGGTGTTCGAGTACCGGTACGCCACGCCCGGTTCGGTGGTCCGCGGCTCGCGCAGCGAGAGCGCGACGAGTTCCCCGTACGTGAAGACCTTGTTGCGGACGGCTTCGAAGCCGGGCACGGTGTGCTCGAACATGGCGTCCGTGTAGTCCGCGAGCCCGCTGCGGTGGGTGAGCAGATGGCGCACCGTGATCCGGTCGTCGGGCAGCAGGCCCGGCAGGTACCGGTTGACCGGTGCGTCGAGGCCCAGCTTCCCCTCGTCCACCAACTGCAGCAGCACGACGCTGGAGAAGGTCTTGGTGACGCTGCCGATCCGGAAGCGGGACCGCGGGTCCATCGCCGCGCCCGTGGCCCGGTCCTGGACGCCCACCGCGCTCGTCAGGGGCCTGCCCGAGCCGGTGACGCGGACCATGGCACCGGGTGCGCCCGCCGCGGTGGTGTTCTGCAACGCCCGGGTCAGGGCTTCGAGGTCCGGAGTGGTCCCGGCGGCTGCGGCGGTCTGCGCCGCCTCCACCGGGAGGGCGGTCGTCGCCGCGTGGGCGGCGGTGGCCGGTGCCGCACCGGCCACCAGGGTGAGCAGCACGGCACCGACGGCCAGGCGTCGGTCGCGGGTCAGGCGCACGTTTCTCCTCAAGGGTGGGGAAAGCAGGTCGGGTTCGGGATCAGAAGGTGCACGTGGGGACGTCGTCGAGCCAGGCGGGTCCCTGGATGTAGATGTTGGTCACCCAGGCCCGGTAGTCCGGCAGGTAGGACCAGGCGTCGTTGGTGTATCCGTCCGAGGTGACCTCCTCGGCGTGCTTCTGGCAGGCGACACGGACCGTCGTCGGACCCGGGAAGGCGTAGACGCGCGCGGCCGAGGTGGCCGGCTGCTCCTTGGTCCACACCCCCGAACCCCAGGTCTGCACGGTGTGCCCGGTCACCGGGCCGGGGTCGATCCGGACGGCCCCGTAGTAGTCCCCGCCCAGGCGCACGTCACTGACCATCAGCTTCGTGCCGGACTGGCGGGCCTCCACCATCCTTCCCGCCCCCAGGTACAGGGCGATGTGGTGCAGGTCCCGGGAGTTCCCCCAGACCAGCAGGTCACCGGGGAGCAGCGGGCCGAGGCCCTGGGCGGCCGTGAAGCGTGCGGCCGCGCGGTGCGTGTAGTACTGCGCACTGGCCACCCCGTCGAGCATGTCCGACCCGGTGGCCTCGGCGTAGGCATGGCGGACGAGGCCCGAACAGTCGAAGCCCAGCCTCTCCGGGTCGTGCTCGCTGGCCGGATCGGTAGGGTCCACCTGACCGTACGTCGGACCGGGCCGCGGACCGTGACCACCACCCCACGTGTACCAGACGCCCGCCGCCACCTGCGCGCAGGCCGCGCTGACGGCCCGTTCGGCCGCGGCCGAAGCCCCGGAGGCCAGTACCCCGCACGGCCCGGCGGCAGCGGAGGCGGGCGCTGCCCGCGAGGCAGGGGCGGGCGTCCACACCAGGCAGGCCAGGAGGGCGGCGAGGGCGGTGAGCAGAGCGGATCGGCGCAGCATGGGGGGACCCCGTTTCATGGCACTGAGGTGAAGGGAGCTGATGCGGCGGGCCGTTGGGAAGGGTGCGACGGCCTCCCCCGCCCGGGCACGGCACGAGCCTGCGGCAGGCGGCGCCCGCGCGTCGAGGACCCGGCGGCGCCCCAGCCGGACGGGCAACGGGAAACCCCTGGGAAACCCCCTCCGCACAGGGCCGGGAGCCGTGCGCGCCCTCACGGCAGCCGCGCCGGCCACTCGCGCACGTCCGGATTCCACAGCCGCACCGTGCCGTCGTTGCTGCTGGAGGCGAGCGTCCGCCCGTCGGGGGAGAAGACCACGCCCCCCACCGCGTTCGTATGACCGCTCAGGGCGGCCCACAGCCGGCGCCGGGGCACGTCCCACAGCCGCACCGTACGGTCCGAGCCGCTGCTGGCCAGCATGCGCCCGTCGGGGGAGAAGGCGATGCCGCGGACGGAACCGGCATGGCCGGCCAGCACCGCGACGGTGTCGTGCCGCCCGGCGTCCCACAGGCGCACGGTGCCGTCGTTGCCGCTGCTCGCCACCGCGCGCCCGTCCGGGCTGAACGCAACCGCGCGCACCGCTCCCGCATGACCGGTGAGCGTGGCCAGCGGGCGGCGGCCCGCGACGTCCCACAGCCGTACCGTCAGATCGTCGCCCGCGCTGGCCAGGGTGCGCCCGTCGGGGGAGAACGCCACGTCGTTCGCGAAATCGGTATGGCCCGTCAGAACGGCGAGCGGGGCGCGGGCCGCGACGTCCCACAGCCGTACCGTCCGGTCCGAGCCGGCCGAGGCGAGCGTCCGCCCGTCCGGGGAGAACGCCACGGAGAACACGATGCCGCTGTGGCCGGCCAGCGTGGCGAGCGCGGTGCGGGAGCCGACGTCCCACAACCGCACCGTGCCGTCGGAGCCGGCCGAGGCCAGGGTCCGCCCGTCCGGCGCGAAGGCCACCGCGTACACGCTCTCGGTGTGGCCCGTGAACCCCGCCACCGGCCGGCGCGCTGCCACGTCCCACACCAGCACGGTGTGATCGGCGTCCGCGGTGGCCAGCAGCCTTCCGTCCGGACCGTAGGCGGCGTGCCAGACCTCCGTGAACGGACGGGGGGTCAGGACCGGTCCGCGCAGGTCCCACAGCACCACGGACTGGTCGAAGGCGGCGGTGGCCAGCGTCGCGCCGTCAGCGGTCACCGCGACGCCGAGGACGTAGTCGCCGTGCCCGGAGAGCGTGGCGGTCGGCCGGCCGCCGCGCACGTCCCACAGCCGGGTGGTGCCGTCGCCGCTCGCGCTGACGAGCGTGCTGCCGTCGGGGGTGTACGTCAGGGCGTTGACGTCGTCGTTGTGCCCGGTGAGCGTGGCCGTCGCCCGGAGTCCGGCGACGTCCCACAGCCGTACGGTCCGGTCGACGCCCCCGCCGGCCACGGTCCGCCCGTCGGGCGAGTACGCCACCGCCAGCACCTCCCCGGCATGCCCTTCCAGCACTCCGAGCGCCGTGCCGCGCAGCACGTCCCACAGCCGTACGGTCTGGTCGGCTCCGGCCGAGACCAGCGTCCGGCCGTCGGGAGCGAAGGCCAGTGAGTCGACCCTGCCGGTGTGGCCGACGAGCGCGGTGTCCGGCTGCGGGCCGCCCGCGGGATCCCGCAGCCGGACCCGCCCGTCGGCTCCGGCCACGGCGACGGTCCGCCCGTCCGGCGCGAAGGCCACGGCCCGGGCGTCCGCGGTGTCGGGGGAGAGCACCGCGACCGGGAGCCCTTCCGCGGAGAACAGCCGTACCGGGCCGTCCGTGGAGGTCGCCGCGAGCACCCGCCCGTCCGGGCTGAACGCGACCGAGCGGACCCGGCCCGGCACGGTGAGGGCCGCCGCGGTGCTCCGGTCCGCCACCCGGCGCAGCAGCACCTTCCCGTCCGAGCCGCCGCTCGCCAGCAGCCGGCCGCCCGGCGCGAAGGCCACCGTGTTGACCGGGCCGCTGTGCCCGCCGAGCCGGGCCAGGAAGGGCTGGGCCTGGGTGCTCAGCAGCGCGCCGCGGGCCTCGGGAGTGGGCTCGGTGCGGTACGCCTCCTCGGCCAGCCGCATCGACGCCTCGGGCCGGCCGGCCGCCACGGCGGCGGACTGCGCGGCCAGCGCCTGCGAGCGGGCGACGCGTTCGTGGGCGAGCGCACGCGCACGCTGCTGGAACGCCAGTCCGCCCGCGGTCAGGGCGAGCACCAGCAGCACGACCAGCATGGCCAGCATCCGCTGCTGCAGCCGTACCTGACGCCGCGCCGCCGTACGCCGGGCCTCCTCCGCTGCCAGGCTCGCCCGCAGGAAGGCCTCCTCGCGCGGGCCGGGCGCACCGGCGCCGTCCTTCTCCTGCGCCCAGGACCGGGCGGCCTCCAGGCGGGCACCCCGGTACAGCACCGACGGATCGCGGCCCTCGCGCTCCCACGCTTCGGCGGCGTCCGCCAGCTCGCGGTGGACCAGCAGCGCGTCCCGGTCGGCGTCGATCCAGCCGCGCAGCCGCGGCCAGGCGTACAGCAGGGCCTCATGGGTGATCTCGACGGTGTCGCTGTCCAAGGTGATCAGCCGGGCCCGGACGAAGGCGTCGAGGGCCGCCTCGGCCCGGTCGGCGGCCGCCAGCTGCTCCAGGAGCGCGGTCCGGCTCATCCGGCGCCGGGTGGCGCCCGCCCCGTCGGCCACGTGGACGAGCGCCACCAGGATGCGGCGGATGGTCCGCTGCTCGGCCGGGTACAGGCCGGCGAACGCACCCTCCGCCGTCTGCGCGATCGCCCCCCGGATCCCGCCGGTGTGCTCGTAGCCCGCCACCGTCAGGGCGGCCCCCTCGCGCCGCTGCCAGGTGGCCATCAGTGCGTGGGACACCAGCGGCAGCGCCCCCGAGGGGGTGTCACCGGGCCCCGCCCCCGCGCCGGGCCCCGCCCCCGCGCCGTGCGCCGCCCGGGGTCCCGGGTCGGGGTCCTCGCGCAGCCCGGCGTCGCGCAGCAGCAGCTGGACCAGGCCGGGTTCGAGGGTGAGCCCGGCCAGCTCCGCGGGGCGGGTGATGGCCTCCCGCAGCTCGGCCACCGACATCGGGGGCAGCACGAACAGCCCGTCGGTGAAGACCGCGGCCAGCTCGGGCAGGTCCAGGCAGCTGCCGGAGAAGTCGGCCCGGACGCCGAGCACCACGACGGCCGGATCCTGGCCGGCCGGCTGCGCACCGGAGGCCAGGGCGCACAGCACGCGGACGAAGCCGCGCCGCTCGTCCTCGTCCCCGCAGTGCGTGAACAGTTCCTCGAACTGGTCGACGAGCAACACCGCCCGCCCGCCCGGAGGCCCGCCCCCGGAAAGGGTGCGGACGGCTTCGAGGAACCGCTCCGGGCGCTCGCGCAGCTCCCGTACGGTAAGGCCGAGATCGCCTCCCAGCACCTTCGCGGTGCGGTCCAGCAGTTCCTGGAGCGGATGCGCGGTCGGCGTGAACCGTACGACGGGCCAGCCGTCGGCCCCGGGCATCGGAAAGCCGCCGCTGCGCCGCAGGGCCGGTACCAGACCGGCGCTGAGGAGGGAGGACTTGCCGGCGCCGGAGCGGCCGACGACCACCAGCGGTCCGCTGCCGATCCGTTCGAAGACCCGCTCGACGAGGGCCGCCGTCACCCGGTCGCGGCCGAAGAACCAGGCGGCGTCCTGCGGGGTGAAGGCCGACAGGCCGCGGTACGGGCACGCACGGTCCGACTGCCCCGCGGCGAGGGAACCGGCCCGTTCACCGGCCGGGGCCGCTGCCCCGTCCGCGGCACCGGCACCCGGGCGGGGCGCCGGCAGCTCGGCCTCCCGGGCCAGCCGCAGGAGCGCGCCGCCCGCCTCCAGCACCTGGTCGCAGCGGCGCGCGACGTCGGGGGTGACCCGCTTCGCGCCGGTCTCGATCTTGCTGAGGTAACCCTTGCTGTAGTGCGTACGCCGCGCCAGGTCGGCGAGGGACAGGCCGCGCTGCACCCGCAGCCGCCTCAGCTGGGCGGGGAAGGAGGCGGTGGCCGCGTCGGCAGGAGCAGACGACGGAGCAGACGACGGAACAGACGTCGAAGCTGGTGTGGAAGCGGATAATGCGTCCTGACGACGGGTGTCCGGTCCGCGGTCCGGGTCCCCCACGGCATCCCCCATGGCACAGCGAGCCCAGGTTGTGAGACGGAAGGCCCCAGGCTACAGCGGGGGTTGCACGGCGGAACCCGCCTTCCGCCCGGCGTGGCGGAAAACGGCGCACGACGGCGGCCTCCCGGACCCGGTGGCGGCGGATCCGGAAAGCCGTCCGAACGGTGAACCGGCTACGGCCGGTTGAGCGTGATCGAGTTGATCGGGCCGAGGTCCGCGTAGACGCCCGTCCCCTCGGCGATGCGGCCGCCGCAGCCCGTGCCGTTGTAGCCGGTGCACAGGCTCGCGGTGGCGCCGCCGTACTGGTTGTTGAGGACCCAGTGGTTGCCGAACTGGTTGTTCAGGTTGTGGGCTCCGTAGCTGTAGAAGATCAGGCTCGGCTTGACGGCCGGGTTCTGGTTCTGCGGGTAGATGCAGACCGCGCCGTACGGGCAACCGGCCCAGTCGTCGGCGGGCTTGGCGTCGGCGGCTCCGCTCAGGGCCAGGGTGGCGGCGGCCGCGGTGGCGAGCGCGGCGGCGCCGCGGATCATCTTGCGCATGGTGTCCCCCAGTGAATGCAGCGGGTCGGTGGCTCGTGCTTCGAGCCGACGGCCCCAGGCTGTCGCGACCGCACCCGGGGGTCGACGGGTTTCCCGTTGCCCGTCCCTGGCGCGGACCGGGAAACCGCCCCTGACCAGCCCGCTCCCCGGCCCGAGGACGACGCGCCCCCGGGCGGCGCCACCCGGCAACGGCAGCACACTGCGGCCGGGTGGGATGGCGGGCAGAATTGAAGGCGCACCCTGCGCCCGCCGGCCGCGGCCGCAGGACAGCCGCCGGCGCGAGCCCTGCCCGGAAGGGGGCCACCCGGATGCCACCGGACCGGCTGGGGGGCCAGGCCGATCCCGGCCCGATCCGATCGGAGCCGGGGTCCCTGCTGGAGCACGTGGTGGTGGCCGTCTTCGGCATCGACGACGACAACCGGGTCTGCTACTGGGGCCCCGGCGCACAGAACCTCTTCGGCCACCCGGCCGAGGCGGTGCTCGGCCGGCCCGCGGCCCTCCTCTTCCCCCGCCCAGAGGCCGGTGCGGCCGGAGCCGGGGGTGCGGGCGGAGCCGGCGGCGCGGCCGCCCGGCTCGCGGAACGCGCCCGTACGCTCGGCTACTGGCGGGTACGGCTGCCCGCCCTGCACCGGGACGGCACCGTCTTCGACTGCGGATTCCGGGTGTTCCCGGTGCAGGGAACCTCGGGCGCCTCCGTGGTCATGGGCCTGGCGAGCCGGGGCGACGAGCTCGACCGGGTCAAGACCAACCTCGTCTTCCTCGACGCGCTCTTCGAGACCTGCCCGATCGGGCTCGTCATGGTCGACGAGGAACTGCGCTACGTCCACCTCAACCAGGCGCTGGCCGATATGGACGGGGTCCCCCTCGCGCAGCACCTCGGCCGCCCCATGGCCGAGATCATGATCACCTCCGACGGGGGGGAGTTCCAGCGCATGCTGCGCGCCGTAGTGGAGGAGGGCCGTACCGTCGTCGGCGCGCTCGTCGGGCTGCGCACCCCGGGCCACCCGGACCGGGACCAGGTGCGTTCGGTGAGCTTCTTCCCGCTGAGCGGCGCCGGGGACACCCGGCGCGGGGCGGGCGGGCTGCTCGTGGACGTGACCGACCGCGAGCAGGCCATCCTGGAGGCCACGGCCGCCCGCCAGCGGCTCGCCCTGCTGGACCGGGCCGCCGCCCGCATCGGCACCACCCTGGACCTGGACCGCACCGCCCAGGAGCTGGTCGACGCGGTGCTGCCGGACTTCTGCGACGCCTGCGTCGTGGAGCTGGTGGAGTGGATGGACGAGACCCTCGCCTTCGACCCGGGCCTCCCGCTCGTCACCCGCCGGATCGCCTCCGGTACGACGCTCTCTGCGGCTGCCGTCGAACTCGTCAGCGGCCTGGACAAGGTGACCTATCCGCCGGGCTCCAGCATCCACCGGATGCTCGCCACCAACCGCCCGCTGTGGGTGCCGGTGGACGAGGACTTCATGACACGGACCGTCATCCACCAGCAACGGGCCCGGCTCCTGGTCGACAGCGGTCTGACCTCCATCCTCATCGCCCCGCTCATCGCCCGCGGCACCGTCCAGGGCATCACCATGTTCGGCCGCGCGGACGGCCGGCCGCCCTTCGCCGAGGAGGACCTCAGCCTCGCCGGCGAACTGGCCTCCCGCGCCGCCCTGTGCCTGGACAACGCACGCCTGTACAACCGCGTCCAGGACATCGCGCTCACCCTCCAGCGCGCCCTGCTGCCCAGCGCCCCGGCGGCGGGCCCGTACGTGGACGTCGCGCACCGCTACCTGCCGGGGAGCCGGGTCACCGAGGTCGGCGGGGACTGGTACGACGCGATCACCCTGCCCGGCGGGCGGGTGGCCCTGGTCGTCGGCGACGTGATGGGCCACGGAGTCCCCGCCGCCGCCTCGATGGGCCGGCTCCGGATCACCGCGAAGACGCTCGCCCGGCACACCCCCGAGCCCGAGGCCCTCCTCGCCGAGCTCGACGCCTGCGCGCAGGAGGCCGGCATCGAGTGGGCGACCTGCCTCTACCTCGTCTACGACCCGGCCACCGGCCGCGCCCGCATTGCCAACGCGGGTCACCTCCCGCCCCTGGTACGCCACCCCGACGGAACGGTCCGGGCCCTCGACGAGGTGCTCGGGGCCCCGCTCGGGGTGGGCGGCGTACCGTTCCGCTCCGTGGAGGTCGACCTGCCGGACGGCGCCACGGTGGCCCTGTACACCGACGGCCTCGTCGAAGCCCGCGGCGCGGACATCGACGCGGGCGTGGACGCCCTGCGCGATCAGCTCGGCGCGGCCCGCGGGTCACTGGAGGAGGCGGCCGACCGGATCCTCGCGAACCTGCTGCCCGACACCGCGACCGATGACACCGTCCTCGTCCTCGCCCGCTGCCACCGGAGCCCGCGGCCCGGCCCCGGATGAGCCGGAGCGGAACCGGAGCCGCCTGACCCGCGTCCCCGTACCCGGCGGCCCCGCGCAGGTGGGGCCGGGTGCGGGGACGCGGACAATTCACCGAGCGGGCGGAGCAGGGGCGGACCATGGACCGGAGGGACGTCGCCACCGCGCCCGGGCGGAAACCGGCCCGCGGCGGGCGGGGACGGGTCCTCGCCGCCCTGGCCGTGCCGGCGGCCTGCCTGCTGCTCTTCCACGGCCTGGTGCCCAACCCGGCCGGGCGTCCGGGCAGCCTGGTGGAAACGTTCCTGCCCTGGCTGGGCCTGGCCGTCCCCGCCCTCCTCGGCCCGGCCCTGCTGCGCCGCTCGGCCACGGCGGCGTACGCGGCCCTGCTGCCCGCCGGCGCCTGGCTCGGCCTCTTCGGCGGCTTCCTGCTGCCGGGCGAGGACCGGGCGCCCGACCTCCTCGTGCTCCAGCACAACGTCAGCGACGAGAACCCCGACCCGGCGGGCACCGCGCGGGCCCTGGACGCGGCCGGGGCCGACCTCATCGCCCTGGAGGAACTGACCCCCTCCGCCGCCCCCGCCTACTCGGCGGCCTTCGCGGCGCACTACCCGTACCACGCCGTGGAAGGAACGGTCGGGCTCTGGTCCCGGCACCCCCTGGAGCAGGTACGGCCGGTGGACATCAGGCCGCAGGGCGTGGGGGAGGGCTGGAACCGCGGCCTGCGCGCGACCGCCCGGACCCCGCACGGCGACACGGCCGTGTACGTGGCCCACCTGCCCTCGGTGCGCCTCGGGCCGGCCGGCTTCCGCTCGGAGCGGCGGGACCGGAGCGCCGCCCTGCTCGGCGCAGCGATCGCCGCCGAACCGGTGGACCGGGTGATCCTGCTCGGTGACCTCAACGGCACCGTGGACGACCGGGGGCTGGACCCGGTCCTGTCCCGGACGGGCGCGCCCGCTCCGGACTTCGCCTTCAGCTGGCCGGCGGCGCTGCCGGTGGCGCGGATCGACCAGGTCCTGACCCGCTCGGCGACCGTCACCCGGGTGCGGGCGCTGCCGGCCACCGGGAGCGACCACCTGCCGGTCGCCGCACGGATCAGCTTCTGAAACCGGGGCCCGGCCGCGAGCGCGGTCGCGGCCAGGTCCCCTGGGGCGCCGGGTCCGGATGCGCGACCCGGTCGTTGTCCACCACCCCGGCGTCGGTCAGGACCGGCCCCTTGCGCACCGCGTGGCTGGACTCCCCGCCGAGGAAGACGAGCACCCGCTCGCCCTCGTCGATCCGGGTCAGGTACGACTGCACCATGGCCGTGGCACCGGCGGCGTGCAGCGCGGAGACGTGCCGTAGCGCCAGGTCGTGGTGGTGCTCCGCGTACCGTGCGCTCTCGCGCGCCCCGGCGGAGACGGTCGGCTTGACGACGAACTGGCCGCCCGCGGGCAGCACTGCCTCCTCCAGGACAGCCCCGCGGCGGAGGTGGCGAGCGCCACCCGTATCGGGTCGGGGGCCCGGTCAGGCCGGGCGGCCGGGCGCCGCCGACGGGACCAGGCCGTCGGCGACCAGCCCGGCGAGGACCGCCGCGCCCAGGGCCTGCACGGCCGACTGCGGCCGGACCATGACCGTGAACTCCTTGATGAGCCCCTTCTCGTCGAAGTGCAGCAGGTCGATGCCGTGGATCTGCCTGCCCTCCACGGTCGCCCGGAACAGCAGGACCTCCGAGGGCGCCTCGGAGCCGTCGGTGCTCGTCTCGGCCGTGCCGGAGTACCGGCCGACGTAGCGGAAGTCCTCGAAGGTGCGCAGCAGCACCCCGAAGAGTCCCAGCACCTGGTCCCTGCCCTCGAACGGGGTGAACTTCACCGGGCTGTAGAGGCGGACGTCCTCGGTGAACAGGGCTGCCAGGCCCGTGAGGTCGCGCGCATCGACGGCGGCGCGGAATCGGTCTGCGGTGGTCACGGATGCTCCTTCATGGGGTGGGCTGCGGCCCGCGGCCTGCTGCCCCGCTGCATACTCATCGATGTGACTAGTCAGATTCATGAGTATGCTGTCGGCGCGGCCCCGGGACAAGGGGCGGGAAGGAGTCGGCCATGGCTTTGCGCCACGCCGTACTGGCGGCGCTGCTGGGCGAGGAGTTGAGCGGCTATCAGCTGGCCAAGGCGTTCGACCTGGGTGTGGCCAACTTCTGGCACGCCCTGCCCCAGCAGGTCTACGCCGAACTGGCCCGTCTGGAGACGGACGGACTGATCACCGGCCGGGAAGTCGTCCAGGACACCCGCCCCAACAAGCGCCTGTTCACCGTGACCGACTCCGGTCTGGCCGAACTGGACCGGTTCACGGCCGCCGAAGCCAGGCCCTCCTCGCTCCGCGACGACCTGGCCGTCATGGTCCAGGCGGCCGACCACGTCGACACGACGGCACTGATCGCGCAGCTCACGCAGCGCGCGGCCTTCGCCCGGGCCAAAGCCGAGCTGTTCCGCAAGCTGTTGCGCGCCATGCGGGGCGAGCGCACCGAAGAGGAGTTCCTGCGCGAGGGCGGGCGGATCGGCCCCTATCTCACCTGCCTGCGCGGCCTCGCCTTCGAGCAGGGCAACGAGGACTGGTGCGAACGCGTCGTCGCCGTCCTGCGGGAGAGGGGAGAGACCCGTGACCGGTCGTGACCTGCGCTACGTCGCCCTGGGGGACAGCCAGACCGAGGGGCTCGGCGACGAGGACGACGCCGGAGGCCTGCGCGGCTGGGCCGACCGGCTCGCCGAGCACCTCGCCCGGCACCACCCCGGGACCACGTACGCCAACCTGGCCGTACGGGGGCGGCTGGCCGGCCAGGTCCGAGCCGGACAGCTCGCCGCGGCCCTCGCCCTGCGCCCGGACCTCGCCACCGTGGTCGCCGGGGTCAACGACTTGCTGCGTCCCCGCTTCGACGCCGACGAGGTGGCCGGCCACCTGGAGGCGGTGTTCGCCGCCCTCACCGCCCAGGGAGCCCGCGTCGCCACCCTCACCTTTCCCGACCTCTCGCGGATCACCCCGCTCGCCCGTCCGCTGGCCCCCCGCGTCACCGCCCTCAACGAGGGCATCCGCCGGGCGGCCGGCCGCCACGGCGTCCTCGTCGCCGAGACGGCACACCATCCGGTGGTCACCGACCCGCGCCTGTGGAGTCCGGACCGGCTGCACGCCGGCCCGATCGGCCACCAGCGGATCGCCGAGGCCGTCGCCGAAGCCCTCGGCCTGCCCGGCAGTGACGACTCCTGGACCCGCCCCCTGCCGCCCCTCCCCGCGCAGCGCCTTGCCGGCCTGCACACCGCCGCCGCCGAACTGCGCTGGGCCGCCGCCTTCCTCGGCCCGTGGCTGGGCCGGCGCCTGCGCGGCCGCTCCTCGGGTGACCGGCGCACGGCCAAACGCCCCCACCTGCTCCCCGTGCGGCCGCCTGCCGAGCGCCTCACGCCGTAGGTCCGCCCCCGGGGGATCCGCCGGCCCCGGCCACCGCCGCGGTGCGGCGGCGCAGGACCTTGCGGGCGTAGAGCAGGTGGACGACGGCCTCGGCGGCCAGGAGCAGGACGACCAGCCACGGCGCGAGGTACCGGGAGAACAGCACCACGAGCAGGGGGACGCCGATGCCCGGCACCGCCCAGACGGCCACCGAGGCCGGGCTGCGGCGGTAGCGCAGGGCGATGCAGGCGTGCGCCGCGTGGTAGAGGGCCAGCCCGCCCGCCAGCGCCCACACGGCCCCGGGGGGCAGGTGGGCGTGGCCGGCGTCCTCGACGGCGCTGGCCAGCCCCGCGGCCATGCTCAGTACGGCCGCGGTCACGAAGAAGTGCAGGAAGCCGCCCACGTCCCGGGCGAGGAGGTACGCCTCGCGCCCCCGCAGGGGGGCGAACATCAGCTCGGCCGAGGCCGCGCCGAAGTCGAAGTACGACCACCAGAGCGCGGCGAGCAGGAGGAAGCCGAGGACGCCGACGACCCCCGCCCGCAGGGTCCAGGCGAGGTCGGCGGAGGTCACCAGTGCGATCACGGACTCCCCGAGCACGATGATCACGAACAGCCCGACCCGCTCGACGAAGTGCCCCGTGTCCAGACGCCCCGGGACGCCGCGGCCGCGCGCGCTCAGCATCAGCGCCATCTCGGCGGCGATCAGCACCGCCCAGACGACGTACTGCCAGGGGGTGGGCACCGCCGCGGACGCAGCCCACAGCAGGCCCGAGGCCAGGCAGTACGACAGCGGCCGCCAGCGCGGGACGCGCAGCGGCTCGGCGAACCGGGTGGACGGCCACCACAGCCCGAGGAGGACGAGTCTGGTTCCCGCGTAGCCGAGGGCGTAGACGGAGCCCCGGTCCGCGTCGGCGCCGGGCACCGCGGCGGCCATGGCGGCCAGGCAGAGCATGGCGAACAGCATCAGCAGTCGGCGCCGGGGGCGGTGGTCGACGAAGAGGTTCGCCGACACCGTGAGGTTGATCCACATCCACCAGGGCGGGAAGTAGAGCCCCAGGAACACGGCGAAGTCCCGCAGATCCGGGTCGCCGTGCAGCCGGTGGGAGAGCTGGGCGGCGAGGGCGACGAAGACGAGGTCGAGGAAGAGTTCGAGCCAGTCGGCGTGGCGGCTCTCCTGCCGCACCGGTTCCCGGGCCTGCGCGCCCGGCCCCGCCTGAGGTGTGCCCATGCGTCCCGCCCGGTCCGTACCGCCGCGACCCACGACCCCGCGCCCCGCGGCGACTGCTGCGAATGACATACGTATGACACCACGGGGCCCGAAGCCCCGCCTCCGGGCCGCGGGCGGGGCCCCGGCGCCCGGCCTCAGCTCCGCCGCGAGGACGCGAGGAACCTGCCCCGGCCCTCCAGGCCGGCGGCCGCGGCCTCCAGGAGGGCCCGGCGCCGGGCCATGCAGGACAGCAGGACGACGGTGGAGGCGAGGCAGGCGGCGAGCGCGGACAGCGACAGGGACAGGAACACCTCGACCTGGTTGGCCGGGGCGGCGGAGGTCGCGAGCAGGGCCGCGAGCACGTTCACCGCGTAGATCACGTTGAGCCGGCGGTTCGCATACGCGTGGATCTCCTCGTGCTGGCCCGAGGCGTGCGGGCGACGGCTCTGGATCAAGGGCTCCACCAGGACGAAGGCGGTGGCCAGCCCGGGGATCAGGCTGGACCACACGTCGTGGTCGACGAGGAACGGCAGGCCCACGGCGAGCAGGCAGATGCCCAGGCAGAGCAGGTTCACCCGGACGACCCGGCGGATGTCCTTGCGGCGGGGCACGTAGAGCAGCTGCATCGTCGTCCGGGCGAGCCGGTGCGAGGGCGGCGCCGAGGAGCTGTCGTCGTCCCCGGAGTCGCGGAAGCGGACGAGGAACTGGTCCGGCAGCCCCTCCTGAGCCTCCTCGTGCCGATCGGAGCGGGCGGAGACCGGCTCCAGCACCCAGTTCCGGTCGCCGAAGCCGATACCGGCGAGTTCGACGCCCTCGGGGGCCGGCACGGTCAGGTGGTTGGGGGCTTGCGTCGGCAGGACGAGGTCCAGCTCGGCCGAGACGCCGATCAGCCCGTGGCGCTGGAGGGTGCTGCCCCCGTCGTATCCGTACCGCAGCCGCTGGGAGGTGCCGTAGCCGGTGTCCAGCTGCGCGACCAGCGGCAGGTAGCGGGTGGCCGCCCGGATCCGGTGGCCCAGGTCGCCCTCGGTGGCCTCGGTCGCCGTCCGCAGCAGCGCCTCGACGGTCTCGTGCTGGCGGCTGCGCAGCGCCGCACTGAGGGAACGCGAGATCTCCGTGCTCGCGCTGTCGTCCGAGAGCCAGTAGGAGACGGCGTTGGCGATGTACGCCTGGACCTCGATCCGCTTGAGCGAGGGCACCACCCCGCCGTTGGCGTCCCGTACGTCGAGCCGGTCGAGGTCGTCCCCCGCGTCCCAGGGGAAGATGTCGACCACGGCGTGGGTGGTCGGCTCGCCGGTGGCCTGCATGTAGAGGGTCGAGGTGATCGCGTGGCGCGCCTTGTGCCGGCCGACCAGCTCCACCACGTGGTCGCGGCGCATGACGGTGTGCGGGAAGTGGGCGAACTCCTCCGCGATGGACAGGCTGGCGGAGATCTCGGGCGCGCCCCGCCGCTCGACCCCCCGCACGGCGCCGGGGACCAGCGCCGCGCTCAGCGTGGGGGCGGGCGCCAGGCGCTCGCTGTAGTACGTGACCAGGTCGCGGGCGAGCCGGTGGATCCGCGCGGCGGCCAGGTCCCGGGGAGGCCGGGCTCCGGCCAGCAGCCCGTCCAGGTCGACGATCGTGCGGTCCTCCACCTCCGAGGCGGCCAGGATCAGCGCGACGGCCCGTACGACCTGCGCCAGGGAGGACAGTTCGCGCCGTCCCGCGTCCGCCCCGCCGCCTTGCGGTCCGGCCTTGAGGGCTTCGGCCGCCGCCCGGCTCGCGGCCTCGGGGTGTCCCGCGAGGAGGGCCGTGTGCGAGAAGGCGGCCAGCCGGTTCAGGGCGCTGCCCGGGCCGGCCCAGGCCATGTGCCGGATCTGGGCCACGTACCAGCCGACCCTGTCGGTGCGGAACGGGTCGAGGGGCTGGTGGTAGTACGCGGCGGCCAGCCGGTGCGCGCGTCCGAGCGTCGGGACCCCCTCCTCGCCGAGCCGTTCGACCAGGTCCTTGCGCAGCAGGGGGCGTACCCGGAACTCCTCGGTCGCCGCGAGCGGCCGGGCTTCGACCATCGGCAGCCCGAGCAGCCCCGCGGTGTCGGCCGCCAGGCCCAGCGCATCCGCCGTGTACGCCACGATGGCCGGATCGAACCAGTCGTACACGCAGAGGTGTTCGAGCAGCGTGCGCCGGGAGGACGGAAGGGCGGCGTGGGTCTCACGGATGCGGCGCAGGACGAGGTCCGGGTCCATGGGTCAGTTCTCCCGCTTGAAGTGCGACAGGAACTCCGCGATGGCGGAAGGCAGTCCGCCCGAGTGGGCGTGCAGCTCCTCGGCCGCGTCCTTGAGCTCGTCGATACCGGCCAGCTCGATCCACTCGCGGACCGTCGCGGTGTCGAACGGGGGCAGGATCAGGTTCTGCACGACACCGGAGTACGGGTGGGAGAGGCCGGGGACGGTCCGCCCGGCGAGGAGCACGGTGATGCGGCGGGTGGCCAGCAGGTCCGGCACGAAACCGCCGCTGAGCCAGCCCTGCATCGGGGGTTCACACCGGTCGAAGGCGTCGAGCACCACGACCGGGCCGGAGCCGTCGGCGGATGCCGATTCGGCCAGGCGGGCGACGATCTCGTCGCTCAGTGCGGAGGTCTGGGTCTCCCGGTCCGCGTTCACGCTGAGGGCGAGGTCGAGGTGCGACCGGTTCATCGACAGGCCCTGGAGGTTCACGGGCGGCAGGTCACCGTAGCGCTGTTTGAGCGCCCTGAAGGCGTCCATGGGTATGCCCTGCTCGTCCGCCTGCCGGGCGATGGAGTTGAGCACGTCCAGCAGGGTCCAGGTGGTGCCGAGGTCGACGTAGCAGACCGTGCTGTCGCCGTGGCGGCGGTGCACCTCGATGAGCAGGGCGGTCTTGCCGATACCCTCCGCGCCCTCGAAGAAGAGCGCGCGGTGGGATGCGTCGGCGCCGATCAGACGGTTCGCATGGGCCAGCTGCTCGGCCCGGTCCACGTGCACGTGCTCTTCCCCCCGGAGGTCGGCGTCCCCTGCGTGCTGCTGACGGCCGCTCAGCCGGCGCCGGGCTCGGGGTCGTCGTCCTTGCGGACGACGATCGCGCTCTTCTTGACCTTCGAGTCCACCAGGCCGATCTTGCCGTCCTTGACGGTGCTGATCAGCGACTTCCGGATGCTGGAGCGCTTGGAGTGCACGACCTGTTCGTTCGGGTCCGGCTCGTCCGCCGCTTCCACGGCCACGCTCCACAGCCGCACCCGGATCTTCTTGATCCGGTGGCGCAGGGCCCACAGGACGAAGGCCGCCGCCAGGACGATGATCCCGGCCACTGCGGCCTGCTGCCAGTTCTCGATGACCATGGTTACCCCCTGTGCCCATGTGAATGCGCCGAATGATGGCATGCGGGGGACGGCTTGTTTCCGGCTACCGGCTGTTTCAGGCCAAGGGCGGCAGGGCGGCCGCCACGGCGGCCTCCGCATGGATGCGGGCCGTGGGGAAGACGGGGACCGGGCTGTCGTCCGCGCCGATGAGCAGCTCGATCTCGGTGCAGCCGAGGATGACGCCCTGCGCCCCTTCGGCCACGAGCTGCCCGATCACCTCCCGGTAGGCGGTGCGGGACGCCTCGCGCACGATGCCCCGGCACAACTCCTCGTAGATCACGCGGTGGACGAGCGCGCGCCCGGGCGCCTCCGGGACGCGTACGTCGAGTCCGTTCGCCGCGAGCCGCCCGCGGTAGAACTCCTGCTCCATGGTGAAGGCGGTGCCGAGCAGGCCCACCCGGCGCAGGCCCGCCGCCCGCACGGCGTCCGCGGTGGCGTCGGCCAGGTGCAGCAGCGGCACCGCGATGCCCTCCTGGATGCGGTCGGCGACCTTGTGCATGGTGTTGGTGCACAGCAGGACCAGCTCCGCCCCCGCTGCCTCCAGTCGCCGGCCGGCCGCCGCCAGGAGGTCGCCGGCCTCCGCCCACCGGCCCTCGGCCTGGAGTCGCTCGATCTCGGCGAAGTCGACGGAATAGACCACGCAGCGCGCCGAGTGCAGGCCGCCGAGCCGGTCGCGGGTGAGCTCGTTCAGCAGGCGGTAGTAGGCGGAGGTCGATTCCCAGCTCATCCCGCCGAGCAGTCCGATGGTCTTCATGGCGTAATCACCCGTCTCAGAGACGACCGTTGATAAGTCGATACTTTAACAGAGTGAAGATCCATAAGGATCGCTTTGACTTGGTGTGGCGGCGTGCAGTGCGCGCCGCTGGGTAGGCGCCCGCCGGGAAGCGGACTCACCGCCGAGCTGCCGAGGGAGAAAGAGCGCATGGACGGCATAGTGCTGCTGAAAGAGGACCACAAGACGGTGGAGAAGCTGTTCAAGCGCTTCGAGAAGACCGACGAAGACGCGCTGGAGGAGCGGAAGGAGATCGCCGAGGAGGTCATCGGCGAACTCACCACGCACGCCTGGATCGAGGAACGCATCTTCTACCCGGCAGCGCGGGAGGCGGTTCCGGAGACCAAGGACCACGTTCTGGAGAGCGTCGAGGAGCACCACGTGGTGATGTGGATGCTCTCCGAGCTGAAGGGCATGGACCCGTCGGACGAGCGCCACGAGGCGAAGATGTCGGTCCTCATGGAGAACGTCCGCCACCACGTGGAGGAAGAGGAACAGGACTGGTTCCCCAAGGTCCGCAAGGCCATGGGCCGCAACCGGCTCAAGGAGCTGGGCGAGCAGATGGAGGAGGCCAAGAAGACGGCGCCGCAGGACCCGCTGCAGGTGCCGAGCGCCGAGGAGTAGCCGCGGAGCGGCGGAGCAGGGGAGCAGGGAGCGGGGGAGCCGGGCGGGGGACCGGCGGACGGAAGGCGGGACGGACGTGGCCGGCAGCGCGCTCATCGTCATCGACATGGTCAACACCTATGAGCACAAGGACGCCGAGCTGCTCCTGCCGTCCGTCCGCGAGGCGCTCCCCGGCGTCGTGACGCTCCTGGAGACGGCCCGCGAGCGCGAGATCCCCGTCATCTTCGTGAACGACAACTTCGGGCAATGGCGCTCCCACCACGGGGAGATCCTCGCAGCCGCCCTCTCGGGGCCCCACGGCGACCTGGTCAAGCCGGTCGAGCCCGACGAGAACTCCCTCTTCGTCGTCAAGGCCCGGCATTCGATCTTCTTCGAGACCCCGCTCGGCTACCTCCTCAACCAGTTGGAGGTCGGTCACCTGGTGCTGTGCGGCCAGGTGACCGAGCAGTGCGTGCTGTACTCGGCCCTGGACGCCCACATCCGCCACCTGGACGTGACGGTCGTGGAGGACGCGGTCGCGCACATCCACGCCGAACTCGCGCAGGCCGCCCTGCGGATGATGGAAGTCAACATGGACGCGGAGATCCGGCCCGCGCGCGAGGCCTTCGCGCCCCGTCAGGCCCCGAAGGGGTGACCGGGCTCAGGCGGGGTGACCGGGCTCCAGATGCCTGACGTCGCGGAACCGGAGCAACTCGGGGCGCTCCGGGAGGGGCGCGGACTCCTCGGTGGGGGAGAGCAGGAAGCCCACGTGGTCGCCGCCTTCCAGGCAGGACTCGACCCGGCCGGTGAACCAGGCACAGGCGTCGGTCAGCACCGGGCTGCCCTCCGCTCCGGGCCGCCAGGCGACCCGGTCGAACTTGTCCACGCGGTCGCCGGTCTCCCCGCCGAACAGCTCAGCCAGCGCCAGCTGGTCGCTGCGCAGCAGGTGCACGGTGAGGTACGAGGCCCGGCGCGCGACGCCGAAGGTGTGGTTGGCCGTGGAGAGCCACACCATGAAGCGCGGCGGTCGGATCGAGCACTGCGAGGCGAAACCCACCAGGCAGCCCGACCGCTCACCGCCCGCCGCGGCCGTGACCACGTACATCGGACCGTCGAGCACATCGGTGAAGCCATCCAGATCCTGTTCCGTCACGTCAGGGCGGCTACCCCGGCCGACGGCGTCGAACCCCGGCCGGTTGAGCCGGGTGGGCCCGGGCAGATGCGGGGCGTACGGACGAGCGAGGAGTCGAGGTGAGCCGTATGGAACGCACCACCGTGCGGGAGCGGGCCGCAGAGCCGGAACCGGAGGGCCCCGGACCCACCCCCGAGTCACCCGATCCGGTTCCCCGGGACCCGCAGCCGGCCGACCCCGCCCGCCGCCCGGCCGAACCGGCGCCCGCGTCCCCCGAGCCCGAGCCGGGAACGGTGCCGGAGCCCCCGGACTGACGCGGCCGGTGCCGGCGCAGATCAGTCCTCGGAGGTGTGGCGGCTGCGGACCCACATCGGGAGGGCGAACCAGCACAGCAGGTACCAGATCAGCACCCCGCCCACCAGCCACGGCACCAGGGCGTCGTGCGTGGTCACCCGGAGGATGAGGAACAGGGCGGCGACCAGGGTGGCCAGCAGCAGGATGATCCCGGCGAAGGTGAGCCGGGAGGCCCATACGACCGCCTGGGGCTTGATACGGCGCCCCGAGACCATGCGGTGGAAGGCGACCGGCCCGATCAGCGCCCCGGTGGCCAGCGACCCGAGGACCACGGTGATCAGATAGATCGTCTTGTCGGTCTCCGCGAGGCTCTGGAACTGCGTGGTGAAGGCCACGGTCAACAGGAAGCCGAAGAGGATCTGTACGCCGGTCTGGGCCACCCGGATCTCCTGGACCAGCTCCTGCCACTGCCGGTCCGCGCGCTGCTCAGGGGATTCGTGCCTGCCGTCGTCCGTCCGGAACTCGGCCCTGCCCGGCATGACGGCTCCCTTCCGCCGTGGATCGAAGAAGAGGCGATGCTGCTGCGTCCGGGGCGGCCCCTGCGGGCCGCCCCGGACGGCAGTGTGCGCGCATGCGCGTGTGCGCGAGAAGAACTGGAGCGATCGACGACGCTAGTCCTTGAGCGTGTCCTTGATCTTCTCCTTGGCCTGGCGGGCGTCTCCCTTGGCCTGGTCCGCTCGTCCCTCGGCGGTCATTTCCTCGTCCTTCATGGTGCGGCCGGCGGCTTCCTTGAGCTTGCCCTTGGCCTGCTCTGCCTTGGCCTTGGCCTTCTGGTCTCCAGACATGATCACTCCGCAGATGGGGGACTTCGGACGTTGCAGCGTCTGACCCGTCAGCGCCGAGGTAAACGCCCGCGGACCCGAATTCGTACGTTCCGCCGCGTAGGGCCGGGCGGAGCGGGTAGCCGCCCCAGCGGTGGGAGCGACCCCGAGGAGGCGCGATGACGGACGCGGTGGACGAGGCCGGCGCGGTGGACGAGGCGGGCGGGGCCTGCGTGCGCCTCCCGCGCCGCGTGAGGATGGACCGGGGCGCCGATCCCGGTCCCGTACTCGTCGAGGGGCCCGTCGAGGTGGTGCTCGACGACGGTTCCACGGCCCGCTCAGACCGCTGCGTCGTCGCGCTGTGCATGTGCGGCCGCAGCCGGATCTACCCGTGGTGCGACACCAGTCACCGCGCCCGCGGGCCCGCGAACCGGCAGCGGGAGCAGCAGGCCCGGGTCACGGAGTGAGCAGTGTCTTGATCATGCCGTCCTCCTTCTGCTGGAACATCGCGTAGGCCTTGGGGGCGTCTTCCAGCGGCATGGTGTGCGTGGCGAAACCCTGCACGCCCAGCGGGTCGGAATCGCCGCCGAGCAGCGGGAGGATGTCGGGCACCCACGCCCGTACGTTGGCCTGGCCCATCCTCAGCTGGATCTGCTTGTCGAACATCGTCAGCAGCGGCATCGGGTCCGCCGCCCCGCCGTAGACGCCCGACACCGACACGGTGCCACCGCGCCGCACCACGTCGATCGCGGTGTGCAGCGCTTCCATCCGGTCGATCCCGGCCCGTTCCATCAGCGGCCGGGCCAGGGCGTCCGGCAGCAGGGTGGTGATCCGCTGCGCCGCCGAGGCCAGCGGAGCGCCGTGCGCCTCCATCCCCACCGCGTCGATCACCGAGTCGGTGCCCCGCCCGTCGGTGAGGTCGCGGACGGCCTCGGCCAGGCCGGCCCCGTACTGCCGCAGGTCCATCGCGTGGACCCCGAACGAGGCGGCCCGCTCCAGCCGGGCCGGGACCAGGTCGACGCCCACCACCAGCCGCGCACCCCGGTGGAGTGCGATCCTCGCCGCCATCTGCCCGATCGGCCCGAGGCCGAGCACCGTGAGCGATCCGCCCGGCGGGACGGAGGCGTACTCGACGGCCTGCCACGCCGTCGGAAGCACGTCCGACAGGTACACGAACCGCTCGTCCGGCGGCCCCTGAGGCACCTTCACCGGCAGGGTGTCCCCGAACGGCACGCGCAGGTACTGCGCCTGTCCGCCCGGCACCTGCCCGTACAGCTTGGTGTAGCCGAAGAGCGCCGCGCCCTTGCCGTACTCCTTCACCTGCGTGGTCTCGCACTGCGAGTGCAGGCCCTGGTCGCACATGAAGCAGCGGCCGCAGGAGATGTTGAACGGTACGACCACCCGGTCGCCGTGGTGCAGCGTGGTGACCTCGGGGCCGACCTCCTCGACCGTGCCCATGGCCTCGTGCCCCAGGACGTCACCGGGCTCCAGATAGGGCCCCATCAGGTTGTACAGGTGCAGGTCGGAGCCGCAGATCCCGGTCGAGGTCACCTTCACGACGATGTCGTCCGGCTCCTCCAGCCGCGGATCCGGAACGCTCTCCACGCTCACCTTCCGTGTGCCCTGCCACGTCAACGCGCGCATCGCTATCGCCTCCAGAGGGACGGACTGCTCCGCGCCTGCCCGGACGGGCCCGCGACTATACGCGGCCGGACAGGGCAGATGTCCGGTGACCGCGAGGAGAGCCATGCGGCTGCGCACAAGTCACCCCGAGCGTCCCGGATACGGCCGCGTCCGCCACGGGCGGGGTTTCCGCTACCTGGACCAGGCGGGCGAGCCGGTCACCGACCGGGCGGAACTGGCCCGGCTGCGCGCCCTGGTGATCCCGCCCGCCTGGACCGACGTGTGGATCTGCCCGTGGCCGGGCGGCCACATCCAGGCCATGGGCACCGACGCGGCGGGGCGCCGCCAGTACCTGTACCACCAGCGGTTCCGGGAGCAGCAGGAAGCGGCCAAGCACGAGCACGTGCTGGACGTGGCGACGAGGCTGCCGCGGCTGCGCCGGGGGATCGAGACGGACCTCGGCGGCCGCGGCCTCGGCCGGGAGCGGGTGCTGGCCTGCTCGGCCCGCCTGCTCGACCTCGGCTTCTTCCGCGTCGGCGGAGTGGCGTACCGGCGCGACCACGAGGCCTACGGCCTGACGACCCTGCTGCGCGAACACGCCTCGTGCAGCCGCGGGGAAGTCTGCTTCCGCTACCCGGGCAAGGCCGGACAGCAGCAGACGCGCGCCCTGGTGGACCCCGGCGCCTACGCGGTCGTGCGGTCCCTGCTGCGCCGCCGCGACGACCGGCCCCAGCTGTTCGTCTACCGGCAGGGGCGCGGCTGGCAGGACGTCGCAGCCGCCGACGTGAACGGCTACCTGCGCAGCCGGGCCGGTACCGACATCACGGCCAAGGACTTCCGTACCTGGCACGCGACGGTCCTGGCCGCGGTGGCCCTCGCCGTGTCCGAGGGCGTCGCCCGGGACTCGCGGGCCCGGCGCGCGAGCGCTCAGGCCAGGGCCGTGCGCGAGGTGAGCACCTACCTCGGGAACACGCCGGCGGTGTGCAGGGCCTCGTACATCAACCCCCGGCTCTTCGAGCTCTACGCGAGCGGCGTGACGATCAGGCCGGTGCTGGACCGGCTCGGCCTGCACGTGGCGTACGGCCATCCGGCCACCCACGGCGAGGTGGAGGCGGCCGTCCTGGACCTGCTCGGCTGACCGGGCCGTCCGCCGGGCCGCCGGCAGCAGCCGGGCGCACGGCCCGTCGGGGCCGCGCACCGCTTCGGCGGTGCGGCCATGCCGGTGCGACATCCCGTCCCTCAGCGGCCGGGCCACGTACCGTCGCCGTCGGGCCCGCCCGCCGCCGTGGCGCCCGCCCCGTCGGTGGGGAGGTGGTACACCGCGAAGGCCCGGTCGATGACCGGCATGGCGACGTTGCGGACGCGGATCCCGCCCGCCGTCATGCCGTGCTCGGTGCCGCGGTGGGCGTGGCCGTGCACGGCGAGGTCCGCACCCGCTTCGTCCATCGCCTCAGCCAGGAGGTAGCTGCCCAGGAAGGGGTAGATCTCCAGCGGCTCGCCCGCCAGCGTGTCCGGCACCGGGGCGAAGTGGGTCAGCGCGATGCGCACGCTGCTGCCCGCGGCGTGCAGATCGCGCAGCGACCGGCTCAGCCCCTCGGCACAGCGCCGGGTGTAGCGGATGAAGGACTTCATCTCCGGCTCGCCGAACTCGCTGCCACTGCGTCCGGCGAAGCCCCCGCCGAAGCCCTTCGTGCCCGCGACCCCCACCCTGGTGCCCCCGATGTCCAGCATGACCCCGTCGCCTTCGAGCACATGGACCCCCGCCGCCGCCAGCTCCCGGACGACCTCCTTGTCCTGGTCGCTCTGGTAGTCGTGGTTGCCGAGCACCGCGACCACGGGCACCGGCAGCCCGGCCACCTCCCCGGCCACCACGCGGGCCTCCTGCGCCGTGCCGTGCCGGGTCAGGTCGCCGGCCAGCAGGAGCAGGTCGGCGCACTCCCCGAGGGTGGCGAAAGCCGGGCGCAGCCGGCCCTCGCTGCCCGGGCCCAGGTGGATGTCGCCGACGGCCGCGACCCTGATCATGACAACTCCTCGGCCCGGCCGGGCGGATCGGCCCGGTTGACGGTCAGATCCTCGTGCCACGCCAGCCCGGCCAGCTCCTCCCGGGCTATCCGCAGGATCTCCGCCCGGGTGTCGGCGCTGCTGACGCAGCCCGAGATCAGCGTGTGCGTGCCCCTGGCCTCGATCCGCAGCCCGAGCTCGGCGACGTCCTCGCGGGCGAGGCGCTCCAGGAGATGGGCGATGCGGTACTCGATGATGTCGTCCGCCGTCATGGCGTCGCCTCCGGGCGATCGATGACCCCGAGCCGCTCCAGAAGGTAGAAGAACGCGTCGGCCAGCGGGGCCGAGCGGTGGACCCGGCTCAGCCGGTCCCAGTCGATCTGTTCGCGCAGCATCCGGGCCATCGGCAGCAGGTCCCCGAAGTCGCAGTAGTGCTCGCACAGCGCGGCGAGACGGCTGTCCATGAGGTCGGTGGGCGCGAGGACGGGCATCCACACCGAGTCCACCGGCCGCAGTACGGCCCGCTCCAGCAGCTCCGTGTTCACGGGCCGCCGGGCGAGCTCGAAGATCAGGTCGATCTCCTCGCCGCCGGAGCGCCCCTTGACCAGCCAGTCCTCCGGCGCCTGGCGCATCGCGATGCCGCCGTCCTCCAGCGCCTTGACGGCCGTGTCCGCGTCCTCGGGCCGGACGCAGAAGTCCGTGTCGTGCTGGAAGCCGGCGGGCAGCCCGTGGGCGAAGGCGGCGACACTGCCGGCGAGGGCGAACGGCTGCCCGGACGCCTTCAACAGGGCGGCCACCCGCTTGGTCGTCTCCAGGATCGCCTGGGTGTGGTCCTTGGGCAGCCGACGCGTGTCGTCGACCGGAAGGTCCCGATCGGCCGGAAGCGCTGCCTTCTGCGTCATGCGGCACGCCTTACCACTCAGGCGCCCCCGAAACCTGGCGGCCCCCAAGACCCCCCGAAAGCCGGCGGGAGTGCGGATCTTCCCGACGGGTAGGCGCCCGGCATGTCCTACCCCATGATCGACAGCACTCTCTCCCTGCTCGCCCACGGCTACGCCTGGCTGCCCGACCTGCGGCGGCGCAGCCGCACCGGCGGCCCGGTCCGCGCCCGCCTGATGGGCCGGCGCGCCGTCGTCCTGCACGGCCCGCAGGCCGTGGAGTTCTTCTACGACGAGCAGCACGTGCGGCGTGAGGGAGCACTGCCGGGGCCCGTGCTGGACACGCTCTTCGGCCGCGGCGCCGTGCACACCCTCGACGGCGCGGCCCACCGGGCCCGCAAGGCGATGTTCGTCTCCCTGCTGATGTCCGCCGAGGGCGTCGCCGCCCTGGTGGAGCGGGTGGAGAGCCGCTGGCGCAGCGCCGTGGAGGACAGCCGGGGCCGCGAGGCGGTGCTGTTCGACGAGGCGGCCACGGTGCTCGCCGAGGCGGTGTGCGACTGGGTCGGCCTGCCCGTCCCCGAGGACGCGGCCCGCGAGATCGCCGAGGACTGCGTGGCCATGGTCGACGGCTTCGCGACCGCCGGCCCGCGCCACTGGAAGGCCCGGCGCGCCCGTGAGCGCCAGGAGCAGGCGCTGGCACGGACGATCGCCGACGTACGGGCGGGGGTACCGCACCTCGGCGGCCGTGACGGCGCCTTCACGCTGCCCGGCCCGCACCGCACCGTGCTGGAGGCGGTGGCCGACCACCGCGAGGCGGACGGGGGCATGCCCGGCCCGCGGACCGCCGCCGTGGAACTGCTCAACATCATCCGGCCCACGGTGGCGGTCGCCTGGTTCGCCGCCTTCGCCGCGCACGCCCTGCACCGCAATCCCGCCCTGCGCGAGCGGCTGCGCGCGGACGACGGCGCGTACGCCCGGGCCTTCGCCCACGAGGTGCGCCGCTTCTACCCCTTCGTGCCCTTCCTGGCCGGCCTTGCCGCCGGTGACCTGGACTTTTCCGGACAGCCGATCCCAGAGGGCACCCTCGTCCTGCTCGATGTCTACGGACACCACCACGACCCCGTCCTCTTCGAGCGGCCCTACCGCTTCGAGCCGGAGCGCTTCCTCGGGCGTGAGCCCGGATCCGCCGGGCTGATCGCCCAGGGCGGCGGTGACCCCCGCACCGGGCACCGGTGCCCCGGCGAGGACGTCGCCGTCGCCGTGCTGACGGCCCTGAGCGCCGCACTCGGCCGCCTCGACCGCAGCCCGGTGCCGGGGCAGGACCTCACCATCCCGCTGAACCGGATGCCCACCCGCCCGCGCAGCGGTTTCGTCCTCGGCCCCGCCGGCTGACGGCCCCGCCCCGCCGCCGACGGCCCAGCCCCGCCCCCGGACGGACCGGGGCGGGGCGGGGCCGTCGGGCGCTCGCGCTCAGGCGGCCACCGCGAGGGGCAGCCGCAGGGCGGAGTCCCCGCGCCGCCAGGCGCCGAGGAGGGCGCCGCCGAGGCGGTCCTCCAGCAGCGTCGTCGCCTGCGCGCCGAAGGCGACATCGGCCGCGAGGTGCGGCTCGTCCTCCAGGAGACCGGCGATGACCTCGCGGCGTACGAGCTGCTCGTGCACGGCGTCCGCCTCCACGTGCTCGGCGTAGAAGTGCTCGGCGGCGGCCCCGGCCCCCAGGCGCCGCATGGCCGCGGCCAGCCGGCGCGATCCGGGTGAAGAGGTCACCTCCACGCAGGCGAAGTGGCCCACCAGTGCCCCGCGCAGCGCACGGTGCAGCCCGAACAGGGACATCACGTTCGTCGTCGCCAGCGCCTCGGCAGGTGCCGCGTCGAGGTAGTGGCCGTACGCGGTGTCCAGCCGCAGGTCAGCCATCAGCTCGGCGAACAGCCGCGCGTGCACCCGCTCGGCCCGGCCGGCCCCGAACTCGTCGTACTCGACGGCGACCATCGCCGCCTTCGCCCGCCCGGTGAGCCGGGGGATCACCCAGGCGTGGGGGTCGGCTTCCTTCAGGTGGTACAGCGACCGCAGCGCCGCGTACTCGCGCATCTGCCACAGCTCGCCGTCGCGCTGGAGGAAGCCCGAGACGCTGTCCGTGTGGTCCACCGGCTCGACCAGCAACGCGTCGAAGACCTCCTCGACCCCGCCGCCCCGGGGCGTGTCCGCGCGCAACGCCTCCAGGAAGCGCTCCTCAAGCGTCCGGCGCAGGCGCAGCAGCTCCGGATCCCATTCCCGGGTCTCGTCCACTCCCGCGAAGCCGCGGTAGTGCAGTTCGTAGAGCACGTACAGGGCCAGCTGGAGGTCGTCCCCGTACGGGTCGGAGTCCGCCGTGCGCCCGGCCGCGCCCGCCGTGGCGGGGCGGTCCTCCAGGGAGGCCACGACGGCCCGGGACAGCGGGCCGCGGGGCTGTGGCAGGCGGGGCGGCTCGGCCGGACTCATCGGGTCTCCTCCGGGGTGCGCGAGGTACGGGGCCCGCGGCGCCCGGGGCCCGGGCGGGGGCGTTCGGCGCGGATGACCACCAGCTCCTCCGTCTCCTGGCGCGGCTCGACCAGCCCCTGGCTCCTGAGCCAGGGCAGCCGCGAGCGGAGCACCGGGCCGAAGGGGATGTGATCGCGGTCCACCACCTCGGCGTCCAGACCGGCCCGGCCGAGGGCCTCCAGGGTGGCGTCGGTGCCGCACAGCGCCGACTGCACGATCAGCAGGACGCCCCGCGGTTTCAGCAGCGAGGGCGCGGCCGCGCAGATCCCGTCCACGATGCGCCGCCCGTCGCGGCCGCCGTCCCAGGAGCGGGCCGGCCCGCGCCGGGGCAGCCGGTGGTCGGGGGCGGGCACGTACGGCGGGTTGCTGACCACCAGGTCGAACGGCCCTTCCGGCCGGGCCCGTTCGATCCCGCCGCGCCGCACGGTGATCGGCTGCCCGGCCCGCGCCGCGTTGAGCCGGGCGGTCAGCGCGGCCCGCCAGGAGACGTCCACCGCGGTCACCCGGGCACCGCCGCGCGCCGCCCGGAGTGCGAGCGCCCCGCTCCCCGTACCGATGTCCAGGACGTCCATGCCGGGGGCGAGTTCCGCGTCCAGGGCCCGGGCCAGCAGGTACGTGTCCTCCTGGGGTGCGTAGACACCGGGCAGCCGCCAGAGGCGGGCGAGGTCCCGGAACCGGCTGTGGCGGTCGAGTACGGTCGTCATGCGCACGCTCACCCCTTGCTCCCACCGGGCAGGAAGTCCTGGAGTTTCGCCTTGACGCCCTGCCGGACCATGGCGCCCCGGTCGCTGTCGCCATGGAGCACCGCTCCGGCGGTCGCCTTGACCTGGTCGAAGGTGGCGTGCGGCGGGATCGGCGGCACCGCCGGGTCGGTGCGGAAGTCGAGCACGAAGGGCCGGTCCGCGGCCAGTGCCCGGCGCCAGGCCGGCTCCACGTCCTCGGGGCGCTCGATCCTGGCGCCCCCCAGGCCCAGTTGGGCCGCGAAATCGGCGTAGCGCACGTCGGGCAGCTGCTGCGACTCCTCGAACTGCGGCATGCCCTCCAGGGAGCGCATCTCCCAGGTCACCTGGTTGAGGTCCCGGTTGTTGAGGACGGCGACGATCAGCCGGGGGTCGGACCACCGGTGGTGGTACTTGGCCACGGTGATCAGCTCCGCCATGCCGTTCATCTGCATGGCGCCGTCACCGACGATCGCGATCGCGGGCCGCTGCGGGAAGGCGAACTTCGCGCCGATGACGTACGGGACACCGGGTCCCATCGTCGCCAGGGTCCCCGACAGGGAGCCGCGCATGCTCCCGCGGATCCGCAGGTGCCGGGCGTACCAGTTGGCGGCCGAACCGGAGTCCGCGGCCAGGATGGCGTCGTCCGGGAGGAGCGCGTCCAGCGCGTGCACCACGTGCTCCGGGTTCACCGGGTCCGCGGGGACCTCGGCCCTGCGCTCCATCACCTCCCACCAGCGGGCGGTGGCCTGCTCGATCCCGTCCCGCCAGGACCGGTCGGCCTTCGGCTCCAGCAGCGGGACCAGCCGTTTGAGCGTCTCGGCGGCGTCGCCGACCACGTTCGTCTCGAAGGGGTAGCGCAGGCCCACCATCGACGGCTCGATGTCGATCTGCACCGCGCGCGCCTGGCCGAACTCGGGGAGGAACTGGCTGTACGGGAAGCTCGATCCCACCACCAGCAGGGTGTCGCAGTCGCGCATCATCTCGTACGAGGGCCGGGTGCCGAGCAGGCCGATCGACCCGGTGACGAAGGGCAGCGTGTCGGGCAGGACGTCCTTGCCGAGCAGGGCCTTGGCCACGCCCGCGCCCAGCAGTTCCGCGACCTGTTCGACCTCGGCCCGGGCGTGGCGGGCGCCCTGGCCGATCAGCATGGCGACCTTCTCGCCCGCGTTGAGGACCTGCGCGGCGCGGGCGAGGTCCTCGTCGGCCGGGACGGGCGCGAAGCGGCCCACGCCCTGGCTGGAGGGCACCATCTTGAACGCGTGGGTGGGCGCCTCGTAGGGCAGGTCCTGCACGTCGGCGGGCACGATGACGGCGGTGACGGTCCGCCGGGCCGTCGCGATGCGCAGGGCGCGGTCCAGCACGTTGGGCAGCTGCTGGGGGACGGTCACCATCTCGCAGAAGTCCGAGGCCACGTCCTTGAACAGGGCGAGGAGGTCCACCTCCTGCTGGTAGGCGCCGCCCAGTGCGGTCCGGTCGGTCTGCCCGACGATGGCGACGACGGGCACGTGGTCGAGCTTGGCGTCGTAGAGGCCGTTGAGGAGGTGGATGGCGCCGGGACCGGAGGTGGCCACGCACACGCCGGTGCGCCCGGAGTACTTCGCGTACCCCACCGCCTGGAGGGCGGCCATCTCCTCGTGCCGGGCCTGGATGAACCGCGGGTGGTCCTCCGCCCGCCCCCAGGCCGCGAGCAGGCCGCTGATGCCGTCGCCCGGGTAGCCGAAGACGTGCTCCACCCCCCATTCGCGCAGCCGGCCCAGCAGATGGTCCGACACCTTCATGGGGACTCCCTTCGCAACCGTCCGACCCGCCCGACCAGGTGGGTTTCCTGTAGCGCGGCTAACCCGTAACAAGCGCCACAAACGCACGCCGCCGAACGGGGCCTTGGTCACCGAATGGATGACGCAGGGATTGTCATCGTTTCGATGACGTGCTACAACGGAGGCATCTGGAAGCGCATGGGCAGTACTGCCTGAACCGACCGGAGGTGTTTGACGATGCTGATGCGCACCGATCCGTTCCGCGAGCTCGACCGGCTCACCCAGCAGTTGACGGGGTCGACCGGCACCTGGTCGAAGCCGTCGATCATGCCGATGGACGCGTACCGCGAGGGCGATGTGTATGTGATCGCATTCGACCTGCCCGGCGTGTCGACCGACGCCATCGACATCGACGTCGAGCGGAACATGCTGACCGTCAAGGCCGAGCGCCGGCCGACGGCGAAGGCCGGGGACGTCCAGATGGAGCTCTCCGAGCGGCCGCTGGGTGTCTTCTCGCGCCAGCTCATGCTGGCGGACACCCTCGACACGGAGCACATCCAGGCCGACTACGACGCGGGTGTCCTGACCCTGCGCATCCCGATCGCCGAGCGGGCCAAGCCGCGGAAGATCGAAATCGGCAACACCGGCGGACGCAAGGAGATCCGCGGCTGACCTGCCGCCGCCGATCCCCAGCCGACCGTCGCAGCCGGCCCGGCCGGGCCACCCGGACCGCGCCGGCCGGCCCACCGGACGGCGCAGGGCGAGGGGCCACCTCCCTCCGGCAACCCCGCCCTGCGCTCGAACCCCACCGAGGGCGGCACCATGGCCATGCACCGCGATGCGTTCCTCGACCGCGTACAGGAACGCGGCGCATACGACACCGCTTACGAAGCCGACCGAGCGGCCCGAGTGGTCCTCGCGCTGCTCGGTGCCCACCTGGTGGGCACGGACCGCACCGAACTGGCGGCCTGCCTGCCGGAAACCTATGCCCTGATCCTGCTGAACCCCCTGCAGGCAGCGGAACCGCTCTCCCCCGAGCGGTTCGTCCGCGCCACGGCGGCCTGGATCGACGGCGCCACCGAGGAAACCGCCAAATGGGACGTGGGTGCGGTGCTCAGTGTGGCGGCCGAGGCCGCCGGCGAGGACCTCACCCGGCGGCTGCTGCTCCAGCTGCCGCCCGGCTATGAGCTCCTCTTCGGACACGTCCGGGCCGGCTGACCCGGCCCGCCCCCCCGTCCGTGCCCGCGGCCCGAGCGCCGTGGGCACGGTCACGAGTCGGTCGCGGCCCGCTGCATGGACTCCTGGAACGCCGCCATGCAGGGCAGGCAGTGGCGGTCCGTCTCGGCGTTGCCGCCGGGCCGGAGAGGCTGGCCGCACAGCGTGGCGGAGTGGTCGCGGGCGACGACGTGCCACACCAGGCCACTTCCCGTGACAGCCTCACCGACGTGCATTTCGTACATGTGAGTCTCCGTGGGGGTGGACAGCACTTCCTCCCACGAAACCAGCGCCCGCCCGACCCGGCCCGGCGGGTGGTCCACGCGGGTGATCCCGCCCACCGCCGAGCCCCCCCGTCCCCGGACACAAAAAAGCCCCGGTGCAATTGACGCCCGGGGTATTTCTCTGGGTATATTTGATGTTTCAAGCCACGTTGGAGCGCGGCATGAAAAAGCATTACGGGGACACTGTATCGGGTCGGGAGTGGAATTGTCAAACGAGGAATTCCGTGGCGAGCAGAAATTCATCGACGAGCTCTACGCACGTCTCGACGACCTGCGCGACCAGGCCGAACGCGCTGTACGAGGAGCCCTGGGGGAGCAGGGGACCGGCCTCCAGGCGCGGTTGGAGCGGGATGTGCTGGTCGCCGAGCAGTCGGGTCTGCTTTCCGCGCTGAACTCGGGGGAGACCGGTCTCTGTTTCGGCCGGCTGGAGTTCTCCGACGGCCAGGACCACCACATCGGCCGCATCGGAATCAGGCAGGACGACGCCGAGCGCACCCCGCTCGTACTCGACTGGCGCGCCGACGTCGCGCGCCCGTTCTACCTCGCCACCGGACATTTCCCCATGGGACTGCGCCGACGCCGGCACATCACCACCCGCGAGCGGCAGGTCACCGCCCTGCACGACGAGATCCTGGACCTCACCGACACCGAACGCACCGGTTTCGAGGGGGCTGCGGCGGACGCCGTCCTGCTCGCCGCGCTCGACTCCGCCCGCACCGGCCGCATGCACGACATCGTGCAGACCATCCAGGCGGAGCAGGACCACATCATCCGCTCGACGCACCGCGGCGTGCTGGTCGTCGAGGGCGGACCCGGAACGGGGAAGACCGCGGTCGCCCTGCACCGGGCCGCCTACCTCCTCTACGCGCACCGCGAACTGCTCGCCAAGCGCGGTGTGCTGATCGTCGGACCGAACCCCGCCTTCCTGGGCTACATCGGCGAGGTGCTCCCCGCGCTCGGCGAGACCGGGGTGCTGCTGGCCACCGTCGGCGAGCTGTTCCCCGGCATCCGGGCGACCGCCACCGACCGGCCCGGCGCCGCCGCGGTCAAGGGCCGTGCCGAGATGGCCGAGGTCCTCGCCCAGGTGGTGCGCGACCGGCAGGCGCTGCCGGAGACCGTCCCCGCGGGCAGCGGCGAGGACAGTGCGACGGTGCCCGAACCGGCCCTGGAGATCGACCATGACGACTACGGGACCCTGCTGCTGGACCGCACCATGGCCTACGAGGCCCGCGACCGGGCCCGCGCGACGGGGCTGCCGCACAACCTGGCCCGCCCCTACTTCGCCTTCCGCGTCATCGACGCCCTCACCGAGCAGCTCGCCGACCGGCTCGGCGCGGACCCCTACGGCGGCCCCAACCTGCTGGGCCCCGACGACCTCGCCCAGCTCGGCAAGGAGATCGCGACCAGTGCCGAGGTGCACGCCGCGATCGACAGCCTCTGGCCGCCCCTGACCCCCCGTCAGCTGGTCTCGGACTTCCTCGCCGAGCCCACCCATCTCGCCCCGCACGACGCCGAGCTGATCCGCCGCGACCCCGGCGGCGCCGACGACTGGACGCCCGCCGACGTCCCGCTGCTCGACGAGGCCGCCGAACTGCTCGGCATCGACGACAGCGCCCAGCGCGCCGCCGAGGAACGCGAGCGGCTGGAACGCATCGCCTACGCGCAGGGCGTCCTGGACCTCTCGCAGGGCTCGGAGTCGTACGAGTTCGAGGACACGGAGAACGAGTACCTCGCCGCGCACGACATCATCGACGCGGAGCGGATGGCGGAGCGGCACGAGGAGGCCGACCACCGCAGCACGGCCGAGCGGGCCGCCGCCGACCGCACCTGGGCCTTCGGGCACGTCATCGTCGACGAGGCGCAGGAACTGTCCGCGATGGCCTGGCGGCTGCTGATGCGCCGCTGCCCGACACGCTCCATGACCCTCGTGGGAGACCCCGCCCAGACCGGCGACGAGGCCGGCTGCGGCTCGTGGCAGCGGATCCTGGAACCGTACGTCGGCAACCGCTGGGAGCTGGTGCGGCTCGGCGTCAACTACCGCACCCCCGCGGAGATCATGGATCTCGCCGCCGCCGTGCTGCGCGCCCGCCACCCCGGCTTCGAACCGCCGCGCTCCGTACGGTCAACGGGCCGGCGCCCCTGGCTCCGGGCCACCGCCTCCACCGGAGAACTCGCCACCGCGGTGGCCGAGGCGGTCCGCGAGGGCACCCCGGCCGAGGGCAGGCTCGCTGTCATCGCACCCCGCCCCCTGCACACGGCGCTCGCACAGGCGCTCCCGGACGTACGGGCGGGGGAGGAGCCGGACCTCACCCGTGCGGTGGTCCTGCTGGAGCCGCGCCAGGCCAAGGGCCTGGAGTTCGACTCGGTGATCGTCGTGGAACCCGCGGACCACCAGCCGAGCGACCTCTACGTGGCCCTGACCCGGGCGACCCAGACCCTCGGGGTGGTGCACACGGGCAGCCTGCCCGAGGGGCTCGCGGTCTAGAGGCCGGGGGGCCGGCCGGCCCCGGCTCAGACGGCGGCGGGCGCCGGGGCGGACAGGCCGTGGCTTGCATGCAGGCCTTCGAGGATCTCCAGCCGCCGCCGGCTCTCCTCGTCCAGCGGTACGTAGGTCACCAGACGCGGCCCCGCCGCCGGGCCCAGCCACAGATTGGTGTGCTCCAGGTGCAGCATCCCGACCTGCGCGTTGCGGATGTGCTTCGCCTTCCCGGCCTGGGTGACCACCTCGTGGCGCGCCCACACCTCCCGGAACTCCGCCGAGGCCGCCTCCAGCCGCTTCAGCAGGGCCTTCCACGCGGGCTCGGCCAGGTGCTCGGCCATCGAGGCCCGGAACTTGGCCGCCATCGTCCGGCCCACCTCGGCCTCGTCGACGAGGGCCGCACGCCAGTCCGCGTGGGTGAACATCAGCCACAGGCAGTTGCGGTCCTCGGGCGGCACCGCGTCCAGGTCGCACAGCAGCCGCCCGTACGTCGTGTTGTACGCGAGGATGTCGTACCGGCTGTTCTGGATGCAGGCCGGGACGGGCGACAACTGGTCGAGCATCGCCCGCAGGGCCGGGGTGACGCTCGGGCAGGGCGCGTACGGCGTCGGGTCGGTGCTGCCGGCCAGGGCGAACAGGTGGGACCGCTCGCTGGAGTCCAGCAGCAGCGCGCGGGCGAGGGCGTCCAGGACCTGCGGGGACACCTGGATCTCGCGGGCCTGCTCCAGCCACGTGTACCAGGTGACGCCGACGGCGGAGAGCTGCGCGACCTCCTCGCGGCGCAGCCCCGGGGTGCGGCGCCTGGGGCCGCGCGGCAGCCCGACCTGCTCCGGGGTGATCCGCTCGCGGCGGCTGCGCAGGAACTCGGCCAGCTCGTGCCGGCGGACGTCGGTGGCCGGTGCGACAGTGGTCATGGGCTCCAGGGTGCCGCACCCCTGATCCCGTTGCCAGGTAGTCCTGGTACCAGGATGAGGAGACTCTGGTACCAGGCTGGGCGCCGGGGCATCGTCGGGGTCGTGACCGAAACGACCGTACGCACGTCCCGCGCGTCCCACCCGTCCACCGCCGCTGCCCCGGAGGCAGCGGTCATCGGCCCGCTCGGGCTGTTCACCGTGCTCCTGGGCGCGGCGCTCCCCCTGATCGACTTCTTCATCGTCAACGTGGCGCTCCCCGCCGTCGACGCCGACCTCGCGGCGGGTCCCGCGCTCCTGGAGCTGGTCGTCGCGGGCTACGGGGTGGCCTACGCCGTGCTCCTCGTCCTCGGTGGCCGCCTCGGCGACACGGCCGGGCGCCGGAGGCTGTTCCTGATCGGCATGGCCGCGTTCGGGGCCACCTCGCTGGCCTGCGGCCTCGCGCCGACCGCCTGGACTCTGGTGGCGGCACGGGTCGCCCAGGGGGCCGCGGCGGCGCTGATGCTGCCGCAGGTGCTCGCCACCATCCAGGCCACCACCCGGGGACCGCGCCGGGCCCGGGCGATGAGCCTGTACGGGGCGACCGCCGGGCTGTCCATGGTCGTCGGTCAGATCCTGGGCGGCGTCCTGGTCGCCGCCGACGTGGCCGGCTCCGGCTGGCGCTCGGTGTTCCTCGTCAACGTTCCGGTGGCCGTGCTGGGCCTGGTGCTCGCCGTCCGGGCCGTCCCGGAGACGCGTTCGGACCGGCCGGCGTCGGTCGACGTGCCCGGCACGCTGCTGCTCGCCCTGTCGCTCGTCTGCCTGCTGCTGCCGCTGACCGAGGGACGGGCCGCCGGATGGCCCCTGTGGACGTGGGTCTCGCTGGCCCTGGTCCCGTTCGCGGCCGCCGCCTTCTACCTGACCGAGCGCCGCGCCGACCGGCTGGGCCGCACTCCGCTGGTCCCGCCGAGCCTGCTGCGCCTGCAGTCGCTGCGCCGGGGACTGGTGATGCTGGTGCCCTTCTCGATCGGCTTCAGCGGCTTCATGTTCGTGGTCGCCGTGGTCCTCCAGCAGGGCCTGCGTAAGGGTCCGGTCCCGGCGGGGCTCGCGCTCGTGCCGATGGCGCTCGCCTTCTTCGCCGCCTCGCTCGCCGGGCCCCGGCTGGTCGGCCGGTTCGGAAGCCGCGTGGTCACCGCGGGCGGGGTGATCCAGGCCGTCGGCATCGCCCTGCTGCTGCTCGCGCTCCGCGGCGACTGGACGGGCCTGGGCCTGGGCGAGCTGGCGCCCGGAGTCGCCGTCGCCGGCCTGGGGCAGGGTCTGCAGCTGCCGGTGCTGATGCGGCTGATGCTCTCCGACGTGCCGGCCTCCCGGGCCGGGGTCGGCAGCGGAATCATGATCACCGGTCAGCAGTCGGCGCTCGCCCTGGGCGTGGCGACGCTGGGCACCCTCTTCCTCTCCCTGACCCCGGCCCACGGCATGCGCGACGCGTTCACCGTGACCCTGCTGGTCCAGCTGGCGATGGTCGGCGCGACGGTGCTGCTGAGCCTGCGCCTGCCACGCGTGGTGCGGTGAACCCGGCCTGAGCGGGGTCAGGGCGCAGGCTCCGTACCGCCCGCCTGCGGCGTCCTCGGGGCGGCGCGGCCGGCCCGGCACCCAGACCGGCATCATCCGCTCGATTCCGATCTGGGCGAGCGGGCTCACGATCCGGACGCCGAAGGCGGCGGGCGCCCCGTCGAGCATGCCCCCACGCCACGGCTCCCCGACCCAGGGGCCGACGACCACCCAAGTCGACGTGGCGGGTCGGGGGTGCGGAGGGGTCCGGGGGTCGGTGACGGGGGTGGATGCTGTCGGGATCGGTCCCGGGAGGGAGGACTTGGTGGGCGGTGGTCGGAACCTGCGAGAAGAGGGGGGCCGCCGGGCTGGTCCGTAGCGGTCCCTGAAGGCGGAGACGGGGGCGGGATGAGGGCCTGCGGGAGCGGGGGACCCGGCGGTGGCTGGTGACGGGCACGGGCCCGCCCCGTACCGTCACCGGGCCGGACGCCCCCTCTTCTCGCAGGTCCCCACCACCGGCCGACCGCACCTCCCTCTCGGGGCCGGTCCGGGCCGGCGCCCAACGCCCCGGCCACCCCCCTCACGGGGCCGGTCCGGGCCGGCGCCCGATGCCCCGACCGCCCCCTTCCGGGCCCGGTCCCGGCCGGGGATCTGGGCCCCCGTCGTATCCCCTTGCGCAACCGGTCCCGGCCGGCAGGCAGCACCGCACCCGCCCCCCCCGGACGAACACGCCATCGGCGCGGGCATGTTCGGCCCGGCAGGGCGCCCGCACGGCGTGACGGTGGGTGCGCGGGCCGTCCTGGCGGCCGTCGCAGGCCTGGTTTGCGCAGTGGGGCCGGGGGCAGGCGCCGGGCGAATGCACGGGTGAGGGCAGGGACTGGAGGTCCTGATGGCGACGAGCACGCTCATTGCGATCATCGTTCCCGTCGTGGTGGTACTGATCGCCCTCGCGGTGGGCCTGTGGCTGATGTCGCGCCGACGGCACCTGCGGGAGCAGTTCGGACCGGAGTACGACCGCACGGTCGAGGCCGAGGGCGGCCGGATGGCCGCCGAGCGCGAACTGCGGGCGCGGGAGCAGCGCCACGAGAAGCTGGAGATCAAGGAACTGCCCCCGGCACGCCGCGAGCAGTACGCCAACGACTGGCGGGAAGTGCAGGAACGGTTCGTGGACCGCCCGGCCGACTCCGTGGGCGAGGCCGACGAGCTGGTGACCCGGCTCATGCGCGAGCGGGGATACCCGACCGACGGCTACCAGCACCAGCTGCGGGACCTGTCCGTCGACCACGGCCGGACCCTGGAGCACTACCGCGCCGCCCACGAGGTGAACGTACGCAGCAGCGGGGGACAGGCGACGACGGAGGAGCTGCGCGGCGCCATGGTGCACTACCGCGCCCTCTTCCAGGAACTCCTCAGCGAGGAAGGAGGGCGATGACATGCACGTGAACGACGACGCGGCCGACCGGCCCGGTGAGGGCGGTCTGACCACCGAGAACCTGGCCCACCCCGACAAGGAGCGGGACACGGCCGTCTACCCCGGCGAGGCGACGGCAGGCTGGGGCACGGGCGAGGCCACGGGTGCCGACGCCGGCGAAGAAGAAGGGGACACCGGCGCGCAGACCGGGGAGGCCGAAGCGGCCGACGAGACGGGCGCCGGCGCAACCACCGCACGGGACACCGGCGCGGAGCAGGACGAACCGCTGCTGGCCCGGGACGAGGCCGAGCGGTTCCAGACCGAATGGAGCGAGATCCAGGGGCGGTTCGTCGACGAACCCCAGGAAGCGGTGAGGGCCGCGGACACCCTCGTCGCCGAGGTGATGCAGACCCTCGCCCAGACGTTCAACTCGCACAAGCAGGACCTGGAAGGCCAGTGGACCCGCGGCGAGGAGGTCGCCACCGAGGAGCTGCGGCTCGCACTGCAGCGCTACCGCTCCTTCTTCACGCGCCTGCTCAAGACCTGAACGCCAGGCAGCGCACCGAGATCCGCCGCGCGCCCGGCCGGGACACGGAAACCTCCGGTCCCCCGGGCGCGCATCCATACCCGTGGCCGTCCGGGGTAGGCGCCGGACATGAACACACGACGGATGGTTTCCACACTCGGCGCCCCGGCCCGCACCAGCGCGACGGGACCCGGCCCGGTCCTGGCCGCCGTGGAACGGCTGGAACAGGCGCCGCAGGCCGACGCGTTGATCGGCGCGATCCGCCGGGCGGTACGGGCCCTGCCCCTGGGGGAGGCGCGCGACGTACTGCACGGCCGTCCCCTCGGCCACCCGGCCCACCCCCTCCTCGTCCAAGTGCCGATCGGCACCTGGCTCTCGGCGGCGGTCCTCGACCTGCTCCCCGGCCAGCGGCGCGCGGCCCACGCCCTCGTCGGTGCCGGGCTGGCCGCCGCGGCTCCCGCCGCGGTCGCCGGCTGGACCGACTGGGCCGAGCTGCCGCCCGAACAGGCCCGGGTCGGCCTGGTGCACGCACTCGCCAACTCCGCCGGGGTCCTCCTCTACGCGAGCTCCTTCGTGGCCCGGACCCGCGGGCGCGTCTGGCGGGGCAAGGCGCTGGCCATGGCGGGACTCGCCGCGGTCGGGGTGGGCGGGGCACTCGGCGGGCACCTCGCCTACCGGCAGGCCGCGGGGGCGAACCACGCCGAGGAGGTGGCCCACCTGGTGGATGAGGGCTGGCACCGCCTCGGACCCGTCCCGGACTTCGCGGTGGGGCGGGCGGTGCGCACCTCCGTCGACGGAGTGGACGTGCTCGCCGTGCGCGAGGCGGGGGGCGGGATCCGCGTGCTGGCCGAACGCTGCGCCCACATGGGCGGACCGCTGTCCGAGGGGGAGATCGCCGACGGCTGTGTCCGCTGCCCCTGGCACGGCAGCCGCTTCCGCCTCTCCGACGGCTGGAACGTCGAAGGGCCCGCCACCGCCCCCCAGCCCGCCTTCGAGACGCGGATCGTGGACGGACACGTCGAGGCCCGGCTGCTCCGCTTCCACGAGTCGCGCCCGCGGAGCTGAGCCGCCGGGGCGTCCGCCCGCCGAGGAGCCGGGAGCCTAGGCGTCCGCCCGCCCACCGGGCCTGCAGGTGGCTCGGCCCGCAAGGCCTACAGGTGGCTGCTGCTGCGGCCCGGCTCGGCCATCCGCCGGTGCAGGGCCGCCTTCGCTCGGACGGGCAGGGCGTGCGCGGCCAGCTCCTGGCCGCGGGTGCGCAGGGAGCCCGCCACCACCTGGGCCCGCCCCGCCATCAGCGCCTCGTACGCCTGCCGGGCCACCACGCCCGGGTCGTCCTTGCGGGACCGGCCGATCCGCGTGTTGAGCAGGCCCGCCCGTACGAAGAAGTGCGTGTCCGTGGGGCCCGGCAGGAGCACCGTCACCGTGACCCCGGTGCCCTCCAGCTCGGTGCGCAGCGCGAGTCCGAGCGAGTGCAGGAACGCCTTGGAGGCGTTGTAGACCGCGTGGAAGGGGCCCGGCATCCCGGCCGCGACGGACGAGGTGATCAGCAGGCGCCCCTCGCCCTGGTCCCGCATGTCCTCCAGCAGCCGCCGCGCCAGATGGACCGTGGAGACGATGTTGACGTCGATCACGCGGGCCAGATCGGCGAGATCGGTGTCCAGGAAGGCGCCGCCCCGCCCGATCCCGGCGTTGAGGACCACGGCGCCGATCCGCCGCTTCCCGGCCCGGACCTCCTGGACGAGCGTCTCGGCGCCGTCGAAGGTGGCCAGGTCCGCCCGTACGGCCCGGACCTGCTCCGTATGGACCGCCAGCCGCTCCGCCGCCGCGTCCAGCGCCGCGTCTTCGGCGTTGACGAGGAGGTCGTGGCCGTGCAGGGCGAACTCCCGGGCCAGCTCGAAGCCGATCCCGGAGGAGGCGCCGGTGACGACCGCCAGTGGACGCGCGGTGTTCATGCGCGGCGCCTACCCCCGCCGGGTTGCCGCTACGCCGGCCCGTTGCGGCTCGCCGTCTTGCCGCTCGCGTCCGGCCGCTCGCCGACCGGGGGAGCCGCTCACAGCTGCGGGCGCACGCCCGGCTCGGCGGCGACGCCCCCCGGTCCGCGCGGTCCCACCGGCGGCCGGCCGCCCGCCCGGCCGACGGGGAGCACCGCCCGGTCATGGGTGTCCTCCACCGCGAAGGCGAGGGCCGCGTACAGCGCCAGGGCCGCCGACACGAGCCCGGTGACGCCGGCCGCCACCTCCCAGCCGTTCACCCCGGACAGCTCGTACACGCCGGTCAGCAGGAAGCGCAGCGCGGCGAGCCCGAGCACGCCGGACACCAGGACCCGGGAGCGGCCGCCGGCGCCCACCGGGACCAGCAGCGCCACGCCCGAGACCAGGAGCAGCAGGCCCAGGGCCTTGCTGACGCCGCCCGGGGGTCCCGCCCCCAGGATCGCGCCGGTGGCCAGCCAGGTGGCGGCGAGCACGGCCAGGGCGGTCCCCACCACGCTGTCACGGCACCGGAAGCCGAGTACCGCGGCGAACAGCTGCGTGGGGAAGGTGAAGGCGAGAAGCACCAGCGCCACCACCCTCGCCTCCCAGAAGGCGATCCAGTCCAGCTGGAGACCGGAGACGACGAACGCGCCTGCCGCCAGGCCGATGAACCCGAGGGGGAGCGGCGTGCCCAGCGGACGCAGCTGGACCGTCGCGACGGCGTCGTCCCGGTCCGGCACCCGATGCACCTGATCCGACATGTCGACCTCCTCGGTCGAGCGTCAGGGGAGAAGCGTCAGGGGAGAGGGGTCCCCCCGGTCGCGTTGAGGATCTCGGCCGTCACGTAGCTCGCCCGGGAGGAGGCGAGGAACACGTACGCCGGGGCCATTTCCGCGGGCTGCGCGGGGCGGCCCAGCGGGCTCTGCTTTCCGAACTCCGCGGTGTCCGGCATGGTCGAGGGGATCAGCGGCGTCCACACGGGGCCCGGAGCCACGGCGTTGACCCGGATGCCGTCCGCGGCCACCATCTGGGCGAGGCCCTGGGTGAAGGTGACGATGGCGCCCTTGGTCATGGCGTAGTCCAGGAGGGCGGGGCTCGGCTTGTAGGCCTGCACGGACGTGGTGTTGATGATGCTGCCCCCGGCCGGCATGTGGGCCAGGGCCAGTTTCGACAGCCAGAACATGCCGTACAGGTTGGTGCGCACGACGCGGTCGAACTGCTCGGTGGTGATGGCCTTGATGCCGTCGGACTGCGCCATCTGGTACGCCGCGTTGTTGACCAGGACGTCGATCCGGCCGAACTCCGCCACCGCCCGCTCCACCAGCGCCGCACACTGCTGCTCCTCGCGGATGTCGCAGGCCACGGGAACCGCCTTGCGGCCCGCCTCCTCCACCAGGCGGGTGGTCTGCTCCGCGTCCGCTTCCTCCTCGGGGAGGTACGAGAAGAGGACGTCGGCGCCTTCGCGGGCGAAGGCCAGGGCCACGGCCCGGCCGATGCCGGAATCGCCGCCGGTGATCACCGCCTTGCGGTCCAGGAGCAGCTCGCTGCCGCGGTACGAACCCTCGCCGTGGTCGGGAACCGGTTCCATCGGCGCCGTGTGCCCCGGCGGCTCCTGCTCCTGGCGGGGGAAGTCGGGGCGCGGGTACATGGTGGTCGGATCGGGCGCCCCGCCCCTGCCCTCCGCTGCGCCGCCCCCCGCCGCACTGCCTGCCACTGCGTTGCCGTCCACCGGGCCTCCTCTGTCCGACGGCTGATGACAGCGGGCGCCTGCCCTCGCTCACGGTGCCCATGCCTGCGGCCGGGGCGCCCCGCCACTGCCGGAGGGTGATATTCCGGTTCGGCGCGGGAGGAGCGGGCAGAAGCCCGCCGCAAGGCTTCTTCGAGAAGGGCGGACCGGTCATGTCCAAGCAGCCGACGTCACACCCCTCGCACGGCGAGGGGCCCAGCAGGCACCAGGGGACCGAGCAGCACGGCTGGTCGCCCGACGTGGACGCCACGCACCAGGAGGAGAACCCCAGCGCCCGGCGTTCGTTCCACACCGAGGAGCACACCCCCGACACCGCGCCCCGCTCGCGCTCGTCCCGGGACCGGAAGGCCGACGAGGGCACCCCGGTCAAGAGCGACAGCCGCAGCGGTGAGAAGGTCTCCAAGAAGTCCGGCGGCGACAAGGGCCACCACGACCTGGGCACCCGGGGACGCTCCCAGCGCCCCAGCGGGGGCAAGGACGCCGACGCCTTCACCGGCGTGGACCCCCAGCACCCGCCCGAGCAGCACCGACGGGGCTGACGGGCTCCCCGAGAGCCCCGCGACCCGGGCCAAGCGGCATGCATGACGCCGCCCAGGACGGGGAGCCGCCCTGTATGAGCAAAGAATTCCCGGAAAGCAACCCGGACCCAGACCCCCGCGTGACCCCGGGACTCGAACCGGGCGGCGGCGTGCCGCCCGGTGAGACCCCACCCGGCGAGGCCAGTACCGCCACCGGCGCGGGACCCCACCGGCCGCCCAAGCGCGGGTGGGCCGGCGGTCCGCTCACCGTGATCGTGCTGCTGGCCATCCTGTGCGCCTTGTTCTTCCTCATCTACGGCATCGTGGTCGCCCTCTGACCCGACGCCCCGGTCGCCCCCTGCCCCGACGCCCGTCCCGGCACCGGCCGGGGGACCGGATCAGGGCCAGGAAGGCTCCCTGCGCGGTACGACGACCAGCTCCCCCACCACACTGCCCGACGGCGCCGACAGGGCGTACAGCACCGTGTCGGCGACCACGTCCGGGCTCTGCAGCATCGACACGTCCGCGTCCGGGAACCGCTCCAGGATGAACGCGGTCTCCATCCCGCCCGCGATGATCCCGGTCACGCCGATGCCCAGACAGTCGCGCTGGGCCTCCTTGAAGAGCGTGTGCGTGAACGCCCGCAGCCCCGACTTGCTGGCGGAATACGGCCCGGCCTCGGTCCAGGTGCGGTTCGACGCCGTGGACAGGATGTTGACGATGTGACCGCCGCCGCGGGCCACCATCCGGCGGTAGCCCTCCAGGCACAGGTACATCGGCCCGAGGAGATTGGTGGTGACCACCCGGGTCACCTCCTGCGCGCTCAGGTGCTCGGCCGACTTCGACACGTCCACCGCCGCGTTGTTGACCAGGACGTCCACCGCCCGGCCGGCCTCGTCCAGGTCCCGGAACACGTCGGCGACGGCACCCGGATCGCAGACGTCCAGCTCGACGTACCGGGCCTGGAGCCCCTGGGCCATCAGGTCCTCGCACAGCTCCTTCGCCAGGTCCCGGCGTACGTCGGCCACGAGGACCGAGGCTCCCGCCGCGGCCAGCCGCCGGCAGATCGCGGCGCCCAGCCCGCGGGCCCCGCCGGTCACCAGTGCCTGTTTTCCGTGCAGATCCACGTACGCCGCGCTGCTCATCCGCTGCCTTCCGTCGGAGTCCCGTCCGCCCGGACACATCCACCGCGCGCCGGACGGCGCTTCGCTCCCCACTGTCGCCAGCGGCGCCCCGGCCGGCACCCCGGATTAGGCCGCAGGGCGGCACGGAGGGCCGGCCGGGGGTGAGCGCCGGGGCCCTGTGAGCAAACCCACGGACGGAGAACCGGCCCAGCCACCCCAAGGGGTGTCCGCCCCGACGGCGCCGGATGTGGCCCACGGCACCGGCACGGGCCCGGCAGCTTCTGCCACCATGGTCCGCCGGGACCGTTCCCTGCCCCTGCCCGCCGCCCACCCTTCGCGAAGGCGGCCCCGGAGCGCGCGTTCCCCACTCCTTCCTCGCCAGCCGAGCTCCGCGCTCCGTCCCGGGTATCCCTGTGTCTTCCTCCTCCACCACGCCCTCGCACGCCGCCGTCCAGACCCCGCCCTCCGCCACGCCCGACCGCTCTCCGTGGCGCTCGCTGCGCTACCGCAGCATGCGCTGGTGGGCCGTGGCCAACTTCGTGTCCAACGCGGGCACGTGGATGCAGCTGACGGTGCAGAACCTGCTCGTGCTCCAGATCACGGGCTCGGCCGCCGCCACCGGACTGTCCGTCTCCATCCAGGTGGCGCCCGGCCTGCTGCTCGGCCTCGCCGGAGGCGCCGCCGTCGACCGCTGGCCGCGGAAGCTGACCGCCGCGGTCGGCCAGGCACTGCTGGGGGCGGTGGCCCTGGTGACGGCCGTCCTGGTCGCCTTCGACCAGCTGAACCTCCCCCTGCTGATGGCCCTGGCGGCGGTCACCGGCCTCATCGCCACGGTCGACGGCCCCGCCTGCGCCCTGCTCGGCAACGACCTCGTGCGCACGCAGGACGTGCCCTCCGCCATCGGTGTCGGCTCGCTCGTGCACAGCGCCGGCCGGCTGGCGGGCGCCGCGCTCGCCGGAGTGGCCGTGGGTGTGCTGGGCACGGCCGCCGCCTACGCGGCCAACGGCCTGTCCTTCCTGTTCGTGGCGTGCGTCATCCCCTTCCTCAAGGCAGCCCGGCCCGCAGAGCCCCACGAGCGGGCCCCGGAGCGGGCCCGCGCCGAGGGCGTGCCCGCCCCGCAGCCCGAGGCCGAGGCCGAGGCCCTCAGCGCCCGGCAGGGGCTGGCCTTCTTCATGGGCCGTCCCCGGCTGGTCGCCCTGGCGGCCCTCAACGGCATCAGCGCGCTCTTCGGCCGCAACTACTCCCTCACCCTCGTGGTGCTGGTCACCGGGCCGCTCGCCGGCGACGCCTCCTCCTTCAGCAAGGTCTCCACGGTCCTCGCCGTGGGCGGCATCCTCGGCGCGGTGCTGGGGGCCCGGCTGCACCGGCCGAGCGTCCGGCTCGTCGGTGTCCTGACGGCCGCGGGCGGACTGCTCCAGATCCTGGCGGGCCTCTCCCCGTCCCTGGCCGTGCTGCTCGTCCTGGTCCTGCCGATGGCGGTGGCCGAGTCCGTCGCCGACACCGCCCAGTCCACGGTGCTGCAGACCGACCCGCCCGCCCGCATGCGGGGCCGCGTGCTCGGCGCCTGGTCCAGCATCCGTACGGTGTGGGGCCTCGCGGCGCCGCCGACGCTGGGCCTGATGATGGAACTGGCCGGCGTCCGGACCGCGCTCGTGGCCGGCGGGCTGGTCGTCACGGCCGCCGTCGCCTCGGGCTACCTGCTCCGCGGCCGCCGCCCCCGCCCGACCCCGGTCCTCATCGCCACCGACCCCGTCCCGGCCGCCACCCGCCCCGCCCTGGGCACCGCAGCCTGACGCGCCTCTCGTACGCGGACCGACCGGGGCGGTCCGAAACGCCCCGCCCGGGCTCCCCTGGGCGGGGCGTCACCGCAGGTACGGCTCCCGCCCCGCCAGGGTCCGTACGGCCGCCAGGACCTCGTCCACCGTGATCCGGAGCAGCCGGGGGTCGGGGGCCGGCCCGTGGGCGTCGCCGGGCCGCAGCGGGTCGTCGCCGGGAGCGGGATGCCACAGCACCCGGTGCGGGCCGGCCGGCGGCGGACCCCACAGCCGGGGCGCCACCGGTCCGAAGAGGACCACCGACGGCGTACCGAGCGCCGAAGCGAGGTGCGCCAGGCCCGTGTCGCCCACCACCACGCACCGGGCCTGCGCCACCAGCGCGGCCAGCTCTCCGAACGGAACGTCCTCGGCCCCTCCCACCACGGCCCCGGGCGGCAGCTGCGCCAGCGCGGCCACCTCCCGCGCCAGCGCTCCCTCGCCCCGCCCCGCGGTGACCAGCACCCGGTGGCCCTGCGCGGCCAGTGCGCGGGCCACCGCCGCGAACCGGGCCGCGGGCCAGCGCCGGGCCGCCGCATCCGCCCCCGGATGCACCAGGACCGCCCCCGGCGCCGGCGAGGACCGCACGGGCCGCGGGATCCGCAGCGCATCGGGATCGGCGGGGATGCCGTACCAGCGCAGCAGCCGGCACCAGCGCACCCGCTCGTGCTCGTCGGCACGCCAATGCGGCCCGGTGACCTCCGGCAGCTCGGCATGCCGGAAGCCGAACAGCCGGCGCGGCCGCAGCCGCTGGAGCAGCAGACGGCTCGGGGGCCCGTTGCCGTGCAGGTCGACCCCGATGTCGGGCGGCGGCCCGGACCAGCCCAGCTCGCCCGGGACGGCGCGTCCCGGCGCGGACGCGGGCAGCAGGCGGTCCACCAGCCCGGTGGCGCGGGCCGCCTCGGCCAGCCGGTCGGGGGCGGCCAGGACGAGCTCGTGGCGGGGCAGCGCCCGCCGCAGGGCGCGCAGCGCCGGCACGGCCGTGAGTAGATCGCCCAGCCCCAGCGCCCGCAGCACCAGCACACTGGGCCCGCGGGGCGGCCCTTCGGAGGCCGCCCGGCCCGGCTCACCGGCCCGTGTCATCGCCCGTCCCCGCCGGCCCCGGCCCTCAGCCGCTCTCACCGCTGCCGACGGTCGCGGCGTGCGCGGCCCGGCGGGCGAGGCGGCTCGTGGAGCGGCCGTCGAGGTAGGGCAGGACCACCGCCTGGCCGCCCCAGGCCCGCAGCACCGAGGCCTCCGGGAGGTCCTCCGCCGAGTAGTCGCCGCCCTTGACCCACACGTCGGGCCGCAGGGAGTGCAGCAGTACCGCCGGGGTGTCCTCCTCGAAGGCGACCACGGCGTCCACGCTGCCCAGGGCCGCCAGGACGCGCATCCGGTCCTCCAGCGGCGTCAGCGGCCGCCCCGGCCCCTTGAGCCGCCTGAGGGAGTCGTCCGAGTTCACGCACACGATCAGGCAGTCCCCGATCCGCCGCGCACTGTCCAGCAGGCCGACGTGCCCCGCGTGCAGCAGGTCGAAGCAGCCGCCGGTGGCCACGACCGTGCCGCCGCGCGCCCGTACGGCCTCGGCGAGCGCGAAGACGTCGTCGTCCGCGCGCGGGTCGGCGCCGGCGGCCGGGCCCTCCCACAGCGCGGGGTCGCCGGCGCCGCCCGCCGCCACGAACGCGGCCGCTCCCGCCACGGCCTGCTGGACCGCCTCCTCCGGCAGGGCGCCGTCGGCGAGCGCGGCCGCCGCGAGCGCGGCGAAGCAGTCACCGGCGCCGCACGGATCGCCGGCGGCCCGGTAAGGCGCCGGGACGAGCATCGGCGCGGTGGAGCGCGCCCGGGCCAGCAGCACGCCCCGGTCGCCGAGGGTGACGGCGACCGAGGCCGCGGCCCAGCGTTCGGCCAGCTCGGCGCCCCGCCGGGCGTGGGCCCCCAGCGAGTCGCCCTCGTCCGGGCTGAGCGCGGCGGCCTCGGCGGCGTTCGGGGTGACCAGCCGGGCCCCCGGCACGGGAGCTCCGCCCCGCGGGTGCGGATCCCACACGAGGGGCACGCGGTGCGCCGCCTCGGCGAGCATCGGGCGTACGGCCTCGGCGGTGCCCCGGCCGTAGTCGGCGACCAGGACGGCGCGTGCGCCGGCGAGCGCCTCCCGCACGGCCCCGGTGGCGGGCCCGACCTCGCCGCCGCCGCGGTCGATCCGCACCAGCGGGCGGCCGCCGGCCAGCACCCGGGTCTTGACGGGCAGGGTGCCGTCCAGGGGGAGCTCCACGAGCCGTACCCGCCCGCGCAGGCCGTCGCGGACGCTCTGGCTGGCGGCGTCCTCGCCGAGCGCGGTGACCAGCACCACCTCGCGGCCCGACCGGGCCGCCAGGACGGCGGCCAGCCCGGCGCCGCCGGGGTGGCAGAGGTCGGTGGTGACGTCGACGACCGGTGCGGGTCCGTCGGGGGTGAGCCGGCCGGCGACTCCGGCGATGTCGTGGTCGAGCAGGACGTCGCCGACGACGACGAGCGGCTGGGGTGAGGTCATGACGTCCTCCTGACCGGGGTGGCGGGGCGTGCGGCGGTACGGGTGCCCCGGCGCGGGCCGTTCCCGCCGAGGGCCGTGTCGAAGGACTCGCACAGCAGGTGCACGGCCACGAGGTGGGCTTCCTGCACCGTGGCGGTGGCGGACGCGTCGATGCACAGTGCCTCGTCGGCGGCCTCGGCCAGGGGGTTCGGGGCCGCCCCGGTGAGCGCCCACACCTCCATGCCGGCCGAGCGGGCCGTCATCGCCGCCGCCAGCAGGTTGGTGCTGCGGCCGGACGTCGACAGCAGGACCAGCACGTCGCCGTCCCGGCCGTGGGCCGCCACCTGGCGGGCGAAGACGTGCTCGAATCCGTAGTCGTTGCCGATCGCGGTCACGCTGGAGGTCTCCGCGTGCAGGGCGATGGCCGAGTAGGCGGGCCGTTCCCGGCGGTACCGGCCGACCAATTCCGCGGTCAGGTGCTGGGCCTGGGCGGCGCTGCCGCCGTTGCCGGCCGCGAGGAGCCGGCCTCCGGCGGGCAGGACGGCGGCGAGCCGGCCGCCCCAGCGGGTGAGGCGGTCGAGGCCGTCGTGGCGCAGTCGCTCCAGTGCGTCCTGGAGGGACCGGCAGTGCTGGTGGGCATCCGCGTCGGGCAGGGGTGATCGGTTCATGGCGTCGGGGCGGCTGCTCCGGGGAGCGGCCGCGCCCCACCTCCTTCACGCATCGGTCCTGTGGGGCGGGTCGGTGGGGACGGCCCGGGTCCTGCGGCCGTCGGGGGACGGGAGGCGCAGCCGCACCTCACCCGGGCCCTGCGACGGCGAGCCGCGCACCGAGCGCCGAGCGGTACGCCGACTCGGTCGCCGCCGCCACCCGGTCCCAGCCGTAGCGGCTCAGCACCCGGCGGCGTCCGGCCGCCCCGTACGCCCGGCGCAGGGCCGCATCGGCCAGCAGGGCGGCGACGGCGTCGGCCAGCGCCCGCGGGTCGCCGGGGGGCACCAGCCGCCCGGTCTCGCCGTCGGCGACCGTGTCCAGCTGCCCGCCGACGGCGCTGGCCACCACCGGCCGCCCGCACGCCATCGCCTCCAGCGGCACGATGCCGAAGGGCTCGTAGTCGGCCGGGCAGAGCACCACGTCGGCGCTGCGCATCAGCGCGGGCACCTCCTCGCACGGGACTCCGCCCAGGAACCGGACCCGGTCGGCGACCCCGGCGTCCTGCGCCAGGGCGCGCAGCCGGCGCACCTCCGGGTCGGCGCCGAGCCGGCCGGGCGGCGGCCCGCCCGCCACCAGCAGCTCCGCCTCCGGCAGCAGGGCGAGCGCGGCGATGGACACGGCGGCCCCCTTGCGCGGGACGATCCGGCCCAGCTGGAGCAGCCGGTACGGGTACGCGGCGGTGCGTTCCGCGACCGGCCCGTCGGGCCGGAACCGCTCGGTGTCGACCCCGCAGGGCACCAGGTCGGCCTTGTCGGCGGGGATGCCCATCAGGGCGAGCTCGGCGATCTCGTCCCGGCAGGTGGCCACGACGCGGTCGCAGCCCAGTCCCACCTCGCGCTCACAGGCGATCCGGTCCGGCGGGCTGGTGTCGGCGCCGCCCTGGTGGCGCCTCTTGACGGTGCCGAGCGCGTGGTAGGTGTGCAGCAGCGGCAGCCGCAGGTGCCGTGCGGCCTGCAGCGAGGCGAGGCCGGACATCCAGAAGTGCGAGTGCACCAGGTCGGGGGCGCGGGTCCGCCACAGGCCGAGCAGGTGCTGGCCGAATTCCCGCATGTGGGGCAGAAGTTCGTCCTTGGGCAGCGGGTGCGGGGGTCCGGCCGGGACGTGGTGGACCTCCACGCCGGGCCGCAGCCGATGTCGGACGGCCAGGTTCCGGTCGTCCCGGCGGGTGTAGACGGTGACCTGGTGGCCGCGGTCGGCCAGCGCCCCGGCCAGGCAGGCCACGTGCACGTTCTGCCCGCCCGCGTCGACTCCTCCCAGGGTGGCGAGGGGGCTCGCGTGCTCGGAGACCAGGGCGACCGACAGGGTGCCGTTCCCGGACCGGGAAGTGGTGGGCAGAGTCATGACCGTACCTCCGTCATCAGGCGCTCCCAGTCGTCCAGGAAGCGTTTGAGGCCGTACCGTTCGAGGGCCGCCTGCCGGGCACGGGCCCCGTCCTCGGCCGCGGCCCGCGGGTCCTCCAGGTAGTGCCGGGCGGCCCGGGCCAGGACCTCGGGACGGGTGGACAGGACCCCGGCGCCCGGCGGTACGGCCTCGACGGCCTCCGTGGTGGCCAGTGCCACGACAGGCATGCCCAGGTGCATGGCCTCCAGCAGGGACAGCCCCAGCGAGGTCCAGCGCACGGGGTGCAGGTACAGGCGGCGCTGCGCCATCGCCGCGTGCAGCTGCCGCTGCGCCAGCTCGTGGGAGGTGCAGCGCTCGGCGGCCAGCCCCAGGTGGGCGGCCAGGCCCTCGGTGCGCATGCCGAACACGTCCAGCGGCGCGGCCTGTGCCAGTGCGGGCAGCAGGTCCGTGCCCGTGTACCGGCCGCGCCGTACGGGCTCGTTGACGACGACGGCGGCCCGGGGGAGCCGGCCGGTGTAGAGGTGGCCGGGGTCGACGATGCCGTGCTCGATCACCTCGGTGCGGGTGCGTCCCCCGTCCCAGAACAGCCGGTTGAAGTGGGTGACGTGCACCAGCACCAGGTCGTCGCGGTCGGCGCACGGGTGCCGGGTGGCGGGCACGTCGCCGTCCGGGGCGTTGTGCTCCAGGTAGACCGCCGGTACGTCCCGTCCCGGCCGCCGCCCCAGCCAGCTCCGGGCCAGCTCCTCCTCGTGCGGCCGCTGCAGGACGACGAGGTCCACCGGGGTCCGGGCCAGTTCCCCGGGGCTCACCTCGCGGACCGAGTCCGGCCAGCTGAAGGTCTGCGCGCGCCCGAGCCCGTCGGGGCCCCGGTCGGGGGTGACGGGCACGAGGTAGGTGTGCGGGCCCTGGACGAACGCGGTGGTCCAGGATCCGTGCACGTGCCAGAGCAGGATGTTCATGCGATCGCTCCTCGATCGGTCGGGCGCACACCGGCGGCCCGGGCGGAACGCCCGGCCGCGGGGCCTGCGGGAGCGCGCTCCAGGAGCGCGGCCACCGCCGCGAGCACCTCGGCATCACCCACCGTGTCGAGGCAGGGGTGTCCGGCGACCGGGCACTCCCGGGCCCGGCTTCCGGCGCAGGCGGCCTGCTGGTCCCCGAGCAGCACGTGCGGTACGCGGTACGGGCGCCAGCGCTCGGCCGGCACCACGGGGGCGAACAGGCAGACCACGGGCGTGCCGACCGCCGCGGACAGGTGCGCGGGACCGGTGTTGCCCGCCACCACGGCCCCGGCCCCGGCCAGGACGCCCGCCAGCTCGTGCAGGTCCCGGGTGACGCCGCCGAGGTCGAGCCCGTGGCGGCCCGCCACGGCGGCGGTCAGCTCCTTCTCGGCGGCGCTGCCGGTGATCACCACCCGGTGGCCGGCCCCGTGCAGGGCCGCCGCGGCGTCCGCGGCCCGGGCCGGACTCCACGAACGGGCGGCCACCGCCGCCCCCGGATGCAGCACCACGTACGGCTCGGGGCCGGTCAGCCGGCTGGTGTCGGGGGGCGCGCACACGCGCAGCGCCCCGTCGTCGCCCTCCGGCAGCGGGAACCCGAAGTCCCGTGCCAGGTCGAGCGCGGCCTCGGCCTCGTGCCGGCCGGGCCGTCGGTGGTGCCGCAGCGCGAGCAGGGATCCGGGGTAGTCCTCGCAGTCGGCCGCCACCTGCTCGACCCCGGCGAGGGCGAGCAGCAGGGCGGCCGGAAGGGGGCTCTGGTGGTGGGAGACGAGGATGAGGGCGCGCTCGAAGCGGCCCGCCGCCAGGGCGTCCACCAGCAGCCCGCACTCCTCGCGCGAGGTCCGGCCCGGTGCCAGCCCGACCCACGGAGCCTCGTACACCAGCACCTGGTCCACCCCGGGCAGCAGCCGCGCCGCGGGGGCGCCCTGCGGCCCGCACAGCAGGGTGGTGTGGGAGGACCCGGCCGCCACGGCCCGTACCGCCGGTCCGGACAGCAGGACGTCACCCGCACTGTCCAGGCGTACGACGAGGCTGCGCGGGGCGGTCACGGGGCACCGCCCGGGCCGGGGTCGCCGCCGGTGGGCCCACGGCCGCCGGGGGTTCCGGGGAGGCCGTCGGGGTCCAGGATGAGCCGGACGGCCTCCGGCAGGTCCGGGGCCGAGACCTCGGCCGCCTCGATCTCCTCGGGCCGGGTCACCGGCGTCGGCACCAGCACGGAGCGCGCCCCGGCGGCCCGGGCGGCCTGTACGTCGGCGCCGATGTCGCCGACCACCACGGTGCGCCGCGGCGCCGCGCCGAGCCGCTCGCAGGCGGCGAGGACGAGGCCGGGCGCGGGCTTGCGGCAGCCGCAGCCGGCGTCGGGGCCGTGCGGGCACACCGCCCACAGGGCGAACGGGCCGAACAGGGCGTCCACGCGGCGCCGTACCGCCTGGACCTGCCGACGGGTCAGCAGCCCGCGCCCCACACCCGACTGGTTGCTCACCACGCCGACCGGCACGCCGAGACCGCGCAGGCGGGCGACGGCGGCGCGGGCGCCGGGCATGGGCCGGACCCGCTCCGGGTCGCCGTTGTAGGGCACGTCCACGACGAGGGTGCCGTCGCGGTCGAAGAGGACGGCGTCCGGGAGGGTGCTTGCGGCCACTGCGCCGCGCGGGGTCCGTACGGTGGCGCGTCCGCCCCACAGCCAGGGCCCCTGGCCGGCCGCGCCCCGTACGCCGGGCAGCCGCTGCCCGGGAGCCCGCCCGCTCACGGCGCCACCTGCTCCCGTACGGGTTCCCCCGGCGCGGCGGGCCGGGCCGCGGGCGGCCGCGCCGGACCCAGCGGCCGGGCCCGGCGGTGCAGGGCATGGCCGCGCAGCCAGTGCCAGGTGGCCGCGGGCGGGATCAGCAGGCTGGTGGCCGCCATCGTGGCGACCTCGCGCCGGGTGCGGGGGCCCGGCGCGATCCGCGCGGCGGCGAACTCGGCGGTGCCGGCGAACCAGCCGGCCGCACACACCGCCGCGGCTGCGGACCGGCCGAGCAGCGCGCAGCACACGGCCGCTCCGGCCGCGGTGCTCACCGCGAGGTGGCGGGGCAGGCGCCCGCGCGGGGCCGCGGCCCTGGACCACCAGCCGGGCCCGTGCAGGCGGCTCATCAGGACGTCGTCGGCGTTGCCCGCCTGAAGGCGTACGGACACCCAGCGGTCGGCGGGCCGGACCGGGTGCGTGGTGCGGCGGGTGCCCGGGGCCAGGGTCCAGCCGCCGTCCAGCAGGCGCAGCGCCAGGTCGGCGTCCTCGCGGAAGGCCCGCCGGAAGCGCTCGTCGAAACCGCCGGCGGCTTCCAGCGCCTCCCGCCGGAAGGCCATGTCCGCGGTGATCCACTGCGCGGTGGCCAGTCCTGCGGTGTTGCGCTCCCAGTCGGTGGGGCGGCGCCCGGGCGGCAGCGGTACCTCGATGCGGGCGGTGACCGCGGCGGTGTCGCGGGAGGCGGAGGCCAGATCGTGGGCGAGGTCCTCGGCCCAGGTCGGGCCGGGCACCACGTCATCGTCCAGGAAGACGATCCAGGGCACCTGCCCGGCGGCGCGGGCTCCGGTGTTGCGGGCCGCGGCGGGGCCCGCCGCCGCTCCGGCCACCACGGTGGTGAGCGGGCGCAGCGCCTCGGGGACGTCGAGGGCGCCGGGCGTGCCGTCGGCCCCCGGGCGGTCGTGGACGAGGACGATCTTCTGCGGCCGCGGGCCGGCGGAGGCGGCCAGGGCCTCCAGGCAGGCGCGCAGGCTCGGACGCCCGATCGTCGGGACGACCACCGCGTACGGGGGCGCCGGGTCCTGCATCAGCGTCTTCACCCTCCCTCCCCGGGGCGGAAGAGGCCGCCGCGCCGGATGGCGTACGGCCCGATGGCCAGCAGGTCGACCGGCGAGGAGCCGAAGCACTCCAGCGCGTCGCGCGGGTCGTCCACCATGGGCCGGCCGGCCGTGTTGAGGCTGGTGTTGACCACCACGGGCAGTCCGGTGCGCTGCTCGAAAGCGGTGAGCATGCGCGCGACGAGGGGCTCGCGCGCCGGATCGACGGTCTGGATCCGGGCCGTCCCGTCGACGTGGACGACGGCCGGGATGCGCTCGCGCCAGCCGGGCGCGACGTCGTGGACGAAGAGCATGTACGGGCTGGGCAGCGGGCCTTCGAAGATCTCGGCTGCCCGGTCGGCGAGCACCATGGGGGCCACCGGCCGGAACTGCTCGCGGCCCTTCACGTCGTTCAGCCGCTCCAGGTTGCCGGCGTGCCCGGGGTGCGCCAGCAGGGAGCGGTGGCCGAGCGCCCGCGGCCCGTACTCCGAACGTCCTTGGAACCAGGCGACGATGGCGTTGTCGGCCAGCGCCTCGGCGACGGTCGCGGCGATGTCCGTGGGCCGTTCGAAGGGCACTGCGGCCGTTTTCAGCCAGGCGCCGAGCTCGGCGTCCGACCAGTCGCGGCCGAGATCCGCCCCGGCCATCGGCTCGGGATCCTCGCCCTCGCCCGAGGCGAGCAGCAGGGCCCCGCCGAGCGCGGTGCCGGCGTCACCCGCCGCGGGCTGTACCCAGACGCGCGAGAAGGGGCCCTCGCGGGCGATGCGGGAATTGGCCACGCAGTTGAGGGCGACGCCGCCGGCGAGCGTGAGCACGTCGTCGTGGGTGCGGCCGTGGAGCCAGCGCACCAGGTCGAGCAGCGTCTCCTCCAGGACGGCCTGCGCGCTCGCGGCGACATCCGCGTGGGCCTGCGTCCAGGGCTCCTCGGGGCCGCGCGGCGGGCAGTACTCGTGCCAGGGGACGGAGGTGGCGCGGAATCCGCCGTCTCCGGTCGGGTGGACGTGGCGGCGCAGTTCGGCGAGCATCCGCGGGGTGCCGTGCGAGGCCAGGGCCATCACCTTGAACTCGTCGGAGGACCTCAGGAAGCCGAGGTGTGCGGTGAGTTCCTCGTACACCAGCCCGAGGGAGTGCGGCAGTTCCTGGGTGTGCAGCGGCTCCAGCCGACTGCCGGTGCGGCGCGCCGCCAGGTGCGAGGCGCGCTCCCCGCGACCGTCGAGGACCAGCACGGAACAGCGCTCGGCGTCCTCGGCGGCGAAGGCCGCGGACGCGGCGTGCGCCATGTGGTGGGGCACGAAGCGGACGAGGCCGGGGTCGAGTCCCGGCAGGGCGGCCGCGAGGAAGCCGGGGGCCTGGCGGGCGTAGGTCTGGCGCAGGTGGTCCCACGGGTCGTCCAGACCCATGGCCTCGGCGGGCAGAGCCAGGGCCGGATCGTAGGAGTACGCCACGAGGTCGAGGTCCTGGGGGCGCAGTCCGGCCCGGTGCAGGCACCAGGCGGCGGCCTGCTCCGGAAGTTCCCAGGCGGAGAACGGCACCGGCCGTTTGCCGTGCTTGCGCCTGGAGAATCGTTCCTCCTCGGCGGCGGCGACCGTGCGGCCGTCGATGACGAGCGCGGCGGCCGGATCGTGGAAGAGAGCGTTGATCCCGAGAATGCGCATGGCTTCATGGGCCTTTCGGCAGGAGGGCGCCGGTGTCAGCTGTCGCCGTGGGCGCGGAACCAGTCGATGGTGCGGCGCAGGCCTTCCTCGGCCGCCACCTGCGGCTCCCACTGCAGCTTGTCCTTGGCCAGGGTGATGTCCGGGCAGCGCACGGCCGGATCGTCCGTGGGCCGCTCGATGAAGGAGATCTCCGAGGCGGATCCGGTGAGCGCGATGATCCGGCGGGCCAGTTCGAGCATGGTCAGCTCGTCGGGGTTGCCGATGTTCACCGGCCCCCGCATGCCGTGGGCGGCCATCGCCAGGATGCCCGCGACGGTGTCGTCGACGTAGCACAGCGAGCGGGTCTGCAGGCCGTCACCCGTGACGGTCAGCGGCGCGCCCGTCAGCGCCTGCCGGATGAAGGTGGGAACGGCCCGGCCGTCGTAGCCCCGCATGCGCGGACCGTAGGTGTTGAACAGGCGCACGATGGCGGCGTCGGTGCCCAGCGCCGAGGCGTGGGCCATGGTCAGCGCCTCGCCGAAGCGTTTCGCCTCGTCGTAGACGCTGCGCGGTCCGATCGGGTTGACGTTGCCCCAGTACCGCTCGTTCTGCGGATGCTCGTGCGGATCGCCGTAGACCTCGGAGGTCGACGCGAGGACGAAGCGGGCTCCCGTGCTGTGGGCGAGCTCCAGGGCGTTGCGGGTGCCGAGGCTGCCGGTTTCCAAGGTGTGGACGGGCAACCGCAGATAGTCGGCCGGGGACGCCGGGGAGGCCAGGTGCAGGACGAGGTCGGGCGGCCGGTCGATGCCGAACGGCCGCGAGACGTCCGCCTCGTACAGGGTGAAGCCCTCACGGCCGGTCAAGTCGGCTATGTTCGCGCGCCGACCCGTGCTGAAGTCGTCCACGCAGGTGACCGCGGTGCCCGCGGCCAGGAGGGCGGAGCACAGGTGCGAGCCGACGAAGCCCGCCCCGCCCGTGACGACGGCGTGCGACCAGCGCGGCGCCGGGGAAGTGCCCATGGTGATCTCCTCGGGAGGAGGGCGTGCGTACGGCGCACCCCGCAGCGGGGCAGCGGCGCCGTCCGCACCAGAAGCCGGAAGTGCGGCAGGAGACGCTCTCAGCGTGCCCCGTGCGCGCACTTCCGGCATTCAGGCTGCCGCATTCGGGTGATCACCCGCACCCGACGTCAGGACCGGCAGGGCCGGCTCGCTCAGGTGTGGAGGTGGCTGTTCGTGCCGTCGTGACCGTCGGCGTGCTCGTCGTTGAACCAGTAGTCACCCGCGGCCAGATAGCGGAAGGAGTGCGTCTTGCGCTCGGGGAGTTCGACGGTGACGGCACGGTGGCCGTCCTTGCGGGGGGTCAGCACATGGACGCCCGGCTGCCACCCGTTGAAGTCGCCGACCACGCTGACCGGCCCGGGCGGCGTGTCCGCCGGAAGGACGAAGGTGATCTCGGTGCCGTTCTTGCGACGCTTGCGTTCGAGCACGTGAAGCCCCTCTGAGATGGCGGCCGATGGCGGCCGGAATGAGCCCGTCCACTGTGGCACCGGGGAGGGGGCCGCCGCGGCGGGGCACGGGGTCGGCACGGGGTTTCACCCGTACGGCCAACCCGTACGGAAGAGCGCGTGCCGACCGCTCCGCAGGGCAGCGGGCGGGGTGGCGGGCGGGGTCGCGGACCCGGCGGGGAGGCCCGCACACCTCCAGGTGGCCGACCCGGCGTGCGGAAGCGGGCGGTTGCTCGCAGCATGGCGGTGCACCCTCCCCCCGAACAAGGAGACCCTGATGCCCCGAGGTTCCAGCGGCAAGCGCGAACGGCAGTACGAGCACATCAAGGAGTCCGGCGAGAAGCGCGGCATGTCCGAGGACCGGGCGAAGGAGATGGCGGGCCGCACCGTCAACAAGGAGCGGGCACGTTCCGGCGAGGCCTCGTCCTCCAGCCGCAGCTCCACCCAGGGCAAGTCCTCCTCCCAGCGCGGAGGCCAGCGCTCCGGCGGCGGCTCCTCGGAACGCACCCGCGACGAGCTGTACGAGGAGGCGAAGAAGCGCGGCATCGAAGGCCGTTCCACGATGAACAAGCAGCAGCTCAAGAAGGCCCTGGGGGACTGATCGGGAGTACCCCGGCGGTCGTGCCGGGGCACCGGAGAGGAAAGGCGGTAAGCCCATGACGGGTGAAACGGGCCAGCCGGCCGGAGAAGTGGTGGTCACCGCCACCGAGTGCGCCCAGGAGGCCGGCCGCGCCGTCATCGACATGCTCGAACGCGCCTTTCCGCTGGATCCGGCCGCCCCGGCGGGGGGTGTCGCCACCGAGGCCGGACCGCCCGGGAGCGCCACCGTGTGGAGCGCGACCGTCGACGCCTCGAAACCGCCCCGCCCGATCGGGCCGGTGCCGCTGGACGGCACCGTACGGGTCGGGCTGCAGGGCGGCCCGAGGGCGGTGGACCACGTCCTGGACTTCCTGGCGGACTCCTTCACGGTCGTCGGGAAGGGGACGGTGGCGGGTGACCAGGAAAAGGAGGTCGACGTACTGGTCAGCTCGGCGTGACCGGCTCGCCGCACCGCGCAGGGACTTGGCCGCGGTGTCCGACCGCCTCACTCCAGGCCCGTCGGCGGCGCCGTCGGACCGCCTCACTCCAGCGCGGTCGCGGCCACGGACAGGTCCGCGACCAGCCCGCGGTACGCCCCCTCCCGGTCGTCGGCCCGCAGGACCGCCGAGGGGTGCACCGTCGCCAGCAGCTGCCCGTGCCCCGTGCCCGGCTCCTCGCCGTCCAGCGCGGGCATCGGCAGCAGCACCCCCCGCCGCTCGCCCACCCGGAACGAAGAGCCGAACAGCGCCTTGCCCGCCGTACCGCCCAGTACGACCACCACTTCCGGAGCGATCACGCGCAGTTCGGCCGCCAGCCACGGCCGGCAGGCGGTCATCTCGCGCAGGCTCGGCGCCTTGTGGATCCGGCGCTTGCCGCGCGCGTCCAGCGTGAACTTGAAGTGCTTGACCGCATTGGTGACGTAGGCGTCCTCCTCGCCCAGCCCGGCCTCCGCGAGCGCCTTGTGCAGCAGCCGCCCGGCCGGGCCCACGAAGGGCTCGCCCTGCCGGTCCTCCTGGTCGCCGGGCTGTTCACCGACCAGGACCAGCCGGGCACGCGCCGGCCCGGCGCCGAACACCGTCTGCGTCGCGTTCTGGAACAGCGGACAGCCCCGGCAGCCGCCGGCAGCCCGCCGCAGGGCTTCGAGGCCGCCGCGCCGCGGCAGATAGGGGCTCGCGTCGTACCCCTGCCCTTCGGGTTCGTGTCCTTCGGGTTCGTGTCCTTCAAGCTCGTGTCCTTCGGGCTCGGCCGGGCCCGTCCGCTTGCTCGGCTCCATCGCGCTCCTCCTCGCCGCGGACGAGGTCCCCGCCCGCCGGCCTGCGGTCTGCCTGGGTGATCACGGCGGGACACCTCCTTCGTGCGTGCTCGCATGGTGCTGTCCGACCCGGAGGTCCACAACCGGCCCGTACCCGTCATCCGGGCACGCATGCCTGCCGGCGGGCGCCCCTCTCACGGGCGGTAGCGCAGCGGGTGGTCCGCCGGCACCTCCACCACCGCGATGCGCACGCCGTCGGGGTCGGCGATCCACATCTCGACCAGCCCCCAGGGCTCGCGCAGGGGCGGCCGCAGCACCTGTGCCCCCAGCTCCCGCAGGCCCTCGTACGCCGCCTGCACGTCGGCGACTTGGAGCCACAGCCGCAGCCCCGGGGCGGGCGGCTCGTCGCCGCGGCCCGACACCTCCAGGAACCCGCCGCCGAGGAAGTAGACCGTGCCCCGCTCGGGGCCGGTGCCGAACTCCCGGTAGACGGCGAGCCCCAGGGTGTCGCCGTAGAAGGCGCGGGACCGCTCCGGGTCCGTCGGGCGCAGCAGGATCCTGCTGCTCAGGACGTGGATCCCGGTCCCGCCGATCCCGGTTCCGCCGGTCCGGCTCCCGGTGCCGCCGCTCATACGGCCGCTTCGCGCCGCTGCCCGGGCCGGCGCCCGGCGAGCGACGCGGGCCCGTCGCCCTGTGCCGCCGCGATGACGGCGTCGTGCAGGCGACGACTGGCGTAACCGGTCGCACACGGCGCAGGGCTGCCCGCCACCGTGAACCAGCGGGAGCCTCCATGCGGGCGGACCGCCACGGCTGCCAGCCCGTCAGACCAGCTGGTGTGGATGTCCAGTTCCCCGCGGAGCACGCCTGCCTCCACGGTGTCCACCCCTCCACGGCCGGTGACCACCGACCGCGTCGTCCATGATGCCCAGCCCATGGCACTCGCCTTCTTCCGTGGCCGCGGCGGAGGGAGGCGCCCTCCGCCGCGGCGGATGTTCCGAGGTGCGGCTACCCGTACGCCCTGGCGGCCATGCGAGTGCCGCAGAAACGAGATGATCCCCTTCATTTCGGTTTAAACATCATCAATACAGGGTGAAGTGTGTAAGAGGCGCTTCGATGGGTAGCCGCGGATCGTGCGAACCATGTCCCGGAAGCACCGAGCCCGCAGGGCCCCCGTCCTGCGGGCGCCGCGCCGGCCGGCCCTTGCCCTCGCTGCGGCGGCCCTCTCCACGGCGGGCCTCCTGACCGCGTGCGGCACGGCGGACGAGCGCGGCGCCGACGCCAGGTCGGCGGCCGTGTCCTTCGAAGCCGCCGTGAAGGCCCGGGATTTCTCCGCGGCATGCGCGGCCCTGGCCCCGCAGACCCGCGCCGAGGTGGAGAGCTCGGAAGAGAAGGCGTGCCCGGACGCACTGGCCGGAATGGACCTGCCGCAGGCGGGACGGCCGGACCGGGTGAACGTCTACGGCCGCCAGGCCCAGGTGGTCACGCCCGGCGACACGCTGTTCCTGTCACAGTTCGGTGCCGCCTGGAAAGTGGTCGCCGCGGGCTGTGAGCCACAGCCAGGCCGGCCCTACGAGTGCACGGTGAAGGGCGGATGAGTCAGCCATGCGCGCACTGTTCGTACTGTGCCTGCTCGTCGTGGTAGGCGGGGTGGTCTACTTCAGCGCCATCGGACTGATGCAGCGCTGAGCCCCGCGCCTGAGGAAGGAGTGCACATGCGCCGGTTTCTGCGGGACAACTCCCTCACCCTGGCCTTCGGGTTGGCCTTCCTGCTCGCCCTGACGGGACAGGCCGTCGCGGGCTGCGCCGACTTCAACAACCGTCTTGCGACCGACGGCCTCCAGCGTGTGAGCTTCCTCGCCTACCTGACCTCCTCGGACTTCGCGGTCGACGTCGCGGAGAACTGGCAGTCGGAGTACCTGCAGTTCTTCCTCTTCATCTTCGCCACCGTGTGGCTGCTGCAACGGGGTTCGCCCGAGTCCAAGCCGCTCGACCAGGCCGGCACCGAATCGGACCGCAAGCAGAAGATCGGCCGGAACGCCGAGGACGACTCGCCGCGCTGGGCTGCGACCAGGGGCTGGCGCACCAGCCTGTTCTCCCGGTCCCTCGGCATCGTGATGGCCGTACTGTTCGTGCTGTCCTGGACGGCCCAGTCCATCGCGGGCACGGCCGCCTACGACGAGCAGCAGCTGCGCGACCTCCAGGACCCGATCGGCTGGGGCCAGTACGTCACCTCCGCGGACTTCTGGTCGCGGACCCTGCAGAACTGGCAGTCCGAGTTCCTGGCCGTGGCCTCGATGGCCATCCTCTCCGTCTACCTGCGCCAACGCGGCTCCCCCGAGTCGAAGCCGGTCGGATCCCCTCACGACGCCACGGGAGTGGAGGGCTGAGCCGCCGCGACGGGCTGGCGCATGGCCCACCGGATACCGCCGGTGAGCAGCTTGCCGGCCGGTCGTACGCAGGCCCGCTCCAGGACGGGTGGGCAGGGGGTCCCCAGCAGCTCGCGGGCCCACGGGGGCAGCACGGCCAGCGCGTTCGCCGCCAGCACCGCGTACGCGGGGCGTACCGCCAGGGGCAGCGGCGGATGCAGCAGCAGGAACCGCGCCGCCTCCCGCGCCTCACGGCCCGCGCGCAGCTCCGGCCGGTAGGCCGCCAGCCGCCGGTCGAGCCCGGCCCGGTCGCGCGGCGGGTCGCACACCCCCAGGGCCCGGGCCACCCGCGCGGTGTCGGCGACGTAGGCATCACAGCCCGCCGCGTCCAGCGGCCGGACCCCGTACAGCTGGTGGGCCCGCAGGAAGGAGTCGACCTCGGCCACGTGGACCCAGCCGAGCAGGTGCGGATCCGCCGCCCAGTAGGCCTGCCCGTCGTCGGTCACCCCGCGCACCCCCTCGTGGACGGCCCGCACCCGGGCGACGGCCGCCTCGGCGTCCGCGGCGGTACCGAAGGTGGTCACGGCCAGGAAGGTGCTCGTGCGCTGGAGCCGGCCCCAGGGGTCGCCCCGGTACCCGGAATGCGCCGCCACCGCGGCCATGGCCAGCGGGTGCAGCGACTGCAGCAGCAGGGCGCTCAGCCCGCCGATGAACATCGAGGCGTCCCCGTGGACCCGGCGGACGGGCCGCTCCGGACCGAACCACCGCGGCCCCGGCGTCCCGTGGATCCGCGCCCGGTTGCTCGGCCCGGCGGGTCCCGCGACCCGGGCGAACAGACCCCGGCCGAGCTGCTCCCGCAACCGCTCCAGGGCGGGCGCCGACACGTTCACCCCTCCATTGTCGGCACGGCCCTCACCGATCGCCCGACGACCTGCGTCCGCTGCCCTGCCCCATGCCGCGCCCGGCGGCCCCGAGGGCCCGGCCTCCGACCGGCCGCAGGCGCCCGGGCGGGCCGCCCCGGGCGCGTGGGGCGAGTCGCTCCCGGGGGCCGGGTGTACGTCAGCGTGCGGCGCGGCCATGCCGGGCAGCGCGACGCATAGTCCCTCGGTCCGCCTGCGGCGCGGGCCGCGGCTACGCCGCCAACGGCTTTGAGGGGGCCGGTGGCGAGCTGGAGGAGCGAGGCGGCGCTCCCGCCGAGGGCAGGGGCCCGCACGGCCCGCGGCCGCACCGGGCGCCTGGCCGACCGGGCCGTCGACACGCAGCGCGAACTGCGGCGGGCGGCTGCGCCGCCGACGGCTCTGAGGGGCCCGGGGGCGGGCCGTAGGAGCGAGGCGGTGAGGCCGGGCTCCGCCGCTGAGGGCTGGGCGGCCACGGGCACCTGGCCTCGGGCCGTCGGCGCAGAGAGCGTTCAGGTCGGTGGCGCGGCTCGGAGGGGCTGCGCTGAGGGCGCTGAGCTGCGGGGCCGGTTGTGGCGTCCGGCAAGCGCGCCACAAC
>NZ_JBEXRC010000037.1:0-80321 GCF_040612915.1 Streptomyces sp. NPDC006326 | reverse complement strand
CCGGGTGGTCATCCGGTTGAAAGTGGACCGCCTGTACGGCACGGCGCTCGACGTGGACAGCTAGGACCTTTGCGCCGCCGGCGTGGTGGATGCGGCGGCCGGTGCGCCGCCGCTGTGGACGGGCCGGACCGCCTTCACCGCCACGGCGTTCGCAGCCGAGCGGCCGTCGTGTGCACGAGGTGGCGAAGCAAGGAGTGAGGGTGAAGCACAGCCGGAGAACACCGAGGGCGGCGCCCAGGATCTCGCGGATCCGGGGCGCCGCCCTCGGTCTCTGTGCGGCAGAGTCGGGTCAGGCGCGGGCGGTGCCGCCCAGGTGGTGGACGCGGACCATGTTCGTGGTGCCCGGGACGCCGGGGGGCGAGCCCGCGGTGATGACCATGGTGTCGCCGTCGTTGTAGCGGCCCAGCTTGAGCAGCTCGCCGTCGACCAGGTCGACCATGGCGTCGGTGGTGTCCACGTGCGGGACGATGTACGAGTCCACGCCCCAGCTCAGCGTGAGCTGGTTGCGGGTGTTCTGGTCGGTGGTGAAGGCCAGGATCGGCTGCTGGGCGCGGTAGCGCGAGAGCCGGCGGGCCGTGTCACCCGACTGGGTGAAGGCGATCAGCGCCTTGCCGCCGAGGAAGTCGGCGATCTCGCAGGCCGCGCGGGCCACGGAGCCGCCCTGGGTACGGGGCTTCTTGCCCGGGACCAGCGGCTGGAGGCCCTTGGACAGGAGCTCCTCCTCGGCCGCGGCGACGATCTTCGACATCGTCTTGACGGTCTCGATCGGGTAGGCGCCGACCGAGGACTCGGCCGACAGCATGACCGCGTCGGCCCCGTCGAGGATCGCGTTGGCGACGTCGGACGCCTCCGCGCGGGTCGGGCGGGAGTTGGTGATCATCGACTCCATCATCTGGGTCGCGACGATCACCGGCTTGGCGTTGCGGCGGCACATCTCGATGAGCCGCTTCTGGACCATCGGGACCTTTTCCAGCGGGTACTCGACGGCGAGGTCGCCACGGGCCACCATGACCGCGTCGAAGGCGTCGACCACGGCCGCCATGTTCTCGACGGCCTGCGGCTTCTCGACCTTGGCGATGACGGGGACCCGGCGGCCCTCCTCGTCCATGACCTTGTGGACGTCCTTGACGTCGTTGGCGTCGCGGACGAAGGACAGGGCGACCATGTCGCAGCCCATCCGCAGGGCGAAGCGGAGGTCGTCGACGTCCTTCTCCGACAGGGCGGGGACGTTCACGGCGGCACCGGGCAGGTTGATGCCCTTGTGGTCCGAGATGACACCGCCCTCGATGACGATGGTCCGCACCCGCGGGCCGTCGACCTCGGTCACCCGCAGCTCGACGTTGCCGTCGTTGATCAGGATCTGGTCGCCCTTGGCGACGTCGCCCGGCAGGCCCTTGTAGGTGGTGCCGCAGATGGACTTGTCGCCCGGGACGTCGTCGGTGGTGATGGTGAACTCGTCACCGCGCACCAGCTCGACGGGGCCTTCGGCGAAGGTCTCCAGACGGATCTTGGGGCCCTGGAGGTCGGCGAGGACGCCGACCGCACGCCCGGTGTCCGCGGAGACCTGCCGGACGCGGTCGTACCGCTCCTGGTGTTCTGCCTGGGACCCGTGGCTGAAGTTGAATCGGGCCACGTTCATACCTGCCTCGATGAGTGCTTTCAGCTGCTCATACGAGTCGACGGCGGGGCCCAGCGTGCAGACGATTTTGGAACGGCGCATGAAGCGGATCCTATCCGTTTGTTTCGTAGCGGAATATTCCGTCTGGTGGAAAGTCCAAGTGACTAGCGGGTAACCAATGCGTACGCCTGGGCGGCGATCTCCAGCTCCTCATCCGTCGGGATCACGGCCACGGCCACCCGCGCGTGCTCCGCGGAGATCAGCCGCGGCTCCGCCGAGCGCACGGCGTTGGCCCGCGCGTCCAGCGCCAGGCCCAGCTCCGCGAGCCCCTCCACGGCAGCCTCGCGGACCTGGTGGGCGTTCTCGCCGACCCCGGCCGTGAACACCACGGCGTCCACCCGCCCGAGCACCGCCGTGTAGGCGCCGATGTACTTCTTGAGGCGGTGGATGTACGCGTCGAAGGCGAGCCGCGCCGACTCGTCGCCCTCGCCCGCGCGCCGCAGCACCTCGCGCATGTCGTTGTCGCCGCACAGGCCCAGCAGACCGCTCTTCTTGTTCAGGAGCGAATCGATCTCATCCACCGAGAGGCCGCCCACCCGCGCCAGGTGGAAGACGACCGCCGGGTCCACGTCGCCCGAGCGGGTCCCCATGACCAGACCCTCCAGCGGGGTCAGGCCCATGGACGTCTCCACGCACACCCCGCCCCGCACGGCCGAGGCGGAGGCCCCGTTGCCCAGGTGCAGCACGATCACGTTCACGTCCGCCGCCGGCTTGCCGAGCAGGGCGGCCGCGGCCCGGGAGACGTACGCGTGGGAGGTGCCGTGGAAGCCGTACCGCCGGACGGCGTACTTCTGCGCGGTGGCCGCGTCGATCGCGTACCGCGCCGCGTACTCCGGCACCGTGGCGTGGAAGGCCGTGTCGAAGACGGCCACCTGCGGGAGGTCCGCGCGCAGCGAGCGCGCCACCTCGATGCCGGTGACGTTCGCCGGATTGTGCAGCGGGGCGAGCGGGATCAGGTTCCGGATCTCCGCCAGCACCTCCTCGTCGACCACCGTCGGCCGGGTGAACCGGGTCCCCCCGTGCACCACCCGGTGGCCGACGGCCGCCAGTTCGGGGGAGTCCAGGCCCAGCCCGTCGGCGGCGAGCTCCGCCGCGACGGCCTTCAGCGCCGCCTCGTGGTCCGCGATCGGTCCCGTCTGCTCCCGCTTGCCGCCCGCGGCGCCGGGGCCGGCCAGCGGTTCGTGCACGAGCCGCGAGGTCTGCTCGCCGATGCGCTCCACGAGGCCGACGGCGAGGCGGGAGGAGTCCGCCATGTCGAGCAGCTGGTACTTCACCGACGAGGAGCCGGAGTTGAGGACGAGTACGCGCGATGCGGTCACGATGGGGGTCATTCCTTCGGGCGGTCGGTGGTTGCGGTCGGTGGAGGGGCCGGGCGGGAGGGGTCCGGGCGGTGGACGGGGTCAGGCGGTGGGGGACGGCGCGCCCTGCGCCTGGATCGCGGTGATCGCCACGGTGGTGACGATGTCCTGCACCAGGGCGCCGCGCGAGAGGTCGTTGACGGGCTTGCGCAGACCCTGGAGCACCGGGCCGACCGCGACGGCGCCCGCCGAGCGCTGTACGGCCTTGTACGTGTTGTTGCCGGTGTTGAGGTCGGGGAAGATCAGCACGCTCGCCCGGCCGGCCACCTCGGAGCCCGGCAGCTTCGTCGCGGCCACCGAGGGCTCGACGGCGGCGTCGTACTGGATCGGCCCCTCGATCAGCAGCTCCGGATGCCGGGCGCGGACGATCTCGGTGGCCTTGCGGACCTTGTCCACGTCCGCGCCGCTGCCCGAGGTGCCGGTCGAGTACGAGAGCATCGCGATCCGCGGCTCGACCCCGAAGGCGGCCGCCGTGGCCGCGGACTGCACGGCGATGTCGGCGAGCTGCTCGGCGTCGGGGTCCGGGTTGACCGCGCAGTCCCCGTAGACGAGGACCTGGTCGGCCAGGCACATGAAGAAGACGGACGAGACGATGGAGGCTTCCGGCTTCGTCTTGATGATCTCGAAGGCCGGACGGATCGTCGCCGCGGTGGAGTGCACCGAGCCGGAGACCATGCCGTCGGCCAGGCCCTCCTGGACCATCAGCGTGCCGAAGTAGTTCGCGTCGGTGACCACGTCGTTGGCCAGCTCGACGGTCATGCCCTTGTGGGCGCGGGCCTGGGCGTAGAACTCGGCGAAACGTTCCCGCAGGGGCGAGGTCGCCGGATCGATCAGCTGGGCGCCCGAGACGTCGACGCCCAGGTCGGCGGCCTTCTTCAGGATCACCTGCTCCTCGCCCAGCAGCGTCAGGTCGCACACCCCCCGGCGCAGCACCACGTCGGCGGCGCGCAGCACCCGCTCCTCGGCGCCCTCGGGCAGGACCACCCGGCGGCGCTCGGCGCGGGCCCGCTCCAGCAGCTCGTGCTCGAACATCATCGGGGTCACCCGCTCCGAGCGGGCCACCGAGAGCAGGTCCCGCAGCTCGGCGGTGTCCACGTGCCGCTCGAACAGGCCGAGCGCCGTCTCCAGCTTGCGCGGGGTGGCCGAGTTCAGCCGGCTCTGCAGCGCGAAGAGCTCGGCGGCGGTCGGGAAGCTGTTGCCGGCCACGGAGACCACCGGGGTGCCGGGTGCCAGCTTCGAGGCCATCTCCAGGACGCGCGGCGCCGGGCGCTCGTTCAGGGTCAGCAGCACCCCGGCGATCGGCGGGGTGCCGGAGGCGTGCGCCGCCAGCGCGCCGACGACCAGGTCGGCCCGGTCCCCGGGGGTGACGACCAGGCAGCCCGGGGTCAGGGCGTTCAGGAAGTTGGGCAGCATGGCACCGCCGAAGACGAAGTCCAGGGCGTCGCGGGCCAGCCCCGCCTCGTCGCCGAGGAGCACCTCGCCGCCCAGCGCGCCGGTGATCTGGGCGACCGTGGGGGCGGAGAGCGACTTGTCGTCCGGCAGCACGTAGCAGGGGACCGGGAGGCGGGCGGCCAGCCGCTCGGCTATGCCCGCGCGGTCCTCGGCGGCCACCCGGTTCACGACCATCGCCACGACGTGGCAGCCCAGGCTCTCGTACGCCCGGTAGGCGTTGCGGGCCTCGGAGCGCACGGCCTCGGCGGGGCGCTTCGTACCGCCGACCACGGGTACGACCACCGCGCCCAGCTCGTTGGCGAGGCGGGCGTTCAGCGCCAGCTCGTCGGGGAGGTTGGTCTCGGCGTAGTCGGTGCCGAGGACGAGCATGACCTCGTAGTCACGGGCCACCCGGTGGTAGCGGTCGACCAGCCGTGAGACGAGCTCGTCGGTGCCCTTCTCGGCCAGGACGGCCGAGGCCTCGCCGTACTCCATGCCGTACGCGGTCGAGGCGTCCTGGTCGATCCGGTAGCGCGCCTTGAGCAGGTCGAAGAGCCGGTCCGGCGCATCGTGCAGGAGCGGCCGGTAGACACCGACCCGGCCCGTCTGGCGGGTCAGCAGCTCCATGATCCCCAGCTCGACGACCTGCCGGCCGTCCCCCCGCTCGATACCGGTCACGTACACGCTGCGCGTCACGCGGGCTCTCCGTCCATGTTGCGCCTGGGCGCAGCTCTGGGCGCCGCGGGCGGATCCACGAGATCTCCGTGATCTCCGAGTTCCCCGAGATCGCGGAGATCTCCGAGTAGATTTTCCCGTGGGGGTGGGCTTGACCTCTTGACAATACCTCGCTGGAGGGATAGGGCGCCCGCCGGGAAGAGGTCCGTCCCGGACGGCCGGGAGGCCCGGCCCTCCGCGCGGCACGGCACGCGCCGCACCCCGGGCCCGTGGAAGAATCGGACACGCTTCACCCATACGCCCTTCATGTGTACGGCTGTCCGCCCGCACGCGGACGGTCCGGTACGACCAGGAGCAGGAGACACAGCACGATGCGCATCGGAGTTCTCACCGCAGGCGGAGACTGCCCGGGACTGAACGCTGTCATCCGGTCGGTCGTACACCGTGCCCTGGTCGGGCACGGGGATGAGGTCATCGGCTTCGAAGACGGCTTCAAGGGCCTCTTGGACGGGCATTACCGCCCCCTCGACATCAACGCGGTCAGTGGCATTCTGGCCCGCGGCGGTACGATTCTCGGTTCAGCCCGGATGGAGCGCGCGCGGCTGAGCGAAGCCGCCGAGCACGCGCACGAACTGTCGCAGCGGTACGGCATCGACGCGCTGATCCCGATCGGCGGCGAGGGCACCCTGACGGCCGCCCGGATGCTGTCGGACGCCGGGATGCCGGTCGTGGGCGTGCCGAAGACCATCGACAACGACATCTCCTCCACCGACCGCACCTTCGGCTTCGACACCGCGGTCATGGTCGCCACCGAGGCGATCGACCGCCTCAAGACCACCGCCGAATCGCACCAGCGCGTGATGGTCGTGGAGGTCATGGGCCGGCACGCGGGCTGGATCGCCCTGGAGTCCGGCATGGCGGGCGGCGCCCACGGGATCTGCCTGCCCGAGCGGCCGTTCGAGGTGGACGCCCTGGTGAAGATGGTGGAGGAACGCTTCTCCCGCGGCAAGAAGTTCGCCGTCATCTGCGTCGCCGAGGGTGCCCACCCGGCCGAGGGCTCGATGCCGTACGAGAAGGGCGAGATCGACCAGTACGGCCACGAGCGCTTCGCCGGCATCGGCAACCGCCTCGCCGTCGAACTGGAGCACCGCCTGGGCAAGGAGGCCCGCCCGGTCATCCTGGGCCACGTCCAGCGCGGCGGTACCCCCACCGCGTACGACCGCGTCCTCGCCACCCGCTTCGGCTGGCACGCCGTGGAGGCCGTCCACCGCGGCGACTTCGGCAACATGACCGCGCTGCGCGGCACCGACATCGTGATGGCCCCGCTGGCCTCGGCGGTCACCGAGCTCAAGAGGGTCCCGGAGCACCGCATGTACGAGGCCGAATCGGTCTTCTGACGGCCCCTACCGGTCTCCGGAGGCCAGGGCCCAGAAGTGGGCGACGATGTCGGCCAGGTACTCGCGGCCCGCATCGCCCGTCCCGGCCTCGAACGAGGTGCTGTTCCAGCTCAGGGTGGAGACCATCTTGGCCTGGTAGTCCCCGTGCATCCGCTCCAGCACCGGCTCCAGATGGGCCCTGGGCACCGGGAGCAGCTTGGCCAGCGGTTTCACGTACGCCTGCCAGCGGGTGGTGACCGCGCTGCGCAGGATCTCGGCGAGCTCCTCCTGCTTGCCGGTCGCCGCCACGAACTGGGAGAGCGTCAGACCCAGCGTCTGCGCCAGGGCCACGGACTGCCGCTCGTTGCCCTTCCAGCGCCCGGTGTCCTCAATCTTCTGGTACGCGTTCGTCTCCAGGCCGATCCGCCGGGCCAGCTCGTCCGGGGCCAGGCCCCGGGCGATCCGGTGCTCCCGCAGGGTGACCGGCTCGGCGAGCAGTTCCCCGGGGGCGCACCAGAGCACGCCGGCCAGCGCCGTCAGCTCGGCAGAGTTCGGCGAGATCTCGCCCCGCTCCCAGGCCATGACGGTCTCGGGCTCGACGATCAGTCCGTACTGGGCGCGCAGGCCGTAGGCGACATGGCCGGGGGCCATGCCCAGGGCGGCGCGCAGGCGCCGCGCGGCGGGGGCGTTGAAGGGAGGGCTGGAGTGCACAGCCCACACCGTAGGAGTGGCCGAGGGGTGACGACTACAGACCGTTCAAACAAGGCCAGAACTCGTACGAAAGTCCTATGGAGTTCGGCGCTTTGGGCGGGTTTCCCTGCGACTGTCCGGTAATCGGATTGTTCCTAGATCCATTTTCAAGCGTACGGTTCCGGCCATCCGTTGCGATACCCCTGTGCACGATCTTCACCGAACCCGCCCCCACTCCTGAACCGCACGTCCCGGCCGTACGTGATCCCTTTCGGGGGCCCTCGCATACGGGGGTGGCGAGGGCCCCGCCGACCGCCCCCTCCTCTCCCTTGCCTTGACGTCCGCGTCAAGGATTACGGTCGGGGGCATGCGAATCGGCGAACTGGCGCAGCGGGCCGGGACCAGCACGCGGACCCTGCGGTACTACGAATCCCGTGGACTGCTGCCCGCTCGGCGGACCGGCAACGGCTACCGCACCTACGACGAGGACGACCTGCGGCTGCTGCGCCAGATCCGCACGCTCCAGGACTTCGGCTTCGACCTGGAGGAGACCCGGCCGTTCGTCGACTGCCTGCGTGCCGGCCACCCCGCCGGTGACTCCTGCCCGGCCTCCCTGGCCGTCTACCGGCGCAAGCTCGCCGAGCTCGACGGGCTCATCGGCCGGCTGGCCGACGTACGGGACCAGGTCGCGCGGCAGCTCGCCGACGCCGAGAAGGCCGCCGAGGCCGCCGGTGGAGCGGTGGCCCCGCAGTGCGAAATGACCGGATGACACACGAACGAGGAGAGGGAACACGCGATGATTCACGCCGAAGGTGTGGCCGAGGTGACCGACCAGGACTTCGAGGCGGAGGTGCTCGACGAGCGCGCCCGGCCCGTCCTCGTGGAGTTCACCGCGGACTGGTGCGGCCCCTGCCGCCAGCTCGCGCCCGTGCTGTCCGCCGTCGCGGCCGAGCACGCGGACCGGCTCAAGGTCGTGCAGATCGACGCGGACGGCAACCCCGCCACCGTCACGCGGTACGGGGTGCTGTCCATGCCGACCATGCTTGTCTTCCGGGACGGTGAGCCCGTGCAGCAGATGGTCGGGGCCCGGGCCAAGCGCAGGCTGCTTCAGGAGCTGGAGGAGTACACCGGCGTCACGGCCTGAGCCAGACGGTCGCCAGCGGCGGGAGCGTCAGGCGCAGGCTCACGGGGCGGCCCTGCGCCGGCACGGGCTCGGGCCGCAGCGCCTGCGGATGGTGCACGCCGCTGCCGCCGTACTCCTCCAGGTCCGTGTTGAGGACCTCCCGCCACCACGGCACCGCCTCGGGCACCCCGATCCGGTACCCGTGCCGCACCACCGGCGAGAAGTTCGACACGCACAGCAGCGGCGAGCCGTCCTGCCCGTACCGCAGGAAGGCGAGCACGTTGTCCTCGGCGGCGTCCGCCTCCACCCACGCGAAGCCCTCCGGCGCCGTGTCCCGCTCCCACAGCGCGGGCGTCGCCGTGTACGTGCGGTTCAGGTCGCGCACCAGATCGCGCACGCCGCGGTGGTCGCCCGCCGCCGAGTACGCGGGGTCCAGCAGCCACCAGTCGGGCCCGTGCTCCTCCGACCACTCCGATCCCTGCGCGAACTCCTGCCCCATGAAGAGCAGTTGCTTGCCCGGGTGGGCCCACATGAAGCCCAGGTACGCCCGGTGCGAGGCCCGCTGCTGCCACCAGTCCCCGGGGATCTTCGACACCAGCGAACCCTTGCCGTGCACCACCTCGTCGTGCGAGATCGGCAGCACGAAGTTCTCGCTGTACGCGTAGACCATCCCGAAGGTCAGGTCGTTGTGGTGGTACTTGCGGTGCACGGGCTCCTTCGAGAGGTAGCGCAGCGTGTCGTGCATCCAGCCCATGTTCCACTTCAGGCCGAAGCCGAGGCCGCCGCCGTCCGTGGGCCGCGTGACCCCGTCCCAGGCCGTGGACTCCTCGGCGATCGTCACCACCCCCGGGCAGCGCCGGTACACCGTCGCGTTCATCTCCTGCAGCAGCGCGACCGCGTCCAGGTTCTCCCGGCCCCCGTACTCGTTCGGCAGCCACTCGCCCTCGCCCCGCGAGTAGTCCAGGTAGAGCATGGAGGCCACCGCGTCCACCCGCAGCCCGTCCACGTGGAACTCCTGGCACCAGTAGACGGCATTGGCGACGAGGAAGTTGCGGACCTCCTTGCGCCCGTAGTCGAACTCCAGCGTCCCCCAGTCCGGGTGCGCGGCCCGCCGCGGGTCGTGGTGCTCGTACAGCGGCCGTCCGTCGAACTCGGCGAGCGCCCACTCGTCCCGCGGGAAGTGCGCGGGCACCCAGTCGACGATCACGCCGATGCCCGCCCGGTGCAGGCTGTCCACCAGGAAGCGGAAGTCGTCCGGGCTGCCCAGTCGGGAGGTCGGTGCGTAGAAACCGGTCACCTGGTAGCCCCAGGAACCGCCGAAGGGGTGCTCGGCGACCGGCATGAACTCCACGTGCGTGAAGCCCAGCTCCTTGACGTACGCCGGGAGCTCCTCGGCCAGCTGCCGGTAGGAGAGCCCCGGCCGCCAGGACGCCAGGTGCAGCTCGTACACCGAGAACGGCGCCTGGTGCACGGGGCGGGCCCCGCGCCGCGCCATCCACTCCGCGTCCTGCCACGCGTACTGCGAGGCGGTCACCACGGACGCGGTCGCCGGCGGGACCTCCGCCTGCCGGGCCATCGGGTCGGCGCGCAGGGTGTGGCTGCCGTCGGGGCGCGTGATGTCGTACTTGTACAGGGCGCCCTCGCCCACCCCCGGCAGGAACAGCTCCCACACCCCGGAGGAGCCCAGCGAGCGCATCGGGTGGGCCGTCGGGTCCCAGTACGAGAAGTCGCCGGTGACCCGCACGCCCTGGGCGTTCGGGGCCCACACCGTGAACCGGGTGCCGAGGACGCCCTGGTGCTCCATCGGCCGGGCGCCGAGCGCCGTCCACAGCTCCTCGTGCCGGCCCTCGCCGATCAGGTGCAGGTCCAGCTCGCCGACCGCCGGCAGGAACCGGTACGGGTCGTGCACCTCGGTCTCGTCGCCGTCGTAGGCCACCAGCAGCCGGTAGTCCGGCACCCCGGTCAGCGGCAGCAGCCCCGAGAAGAGCCCGTCGCCCTCGTCGAGGAGCTCGGCCCGCAGCCCCTTGGCGACGACGGTCACCGCCTTCGCGTACGGGCGCAGCACGCGGAAGACGACCCCGCCGCGCCGGGGGTGCGCACCCAGCACCGCGTGCGGATCGTGGTGGCGGCCCTCCAGCAGCCGGGCCCGTTCCCCGGCGTCGAGCACGGGCGCGGGCCGGACCCCGCGTGCAGGGGCGGCGGCCCGGCGGGCCCGGGGCGCACGCGCCCCCGCGGCCTTCGGCAGGGGTGGCTCCGGGGCGGGAGCGGCTTCGTCGCGGACGGACGGTGACGGCTGTCGTGCGGCGCTCACGCGAGCGGCCTCCTCGGGGGCTTCGGATGGGGAGTGGTCGATGCGGGCGGCGCAGGGGGCGCCGCCGCACGGCGGCCCGGCCGGTGGGCAGGGCGCTCCCGTTCGGACAGGCGGCGGATGGCCGCCATGGGGACGTGCAGCCAGTCGGGCCGGTGCCGGGACTCGTAGCGCGCCTCGTACACCGCCTTGTCGGTCTCGTACGCGCGCAGCAGGACCGGGTCCTCGCGCGGGTCGCGGCCGGTGGTCCGGGCGTAGCCCTCGCAGAAGGCGGCCCGGCAGGCGTCCGCCCAGGCCGGTGCGAACGGCCGGTGGGAGCGGGCCGCGTAGTCGAAGGAACGCAGTATCCCGGCGATGTCGCGCACGGCCGGTTCGGGACGGCGCCGGTCCGCGAGCGGCCGGGCCGGCTCGCCCTCGAAGTCGATCAGCGCCCAGCTGCCGTCGGCGGTGCGCAGCGTCTGGCCCAGGTGCAGGTCCCCGTGGATCCGCTGGGCCGGGACGCCGGACCCGCGGGAGGCGGCCAGCGCGTCGAAGGCGCCGCGCAGCCCGTCCTCGTAGGGCTGGAGCGCCGGCACCTCCCGGACGGTGGCCGCCAGCCGTGCCGTCATCCCGGCGGCGAGCCGGGCCGTCTGCTCGGGGCCCAGCGCGACGGTGGGCAGGGCGGCGGCGAGGGCGCTGTGCACCTCGGCGGTGGCCCGGCCCAGGGCGTGTGCCTCGGCGGTGAAGTCGGCCCCGGCCCCGAGGCGGCGCAGGGCGAGCTGCCAGCCGTCGTCGGAGCCGCGCAGGTACGGCTGGAGCACGCCCAGGGTCAGCGGCTCCGAGCCGGGCAGCTCGGCCTCGTACCAGGCGACCGGCGCCGGCACGCGGGAGCAGCCGGCCGCCGCCAGTGCCCTGGGCAGCTCCAGGTCCGGGTTGACCCCGGGCCCCACACGGCGGAACACCTTCAGGATGTGCGAATCCCCGTAGATCAGGGAGGAGTTGGTCTGCTCCCCGGACAGCGGCCGGGGCGCGGACTCGGCGGGGATCAGCGCGGCCGGGTCCCGGTCGAAGCGGAGCGGGCCGTGCGCACCGGGAGTGCGCAACCGTTCCAGCAGCAGCGCCGCGAGCCGCGGATCCCCGAGGCCCTCGTACACGGCCTGGCCGGCGTACGGGCCCTGCTCGGCGTGCCCGATCAGCGCAGGCGCGAGCGCGGGCGGCAGCGGCGCGGGCCGTACCCCGAGCAGCAGCTGGTAGCAGTCCGCGCTCCCGTCGGCGCAGTCCACGCCGACGAGCAGGTGCACGAGCCCGGGGGTGCTCCCGGGCGGCAGCAGCTCGACGGCCGAGACGAGCCGCAGCCGCGTGATGGCGCGCCCCTTCCCGGCGTACCAGCGCTGCCTGGGCAGCCAGGCCCGCAGCATGGGTTCGAGCGGTCCGAGCGGGACAGCGGCCAGACTGCCCTGGCGGCTCCGGGCGGATGCAGCCTCCGACATGGCGTCGCGTCCTTTCTCCGGGCCGTCACGAATGCGCAGAGTGTCCCGGATGGCGAGCATTGCTGTCCGGTGGTGGATGGGTGTCGGGCCAGGATGATCCGTACAGGGGCGGGCGACTGGCCCGTTCGTGTGCCCGCCCCTTTGGCTCAAGCGCCGGTCTTGAGCTCCGGCTTCTGCTCGTGGCGCAGCCGGAACCAGAGGAAGCCGTGGCCCGCCAGGGTCAGCAGGTACGGCCACTCGCCGATCGGCGGGAAGCGCACGTCACCGGTCAGCTCCACCGGCACCCGCCCGTTGAACGACCGCAGATCCAGCTCGGTGGGCTGCGCGAACCGCGAGAAGTTGTGCACGCACAGCACCAGGTCGTCGCCGTACTCCCGGAGGAACGCGAGCACCGCCGGGTTCGACGACGGCAGTTCGGTGTACGAGCCGAGCCCGAACGCCGGATTCGCCTTGCGGATCTCGATCAGCCGGCGGGTCCAGTGCAGCAGTGACGAGGGCGATGCCATGGCCGCCTCGACATTGGTGACCTGGTACCCGTGGACGGGGTCCATGATGACCGGCAGGTTCAACCTGCCCGGATCGCAGGAGGAGAAACCGGCATTGCGGTCCGGAGTCCACTGCATCGGGGTGCGGACGCCGTCGCGGTCGCCGAGCCAGATGTTGTCGCCCATGCCGATCTCGTCGCCGTAGTACAGCACCGGGGAACCGGGCAGCGACAGCAGCAGGGCCGTGAACAGCTCCATCTGGTTGCGGTCGTTGTCGAGGAGCGGGGCGAGCCGGCGCCGGATGCCGATGTTGGCCCGCATCCGCGGGTCCTTGGCGTACTCGGCGTACATGTAGTCGCGCTCCTCGTCGGTGACCATCTCCAGGGTCAGCTCGTCGTGGTTGCGCAGGAAGATGCCCCACTGGCAGTTGGCCGGGATCGCCGGCGTCTTGGCGAGGATCTCGGAGACCGGGTAGCGGGACTCTCTTCGCACCGCCATGAAGATGCGCGGCATGACGGGGAAGTGGAAGGCCATGTGGCACTCGTCCCCGCCCTTGGCGAAGTCCCCGAAGTAGTCCACGACGTCCTCGGGCCACTGGTTGGCCTCGGCGAGCAGGACGGTGTCGGGGTAGTGCGCGTCGATCTCGGCCCGGACCCGCTTGAGGAGGGCGTGGGTGCGGGGCAGGTTCTCGCAGTTGGTGCCCTCCTCGGCGTAGAGGTAGGGGACGGCGTCGAGCCGGAACCCGTCGATGCCGAGGTCGAGCCAGAAGCGCAGCGCCGAGATGATCTCCTCCTGCACGGCCGGGTTCTCGAAGTTGAGGTCCGGCTGGTGCGAGAAGAAGCGGTGCCAGTAGTACTGCTTGCGTACCGGGTCGTACGTCCAGTTGGAGGTCTCGGTGTCGATGAAGATGATGCGGGCGTCCTGGTACTGCTTGTCGTTGTCGGCCCACATGTAGTAGTCGCCGTACGGGCCGTCCGGGTCCGTGCGCGACTGCTGGAACCACTCGTGCTGGTCGCTGGTGTGGTTCATGACGAAATCGATGATCACGCGCATACCGCGCTGGTGCGCGGCGTCCACGAACTCGACGAAGTCGGCGAGGTCGCCGAACTCGGGGAGGACGGAGGTGTAGTCCGAGACGTCGTAGCCCCCGTCGCGCAGGGGCGAGGCGAAGAACGGCGGCAGCCAGAGGCAGTCGATGCCCAGCCACTGGAGGTAGTCCAGTTTGGCCGTGAGCCCCTTGAGGTCCCCCACGCCGTCGCCGTTGCTGTCGTGGAAGGAGCGGACGAGGACCTCGTAGAAGACCGCCCGCTTGAACCAGTCGGGATCGCGGTCCTTGGCGGGGGTGTCCTCGAAGGTGTCGGGGACGGGATCGTTGATCATCATGTGGTGGGTGACCCTCCGGTGGGCGGGGACGGTCGCAGAGCGGCCAGTACGTGCGCGGGCGCACGGCCCGGCTCTAGGCGCACGTAGTTCGCCCTGCCCCAGTGATAGGTCTCGCCGGTGAGCTCGTCGCGCACCGCGAGGGACCCGTGCCAGTCGAGGCCGAGTACCGGCATGTCCAACGAGACCGTCGCCTCCTGGGTGTGGTGCGGATCGAGGTTGACGACCACCAGTACGGAATCGGCTCCGGCGTGCTTCGAATAGGCGATCACCTGGTCGTTGTCGGTCGTGTGGAAATGGATGTCGCGCAGCTGCTGGAGCGCCGGGTGGCGCCGTCGCAGCCGGTTGAGCGTGGTGATCAGCGGGGCGATGGTGCGGCCCTCGCGGTCGGCGGCCGCCCAGTCACGTGGCCGGAACTCGTACTTCTCGGAGTTCAGGTACTCCTCGCTGCCCTCCCGGACCGGGGTGTTCTCGCAGAGCTCGTAGCCCGCGTAGACGCCCCAGGTCGGCGAGAGGGTGGCGGCGAGCACCGCGCGCACCTCGAAGGCCGCACGCCCGCCGTGCTGCAGGTAGGCGTGGAGGATGTCGGGCGTGTTGACGAAGAAGTTCGGCCGCATCACCGAGGCCGACCGGGTGTCGGACAGCTCGGTCAGGTACTCCGTGAGCTCCGCCTTGGTGTTGCGCCAGGTGAAGTACGTGTACGACTGCTGGAAGCCGTTGGCGGCCAGCGCGCGCATCATCGCGGGACGGGTGAAGGCCTCCGCCAGGAAGATCACGTCGGGGTCGGACTTGTTGATGTCCGCGATCACCTTCTGCCAGAAGACGACGGGCTTGGTGTGCGGATTGTCGACCCGGAAGATCCGGACACCGTGGTCCATCCAGTGGCGCAGGATGCGGACCGTCTCCGTGACGAGGCCGGCCATGTCGGTGTCGAAGTGGATCGGATAGATGTCCTGGTACTTCTTCGGCGGGTTCTCCGCGTACGCGATCGTCCCGTCGGCGCGGTGGCGGAACCACTCCGGGTGCTTCTCCACCCACGGGTGGTCGGGCGAGCACTGCAGGGCGAAGTCGAGCGCGATCTCCAGGTGCAGCTCGCGGGCCCGGGCGACGAAGGCGTCGAAGTCCTCGATGGTGCCCAGTTCGGGGTGGACGGCGTCGTGGCCGCCCTCGGTGGAGCCGATGGCCCACGGCACGCCCGGATCCCAACTGCCCGCGGAGAGGGTGTTGTTGGGCCCCTTGCGGTAGGTGCTCCCGATCGGGTGGATCGGCGGCAGGTACACCACGTCGAAGCCCATCGCGGCAATGGCCGGCAGCCGCTCGGCGGCGGTCGCGAACGTCCCGCTCACCGGAGCCCGGCCCGGCTCGACGACGGCACCCTCGGAGCGGGGGAACATCTCGTACCAGGAGCCGAAGAGGGCGCGCTTGCGCTCCACGACCAGCGGCATGGCCTTGGCGGCCGTGACGAGCTCCCGGTACGGGCGCCTCGCCAGCGCCGCCTCCACCTCCGGCGCGAGGGCGGCGGCGTAGCGGACGTCCGCCTCCAGGTCCTCGTCGCGCATCGTGGCGGCGGCGGCCATGACGTGCTCGCGGCCGTCGCGCTTGGGGATCCGGGACCCGGCCCGCTCCAGTACGTCCGCCCCTTCGAGGAGGGTGAGCCCCGGATCGATCCCGGCCGGGATCTTGATCGCGGCATGCGCCCGCCAAGTGGCGACCGGGTCGCTCCACGCCTCGACCGTGTAGGTCCACCGCCCCTCGGCGTCGGCCGAGACCCGGGCCCCCCAGCGGTCGGTTCCGGGCGCCAGCTCGCGCATCGGCACGGCGGGCCGCATCCGCCCGCTGGGGTCGCGCAGCACGACATGGGCGGCGACGGCGTCGTGGCCCTCGCGGAACACGGTGGCGGAGATCTCGAAGACCTCGTCCACGACCGCCTTGGCGGGTCTGGCGCCGCAGTCGACGGCAGGGCGGACGTCCAGTACGGGAATGCGACCGATCATGATGGGATCACCTGGGGGCAGTTCGCAGGGCTCGGTGACAACAGGCCAGCCGCGGAACCGGCTGGTAGTGCACGCTCTGTTCGCTCTGTTTCTAGCCGCTCGGAAGACGGCTGGGCTGCGGGCATGGCCGCTCCTGTCCGCGTTCACTCGGGTGGCGGGAGAGGTGGGGTGCGGGGTGCGCCGTGCGTGTACGCGGGGAGCCCTTCCCACTCTCGTCGCGCCCATGCAGGGTGCTCGGTTAACTACTCGTACGTAGTCGCACGGCCCAGACCAAGCCCCTGTCCGAGATCCGCCGAGGCTCCATCAAGTCGGCCGGGACTACCGGATGTACGACCGGACACCACCCGTCCCACCCGTCCCTCGGGCCGCCCCCGTCCGGCCCGGACGGGGCCGGAGTGCGACGCGTACGGGCTAGGTGAGACGCGCGTGGCGGTGTTGACGGGAAGGCGATTTGTCCGGAGTGACATCCGTCGGCCGACCAGGGATCATGGCTTCGTCCTCGTGGATGCGCGTGCGCCCGACGGCCAGGGGGGAATTGGCCGCTTCGCCGTCGTGCAGCTGTGCAACGCCCCGCATTCCACGCAGCTCTTTCCTGCATGACGAAGGAAGCCATCCCTTTGCGTCCCACTCGTGCGGTGGTCCTGCTCACCGCAGGGCTCGTCGCCCTCCTCGGTGTTCCCGGCACTGCGGCCGCCGCTACGCCGTCCACGCTGTACGTCAGCAACCATGACGACTCCCACTGCTCCGACGCCGGATCGGGCACGCAGTCCGTCCCGTTCTGCACCGTCTCGGCCGCGGCCAAGGCCGTCCAGCCGGGCCAGACGGTGCTCGTGAAGACGGGCAGGGCCTATGACGAGGCCGTGACCGTCGACCGCTCCGGTGAGCCGGGCAGGCCGGTCACCTTCGCCGCCGATCCGACGGAGGGCGCGCCCACGGCGGAGCTGTCCAAGGGCCTGGCCGTCACCGGCGCCGGCCACGTGGTAGTACGCGGCCTGACCGTCCGCGGCGGCGTCCAGATCAGCCGATCGACCGATGTGGAGCTCGACCGGACGGTCGTCTCACGGGGCACGCTCGACGCCCTCGTGGTCGGCGGGGAAAGCACGGACGTGCACGTCAGCCGGAGCCGGCTGACGGGAGTCCGGGTCGAGGGCGGCTCGCGGGGCACCGTGCTCGGCCGCAACCAGATCATCGGCGTCGTCCGGCCGGCGGTCACGGTGGTCGACGCGCCGGGCACGGCCGTCACCAACAACACGTTCTACGGTTACTGCCAGGCGGCCCTCTCGGTCAGTGGCGGCTCGACCGGCTCCGCGCTGTTCAACAACGTGCTCTACACCGAGGCGACCTCCACGCGGTGCGAGTCGGCCGAACCGGTTCAGGGCATGGCGGTGTCCCAGAGCGCGGCCGAGGGCACCCGCGCCGACTACAACCTGATCGTTTCCGCCGCCGGGCGCACGGTCTACAGCTGGGCCGGCACCGGGTACCAGAGCCCGGCGGCGTTCCAGGCCGCCAGCGGCCAGGGTGCGCACGACATCCTGACCGCGTCCCGCGACGAGGCCGGCCAGATGGACGGCTCACGGGCCATCGACTCCGCCGACCCGACGGCACCGGGCGTACTGCCCACGGACCACAACCTGAACCCGACCGCCGACGACCCGCGCGTGCCCAACACCGGCAAGGACGGGGGGTACCTGGACCGCGGTGCCTACGAGACCCAGGACGGCCTGAGCGAGGCCTGGATGGTGATCGACCGGACCTGGGCGCCGGCCGGCACCCCGGTGGAGGTGCAGGCCGTGTCGAACAGCCTCTGGCCCACCGCCATGGAGTACCACGTGGACTTCGGCGACGGGACGCCGCCCGTCGTCACCCGACCGGGCAACGCCCTGGGCGCCGTCGCCACGCACGTCTACAGCGCGCCGTGCGAGTGCACGGTCAAGGTCACGGCGGTCAACGGCGTCGGGGCGAAGGCCTTCACGCAGAAGTCCACCAAGGTGACCGCGGCCGGCCCGCTGACCGCCGCGTTCACCGCCGAGCCGGTGCTGCCGGCCTCGGACAGCCCCATCGGCTCCACCCGTCCGCTGACCGTGCGCATCGACCCCGCGGCCACGGCTCTCCCGTGGCCCCTGGACCGGGTGGACCTGGACTTCGGTGACGGCACCACCGCCCAGGGCAACAGCCTGGAGCCGGTCCAGCACACCTACAGCCGGCCGGGCGACCACCGGGTGCAGGTCACCGTCCGCGACTCCCATGGCGCCACGTCCACGGCGGCCAAGACGGTGAAGGTCGACTACGCGCCCTCCGGCTACGTCGCCACCGCACCGTTCCGCCTGCTCGACACCCGCACCACCAACAGCCCCGTCGCGGGCGGGACGCCGACCGGCGTGATCCTGCCGGCCGGCCTGTCCGTGCCGGACCACGTCCTCTCCGGCGGCATGGCCGCGGCCGTCCTCAACGTCACCGTCACGGGCGCCACGGAGGACACCCACCTGAGCGTGTGGCCCTCCGGCCAGCCCCGCCCGGCGACCTCGAACGTCAACGTCCGCGCGGGCGGCACGTCCTCCAACACGGTGACCGTCCCCGTCGGCGCCGACGGCCGGGTCTCGGCCCAGCTGAACTCCGGCCGGGCCTCGCTCGTCGTCGACTTCGTCGGCTACTACCAGCCGAACGCCGGGCAGCGCTTCAGCCCGATCGCCCCGACCCGCCTCGCCGACACCCGTACCGCGGGCGGCGCGCTCGCCGGGGGCACGAGCCGGACCGTCAAGGTCGCGGGCGTGGGCGGCGTCCCCGCCGGCGCCACCGCGGTCGCACTCAACCTGACCAGCACCGGGTCCACCGCCGACGCGCACGTCATCGCCTACCCCGACCCGGCGAACCGGCCCGCCACCTCGAACCTCAACCCCGAGCCGGGCAAGGACAAGTCGAACCAGGCCATCGTCCCGGTGGGCCCGGACGGCACGATCACCCTCTACACCAACACCGGCTCCACGCACCTGGTCCTGGACGCGGTCGGCTGGTACGGCAAGGACGGCACGACCCTGTTCACGCCGACCGTCCCGAGGCGCCTCGCCGACACCCGTACCACCGGCAAGCTCGCCCCCGGCACGGACACCACCGTCGCCGGCCTGCCCGCCGGAGCGGTCGGCGCGGTACTGAACGTCACCGCGACCGAGTCCACCGGACCCGGATTCCTCACCGTCTACGGGTACGGAGCGAGCCGCCCGGGTGCCAGCAGCCTCAACACCCGTCCCGGCGACACCGTCCCCAACCACGTCACCACCCCGGTGGCGGACGGCCGCGTCGCCGTCTGGAACAGCCACGGCGGCAGCACCCACGTGATCACCGACCTGCTCGGCTACTTCACCCGGCCCTGACCGGCCGCCCCAACCCGCCCCGGCCGCCCACGCCCTGCGTGCGGCGGCCGGGGCGGCGGCGTGTCCGGGCCGCGTCAGCGGGCGCCACCGGGGCGGCTGCGGACGTGCGCCGGCCGAGGCGCCATGGCCGGGCGGAGGGGGTCGCCGATAGCCTTCCGGGGGTGATGCGCGGCGCACAGCGTGGTGTGGCCGCTCCTATCCGCAATTGCCTGCGAAGGTGGAACGCGTGAAGGCTATCCGTCGATTCACCGTACGCCCTGTCCTCCCGGAACCCCTCCTGCCGCTGGCGGACCTCGCGCGCAACCTGCGCTGGTCCTGGCATGCGGAGACCCGCGAACTCTTCCAATCCGTCGACCCCGAGGGCTGGCAGGCCGCAGGGGGAGACCCCGTCCGGCTCCTCGGCGGGGTCAGCGCCTCCCGGCTGGAGGAGCTGGCCGGCGACCGCCGGTTCCTGCGCCGCCTCGCCGCCGTGGTGGCCGACCTCGACGACTACGTCCACGGCGGGAGGTGGTACCAGAGCCATGAGGACTCCGCCGATCTCCCCGCCGCGATCGCCTACTTCTCCCCGGAGTTCGGCATCACCGCCGCCCTCCCCCAGTACTCCGGCGGCCTGGGCATCCTCGCCGGGGACCACCTCAAGGCCGCCAGCGACCTCGGCGTCCCGCTCATCGGAGTGGGACTGCTGTACCGCCACGGCTACTTCCGCCAGTCCCTCTCCCGCGACGGCTGGCAGCAGGAGCACTATCCCGTACTCGATCCCAACGAACTCCCCCTGTCCCTCCTGCGGGACGAGGACGGGGCTCCCGCCCGCGTCTGCCTGAGCCTGCCCGGCGGCCGGGTCCTGCACGCGCACATCTGGCAGGCCCGGGTCGGCCGGGTGCCGCTGCTGCTGCTCGACTCCGACGTCGAGGACAATGACGCGGGCGCCCGGGAGGTCACCGACCGGCTCTACGGCGGCGGCAGCGACCACCGGCTGCTCCAGGAGATGCTGCTCGGCATCGGCGGCGTGCGCGCGGTGCGGCGGTACTGCCGGATCACCGGCCATCCCGACCCCGAGGTGTTCCACACCAACGAGGGCCACGCCGGGTTCCTCGGACTCGAACGCATAAGGGAACTGGAAGGGGAGCAGGGGCTCGGATTCGAGGCCGCCGTCGAGGCGGTGCGCGCCGGGACCGTGTTCACCACGCACACCCCCGTGCCCGCCGGCATCGACCGCTTCGACCGGGCCCTGGTCGCCCGCCACTTCGGTACCGGTGCCGAGCTGGAGGGCGTCCCCGTCGACCGGATCCTGGAACTCGGCGCCGAGACCTACCCCGGCGGCGACCCCGGGGTGTTCAACATGGCGGTGATGGGCCTGCGGCTCGCCCAGCGGGCCAACGGGGTCTCCACCCTGCACGGCGCCGTCAGCCGGGGCATGTTCGCCGGGCTGTGGCCGGGCTTCGACCCCGCCGACGTGCCCATCACCTCCGTGACCAACGGCGTGCACGCCCCGACCTGGGTGGCCCCCGAGGTCGTCCGGCTCGGCGCCCGCCAGATCGGCGCCGGACGCACCGAGGACGCCCTGTCCGTCGGCGGCTCCCAGCGCTGGGACGCCGTCGCGGACATCGCCGACCAGGACATCTGGGACCTGCGGCGGGTGCTGCGCGAGCAGCTGGTGCAGGAGGTGCGCGACCGGCTGCGGGCCTCCTGGCGCCGGCGCGGTGCCGCGGACGCCGAACTGGGCTGGGTGGACTGCGTACTCGACCCCGACGTGCTCACCATCGGGTTCGCCCGGCGGGTGCCCTCCTACAAGCGGCTCACCCTGATGCTGCGCGACCCCGAGCGGCTGCGCCGGCTGCTGCTGGACCCGGACCGGCCCGTGCAGATCGTGGTCGCGGGCAAGGCGCACCCGGCCGACGACGGGGGCAAGCGGCTCGTCCAGGAGCTGGTGCGGTTCGCGGACGACCCGCGGGTGCGGCACCGGATCGTCTTCCTGCCCGACTACGGCATGGCGATGGCGCAGAAGCTCTACCCGGGCTGCGACGTCTGGCTCAACAACCCGCTGCGGCCGCTGGAGGCGTGCGGGACCAGCGGGATGAAGGCCGCCCTGAACGGCTGCCTCAACCTGTCCGTGCTGGACGGCTGGTGGGACGAATGGTTCGAGCCGGACTTCGGCTGGGCCATCCCGACCGCCGACGGCCTCGGGACGGACGAGGAACGGCGTGACGACCTGGAGGCCGCCGCCCTCTACGAGTTGATCGAGAACCGGGTCGCGCCCCGGTTCTACGACCGCTCCGGGCGGGCGGCACTCCCGGTCCGGTGGATCGAGATGGTCCGGCGCACCCTCGTCTCCCTGGGCCCCAAGGTGCTGGCGGGGCGGATGGTGCGGGAGTACGTGGAACGGCTGTACGTGCCGGCCGCCCACGCCCACCGGGCCCTGACCCCGGAGGCGGCGCGTGACCTGGCCTGGTGGAAGGGCCGGGTCCGGGCGGCCTGGCCGCGCGTCGGTGTCGAGCACGTGGAGGCGCTGGCCGACGCCCCGGTCAACGGCACCGCCGAGCTCGGGGCCACGCTCACGCTGCGGGTGCGGGTGGCGCTGGACGCGCTCGCGCCCGAGGACGTGGAGGTGCAGGCGGTCGCGGGCCGGGTGGACCCGCAGGACGTGATCCGGGACGGGAGGAGCTTCCCGCTCAAACCGGCCGCCGGGCCGGACCTGGAGGGCCGCTGGGTGTACGAGGGCCCGCTCGCCCTCGACCGTACGGGGCCCTTCGGCTACACCGTACGGATCCTGCCCGCGCACCCGCTGCTGGCGACCCCGGCCGAACTGGGGCTGGTCGCGGCCCCGGTGGCCACGGACGCCGGCGGCGGCGTGGTGCTGCGCTAGCAGGCCCTAACCCCTGGCGGACCGGACGGGGGCGGGCGGCGGATCCACCAGCCGCCCGCCCTCCACCAGCATCCCGGCCCGCTTGACGTTGCGCAGGGTCGGGATCACCTCCACGTGGTGGATGCCGGGCACCGCCCCGATCCGCTCCGTCAGGTACGTGTACAGCGCGTCGGTGTCCCGGCACACCACCACCGCCATCACATTGGCCGTCCCCGTCACCGCGGCCGCGAACGGCACCTCCGGATGGCCCGCGAGCGCGGCGCCCACCTCCGCCAGCCGGGCCGGCGCCGCGGTCATCATCAGCGTCGCCTCCGCCTCGAAGCCGAGGGCCGCGGGTACGAGCTCCACGTCGAGGTAGAGCGCGCCGAGCTCCCGCAGCCGCTCGACCCGGCGGCGGGCCGTGGACTCCGACAGGCCCGTGGCGCGCGCCAGCTCCGGATACCCGGCCCGGCCGTCCTTGCCGAGCACCGACAGCAGCGCGAGCTCGGCCTCGTCCAGGGTGTACCGCTCCTGCGCCCGCGCCGCGACGGGCCGCTCCAGCGCCGCGACCTGCTCCGGCCGCAGCACGTCGAGACCGCACCACCGCGCCGGGCCGCCCATGAACACCCGCAGGATGGTCTGCGCGCTGACCCCGGTCACCCGCCGGGTGCGCGGGAGCTTGTCCAGCAGCAGCACATCGCGGTCCTGACTGGTCCTCGCCTTGGTCAGACAGTTGATCTCGGTGCCGCCGGAGGCGAGCTTGACCCAGGAGATGTCCGGCCGCCGGGCCAGCGCCTCGGCCACCGCCAGAGCGGCGTCAGGGGCGCACTGCACCCGCAGCCAGGACTCGAACAGCCCGACGCGGCGGCCCAGCGGCAGGCCCACCACCCGGACCAGGCCCGAGCCGTGCATCCGGCGGTAGCGGCGCACCACCGTCTGGTCGGAGACCTCCAATACCTCGGCGATCCGGCTGAAAGGGGCCCGGCCGTCGAGCATCAGGGCCTGGACCAGTGCCTGGTCGAGGGCGTCCAGCGCTCCCGGCGGCTCGGTGTACGCGGTCGCGGTCAAGGTCATGGTTTCCATCATGGCAGGCGCCCCGATGCGGGGAATCCGGCAGGAGCGGCCCAGCGGGTGCGGAGATCGGGTGCCCGGCTGAGAGCGTGAGCCACCGCGCCGCACCGCGCCGCACCCCACCCCAACGCCCCCGACACAGGAGAACTCCATGCGTAAATGGCTGCCCCTCACGGCCGTGTGCCTCGGGGCCTTCATGCTCCTGGTCGACGTCACGATCGTGACCGTCGCCCTGCCCGACATGGCCGCCGACATGCACACCGGTTTCGCCGGACTCCAGTGGGTCATGGACGTCTACGCCCTGGCCCTGGCCGCCCTGCTGCTCGGCGCGGGCTCGTTCGCCGACCGGATCGGCCGCCGCCGCGTCTACCTCGGCGGTCTGACCCTCTTCGCGGCGGCCTCGCTGGCCTGCGGCCTGGCCGCAGGCCCGGCCCAGCTGATCGCCTTCCGCGCCGTCCAGGGCCTCGGCGGCGCCGCGATGTTCGCCACCACCATGGCCCTGCTCAGCAGCGCCTACCAGGGCCGCGACCGCGGGATCGCCTTCGGTGTCTGGGGCGCGGTCAACGGCGCCGCCGCCGCGGCCGGTCCGATCATCGGGGGACTGCTCACCGAACACTTCGGCTGGCGCTGGATCTTCTTCATCAACCTGCCGGTCTGCGCCCTCGCCGTGTACGTCACCGCCAAGGCGGTCGCCGAGTCCCGCAACCCGCACGCGCGCGGCCTGGACCTGCCGGGCACGGCCGCCTTCACGGCCGGGGCCGCCGCCCTCACGTACGGCCTGATACGCGTCGGCGAGCACGGCTGGACCGCGCCCGCCACCCTCGCCCTCTTCGGCCTCGGCGCGGCCGCCTTCGCCGCCTTCGTCCTCGTCGAACTGCGCAGCGCCCATCCGATGCTGGACCTCGCGCTGTTCCGCAGCCGCACCTTCGTCGGGGTCATGGCCGGCGCCCTGCTGCTGTCCGGCGCCGCCTTCTCGTACCTGATGTACGTCTCCCTCTGGCTCCAGTCCGCCGAGGGGATGGGGCCGGTGGCCGCGGGGCTGGTGCTGGTGCCGCTGAGCCTGGCCGCGTTCGCCGTCTCCGCCGTGGCCGGACGGATGCTGCACGGTGCCCCGGCGCGGCTGACCGTCGGCGGCGGGCTGCTGCTGATCGGCGTGGGCGCGCTGCTCCAGGGCTGGATGCTGGAGGCGGGGGACGGCTGGGCGGTCCTGGTGCCGGGACTGGTGGTGACCGGTGCGGGGGTCGGTATGGCGACCCCGGCGCTGGCGGCCGCCGCGATGGGCGCCGTGGCCCCGGCCCGCGCAGGGATGGCCGGGGGAGCCCTGAACACGGCGCGGCAGCTGGGCATGGCCCTCGGCATCGCGGTGATCGGTGCCGTGTTCCACTCGGGGCTGGCGGACGGGCTGCGCGGCTCCGGCCAGGCGGGCGGGACCGTGCGGGCGCTGGCCTCCGGCCGGGCCGGGGAACTGCTGGCGGCCGCTCCCGCCGCGCGCGACTGGGTGGAGGCGGCGTTCGCGAGCGGGCTTCGGGAGGCGTTCTGGGCTTCGGGCGTGATGGGCCTGGCCGGCGCGGCGCTCGTGGTCCTGCTGGTCCGCTCGGCCGGGCCGGCGGCCCCGGCCGGCCCCGCGCCCGTACCGGGTACGGCGACGGGGGCGCGGGACGGGGTCCCGTCCGGCGAACGCGCCTCCGCCTGACCCCGCGCACCGCTGCCGTATGGGCTCAGCCGGGCGCTCCGGGCGAGTGAACCTCCGAACACGCGCGCATGCCGAACCGTTTCAGCATCACGGCTCGCTCCTACGCTGCCCGCTGGATGCCACCGGACCGGCATTTACGCCCACAGAACGGATTTTTACCTCATGCGTCTTCGCCCCACGGCCGCCGCGCTGCTCGGAGCCCTCGCCCTCGTCCTCCCCACGGCCGGCCCCTCGCTGGCCGACGACCACGACGACCGCCGCCCCCTCGGACGGCTTGACTACATCGTCGACGAGGACGGCAACGAGCGCCATCAGATCCGCCCCGCTGACAACGACACCTGCTACGAGCTGACGGGAACCTCGCGCAGCCACCCCGCCACCGCGGTGGCCAACGAAACGGAGTCGCTGGCCCTGCTCTTCCCGGAGCGCGGCTGCAACGGCCGCCCCCAGCGGGTTCTTGAGCCGGGGGACGTGGTGCACAACGTGGACGTGCGCTCGGCGTTCTTCCAGCCGGCCGACAAGGACGGGCACCACGGCCGGCGTGACGACTTCGACGAGGGCTCCAGCGGCGCGGACCGGAGCCGCCGCGACTCCCGCCTCGACCAGGCGGTCAGCCGCCCGGCCGGGGACGACGACCAGCCTTCCATCCTGCCGGCGCCTGACCTGGGCGAGGAGGACCAGGGCGGCGAGGACCAGGGCCGTCCGGAGGACCAGCGCGACGAGGACCACGGCCGGCAGCAGGGCCGTGACGAGCAGCGCGACGAGGAGCAGGGTCCGGGCGAGGACCAGGGCCGTCCGGAGGACCAGCGCGACGAGGAGCAGGGCCAAGACGAGGAGCAGGGCCAGGACCAGGGCCAGGGCGAGGAGGAGGGCCAGGAGGAGGGCCGCCCCGAGGACCTGGGCGAGGAGCAGGGCCAGGACGAGCAGCGCGGCGAGGAGCAGGGCCTGGGCGAGGAGCAGGGCCAGGACGAGCAGCGCGGCGAGGAGCAGGGCCAGGGCGAGGAGCAGGGCCAGGACGAGCAGCGCGGCGAGGAGCAGGGCCAGGGCGAGGAGCAGGGCCAGGACGAGGAGCAGGGTCGCCCTGAGGACCAGGGCGAGGAGCAGGCCCGTCACGAGGAGCAGGGCGAGGAGCAGGGCCGCCCCGAGGAGCACCGCCAGGACCAGGCCCGTCACGAGGAGCAGGGCGAGGAGCAGGGCCAGGACGAGGCCCGTGACGAGGAGCAGGGCCAGGACGAGGCCCGTCACGAGGAGCAGGGCCAGGACGAGGGCCGGCAGCAGCAGGACGAGGAGCCGGACCTCTTCGACCGCATCTTCCGCGCCGTCTGATCGCAATGGAACAGGGCCGTCCGGGAGGGTCTCTCCCGGACGGCCCCGCGCTTTTCAGGGGTGGCCGGCCGACGGGCCGGCCTTCAGGGGATCAGAAGGTGAGCTTCCAGCTGTTGATGTAGCCGGTGTCCAGGCTGGCGAGGTCCGCCACCCGCAGCTTCCAGGTGCCCTGCGCCACCTCGGAGGAGGCGTTCACCGTGAAGCTCTGGACGATGTTGTCCGCGCTGCCGCCGGAGCGGTTGCGCAGGTTGTAGACGGTGCCGTCGGGGGCGACCAGGTCGACCCGGAGGTCACCGACGTAGGTGTGGACGATGTTCACGTCCACCTTGAGGGTGCTCGGGGCGTTGCCCGAACGGGCCACGGTGAGCGGGGACTCGACGGTGGCGTTGTCGTTGATCGGGTAGTCCGTCGTGTTCTCGAACACGTTCTGATCGCTGGTGCTGATGGTCCAGGTGAAGGACGTCGTGCCGGACTTGCCGGCGGAGTCGGTCACCGTCACGGTCACGTTGGACGTGCCCGTGGTGGTCGGCGTGCCCGAGATCAGACCTGTCGAGGCGTTGATGGACAGGCCGGCCGGCAGGCCGCTGGCCGAGTAGCTCAGGGCGCCCGGGTTGGTGCTGGTGGCCTGGACCTGGAGGCTGACGGCGGTGTTGACCTTGGTGGTCTGGTTGGCGATCTGGGTGACCGTGACACCGTTGTTGATGCGCGGGCCGACGGCGATGGCCGCCCAGGCGTTGGCCGCGTTGTTGTACGTGGCCGAGCCGGCGCCGTACAGGTCGGCGGCGGCCTGGAGGGTGGCCGTACGGGCCGCGGCGTAGTTGGTGTTCGACTTGAAGTAGCCCACCGTCAGCGCGCGGAACCAGATCTTCGCGGCGGCGTCACGGCCGATGCCGGTGACCGGCAGGCCGTCGGAGGTCGGCGAGTTGTAGCTCACGCCGTTGATGACCTTGGCGCCGGAGCCCTCGGAGGCCAGGTAGAACCAGTGGTTGGCCGGGCCCGAGGAGTAGTGGACGTCGACCCCGCCGATGCCGGAGTACCACGAGTCCTTCGACCCGCCGTCCTTGCTCGGCTTGTCCATGTAGCGCAGCGGGGTGCCGTCGCCGTTGATGTCGATCTTCTCGCCGACGAGGTAGTCGCCGACGTCCTGCGGGTTGTTGGCGTAGAACTCGACGGCCGCCGCCATGATGTCGGAGGTCGCCTCGTTCAGGCCGCCGGGCTCACCGCTGTAGGTCATGTTGCCGGTGACCGAGGTCAGGCCGTGGGTCATCTCGTGGGCGGCCACGTCGATGGACGTCAGCGGGTGCGTGTTGCTCATACCGTCGCCGTACGTCATGCAGAAGCAGGAGTCGTCCCAGAACGCGTTGACGTACGCGTTGCCGTAGTGGACCCGGCTGTACGGGGCCACGCCGTCGTTGCGCAGGCCGTTGCGGCCGTGCACGTTCTTGTAGTAGTCCCAGGTCACCTGGGCGCCGTAGTGGGCGTCCGCGCCGGCGGTCTCCTTGTTGGAGGCCGCGCCGTTGCCCCAGACGTCCGTGGTGTTGGTGAAGAGCGTGCCGGTGCCGGAGCTGCCGCCGTTGAGGTTGTAGGTCTTGTGGTTGCCGCGCCCGGCGTCGGTCAGCGTGTAGCTGCTGCCCGACTGCGAGGTGCCCATCGTGACCTGGCCGCTGTACATGGTGTTGCCGGTGCCGGTCTCGATGGCCTGCCACTCGGTGATCTTCGCGCCGGTCTTGGCGTCGGTGATCACGTGCAGCTCGCTCGGGGTGCCGTCGTCCTGGAGGCCGCCGACGACGGTCTCGTAGGCGAGGACGGGCGCGCCCTCGGCCGCCCAGATCACCTTGCGGGCGCTCTTGGAGGGCTTGGCCTCCTTGGAGCCCGCGGAGTTCGCCGCGGAGACGGCCTGGCCCTCGGCCGCGGCCGGGGTGACCGAGGCCGTGGTGTCGGCGACCTTGATCTCGTGGTTGGTGGCCTTGGTGATGCTCTTGGTGACGCCGCCCTTGGCGTGGACCGTCAGGTCACCGCCGAGCACGGGGAGTCCGCCGTAGGTGCGCTCGTACGTGGTGTGCGTGGTGCCGTCGGCGTCCTTGACGACGTCACGGACGACCAGCTTCTCCTGCTCGCCGAGGCCGAGGGCCTTGGCCGCCTGGACGGTGGTCGAGTTGGCGTCGGCGATGAGCGTCGCACGCTCGGAGGGGCTCAGCTTGACGGCTGCCGCGCCCGGGTTGGGCTGGGCGGCGGTGCGGGCCTGCGACGCGGTGGCGTCGGCGGATGCAGTGCCGGCCTGTATGCCGACGGCGAGCAGCGCTGCGGCGGCAACGAGCGCGCCGGCCGCGGTGGCACGCCTGTGGGGGGTGGGACTCAACGCAGACTCCTTCTGCAAGGGGGGTTCCGGACGGCTGGGTGGGCCTCCGGGCAGAGCAGGCTGGTGCGATGAACGGATCGAAGAGTGCCAGCTACTGGATGCAATGTCAGGAGCGCGTCAAAAGGTTGGCTGGAAACGGTTCGTTGACCGAGGAGACGTATCCGGTATCCGAACCATTCACCTTCGTGTGCGAAAAAGCGGCCCGCCATCTGGAACGGTTGGTACCGGTTGCTAACGCTTGAGCAACAAGAGCTCTCGTTCGCGCAATCGGCACCTGGCGAACGGGTGTTTGTCGTACTGTTTCCCGGTGCGCCAGATGTCCGTCGCCTGGGGAAGCCACGGGCACGCGCCACTGTCATAGACCACGTGCCAGGGGGGCCCATGAGGCATGTCCATTTTCCTGCGCAAAGAGTGGCCGCGGCGGCCGCTGAATCCGTGCGGTCCGCCGCCGCGCCGGTGAGGCGGCTCGGCGACAAGGCGCGCTGGTACCTGCCCGCCGCCCTGACCGCGGACTTCCTCGGCGCCGCCGTGCCCGTGGGACTCGTCTTCCAGGCCGCGCAGCAGGTCCGGCCGGTGTACTGCGCCCTCGGCGCGGCGCTCGCCTGGACCGGGGTGCAGGCGCTGCGCCGCCGCTACGCGGCCCGGGTGCTCGGCGAATCGCGCGGAGTGCTGCCCGTCGTCCACGACTGGCTGATTCTCATCGGTGTCCTGGCCGTCGCCCGCGTGGTGACCGGTGAGAACACCCCGCGGCTGGCCGCCCTCGGGGCCCTGCTGCCCGCTCTGCTCATCACCGTGGCCTGTCACAAACTGACCTACCGCCACCTCTCCGCCGCCCGGCGCGAGGCGCAGGCCGTCAGCCGCGTCCTGGTGGTCGGCGAGCCGGGGGCCGCCGACTCCGTCATCGCCCACCTCGCCGCGCGCACCGACCACCCGTACGTCGTGGTCGGAGTGGTCCCGGTCGGGACCGGCCCCCTCGACAGCGGGGTGCCGGTGGCCGCCCGGCTCGACGCGGCCGCGCCCGAGGCCCCGAACGGCGACTCCGCCGCGGTGCTCGGCGCGGTCCGCAGTCACCACGCCGACCTCGTCCTCGTGGCCCCCGGGGCGCGCATCGCCGGCGAGCGGCTGCGCCGGGTGGCCTGGGCCCTGCACGACGCCGGGCTGGAACTGGCCGTCTTCCCCGGGCTGGTGGAGGTGTCCGTCAAGCGGCTGGAGACCCTGTCCGCGGGCGGGCTCGCCGTGCTGCGGGTGGCGCCGCCGGTGGGCCGGGGCGTCCAGACCTTCCTCAAGGCGGTGCTCGACCGCGCCGGGGCCGCGCTCGGGCTGCTGCTGCTCTCGCCGCTCTTCCTCGGCATCATCGTGGCGATACGCCTCGGCTCGAAGGGCCCGGCGTTCTACCGCCAGCGGCGCATCGGGCGCGACGGGATCCCGTTCGTGATGTGGAAGTTCCGGACGATGGTCGTGGACGCGGACCGGCTCAAGAACGAGCTGTCCGGGGCCAACGAGAACGACGGCCTGATGTTCAAGATCCGCCGGGACCCCCGGGTGACCCGGGTCGGCCGGCTGCTGCGCCGCACCTCGCTCGACGAACTCCCGCAGCTCATCAACGTCCTGGGCGGCCACATGTCCCTGGTCGGACCGCGCCCGCCGCTGCCGGAGGAGGTGGCGCAGTACGACGAGGTCGAGCTGCGCAGGCTCACCGTACGGCCGGGGATGACGGGGCTGTGGCAGATCAGCGGGCGCTCCGACCTGTCCTGGGACGAGACCATCCAGCTCGACCTCCAGTACGTCGACAACTGGTCCTTCACCAGCGATGTCGACGTCATGGGCCGTACGCTCCGCGCCGTCGTCGACGGTCGCGGAGCCTACTGAGGGGCGAGGGGCCGCTCTCCGTGCGATCAGCTCTGCTCGCGCCACCACCGGTAGGTGGCGGCGATGCCGTCCCGCAAGGCGATCTCCGGCTTCCAGCCGAGCGAGGTCAGGCGGCCGACGTCGAGCAGCTTGCGCGGGGTGCCGTCCGGCTTCGACGTGTCCCAGGCGATCCGGCCGCGGAAGCCGGTCACCTCGGCGACGGTCTCGGCGAGGGCCTTGATGGTGAGGTCCTCGCCGCAGCCGATGTTCACGGGCTCGTCGCCGTCGTAGGAGCGCAGGAGGACGGCGCACGCGGCGGCCAGGTCGTCCACGTGCAGGAACTCCCGGCGGGGCGTGCCGCTGCCCCACAGGGTGACCTCTTCGCGGCCTTCGGCGGCGGCCTCGTGGAAGCGCCGGATCAGGGCGGGCAGGACGTGCGAGCTCTGCAGGTCGAAGTTGTCGCCGGGGCCGTAGAGGTTCGTCGGCATCGCGGAGATGTACGAGGCTCCGTACTGCTTGCGGTACGACTGGACCTGCACGATGCCGGCGATCTTCGCCAGGGCGTACGCCTCGTTGGTCGGCTCCAGGGGGCCGGTCAGCAGGGCGTCCTCGCTGATGGGCTGGGGAGCGAGCTTCGGGTAGATGCAGGAGGATCCGAGGAACAGCAGACGGCCGACGCCGGCTGCGTGCGCCCCGCCGATGACGCTGAGCTGGATCTTGAGGTTGTCCTCAAGGAACTGCACCGGGTAGGTGCTGTTGGCCATGATCCCGCCGACCTTGGCCGCGGCGAGCACGACGGCGTCGGGGCGGACCTCCTTGAGGTACGCCCCGGTCGCGGCGGCATCGCGCAGGTCGAGGTCGGCGCGGCCCCGGGTGAGCACCTGGTGGCCGTCGGCGGTGAGCCGGCGGGCGACCGCGGACCCGACGAGGCCGCGGTGGCCCGCAACGAAGACGCGGGCGTTCGGGGGCAGCAGCGGCAGCGAACTTGTCATACCGCCGATGATGCCAGCCCGCTCCCGCGGGCTTCGGGGGAGGTGGACGCCCCGCCCGCCCGCCGCGGGCCGGAACTCGGCGAGAGTGGTTCCGGTTCGGCCGTGTACGGTACCCATCCGGCCCCTGCGGGGCCCCTGGCGGAGCCTGCCGAGGCGGCCCCCGCCGGGTCCGGGATCCCGGTGCCGCAGGCCGGCCGGGCGGGCGAACCCGGACCACCGCCCGGGGGCAGGACCCGGGGGAACGGGTGGGGGGATCCCCGCCCACCACAACAGAGCGCAACGACAACCAGGGGGACCCCATGGGCAAGACCGCACTGATCACCGGCGTCACCGGGCAGGACGGCTCCTACCTTTCCGAGCTGCTGCTGTCCAAGGGCTACACGGTGCACGGGCTCGTGCGGCGGTCCTCCAGCTTCAACACGGAGCGGATCGACCACATCTACCAGGACCCGCACACCGCGAACCGCTCCTTCGTGCTGCACCACGCGGACCTGTCCGACGGTGTCGCCCTGGTGAACCTGCTGCGTGAGATACGGCCCGACGAGGTCTACAACCTGGGCGCCCAGTCGCACGTGCGGGTGTCCTTCGACGCCCCCCTCTACACCGGCGACGTGACCGGCCTCGGCGCGCTGCGGCTGCTGGAGGCCATCCGGGCCAGCGGTGTGGACACGCGGATCTACCAGGCCTCGTCCTCCGAGATGTTCGGTGCCACCCCGCCCCCGCAGAACGAGAAGACCCCGTTCCACCCGCGCAGCCCGTACGGCGCCGCCAAGGTCTTCGCGTACTGGACCACGGTGAACTACCGCGAGGCGTACGACATGTTCGCCGTCAACGGGATCCTCTTCAACCACGAGTCGCCCCGCCGCGGCGAGACCTTCGTGACCCGCAAGATCACCAGGGCGGTCGCCCGGATCAAGGCCGGTCTGCAGGAGCACCTCTACCTCGGCAACCTCGACGCGGTCCGCGACTGGGGCTACGCCCCCGAGTACGTGGACGCCATGTGGCGGATGCTGCAGCAGGACGAGCCGACCGACTACGTGGTCGCCACCGGGGTGGCCGCCACCGTGCGCGAGTTCGTCGAGTCCTCCTTCGCACACGCGGGCCTGGACTGGGCCGACCACGTGCGCTACGACCCGAAGTACGAGCGCCCCAGCGAGGTCGACGCCCTCATCGGCGACGCCTCCAAGGCCCAGGAGCTGCTTGGCTGGAAGCCGACCGTTCTCGTGGCCGAACTGGCGCGGATCATGGTGGACGCCGATATCCGCCAGGTCGAGGACCAACTGGCGGGCGTGACGGTCCGTATCGACCGCTGAGGCCTTATATTTCCCCTACGATTTGCCGTGTCACGGTCATTCCCACGGGTAACCGCGGGTATGACCGGGGCAAACCTGCCGTATGTCCGTTGTGCGCCCTCCGCGGCGGACCCATTGATTCCAAGTTGGTATGCAATGGGTCAAGTGAGGTGACCGGGCCTTCACGCGAGCCCTAGTCTGCGCCAGTACATATGGCTGTTCGGATAGTTCCAGCCATCAAACCGGGCGATTGCCCTGGGGGGCTCATGCGTAGATCCAGAGGGCTGACTGCTGCCCTCGTCCTGTCACTGGCGGGTGCCGGCACCGGCATAGGGCTGGTGCTGATGCCGGAAGCGTCCGCCATCACCGCGCCGGTGGCGTTCACCGCCGACGAACTGCCGACCTGGCAGCCCAACGGCATCGTCTTCGCGATGGCCGAGGCGAACGGCACCGTGTTCGCGGGGGGCACCTTCTCGGCGGTCCGTCCGCCGGAGGGCGGCGCCGGCGCCGAGCAGGAAGCCGTGAACTTCGTCGCCCTCGACGCCGCGACGGGCAACCCCACCTCGTGCAAGCTCGCCTTCACCGTCGGCGACGGCACCGCGACCGTGCGGGCGCTGACCGTCTCGAAGGACAAGAAGACCCTCTACGCGGGCGGTTACTTCGGCGCCGTCAACGGCACGCCGGTCTCCAGCCTCGCCGCGATCGACATCGAGACCTGCACCCCCAAGGCCTCCTTCCACCCGGCCTTCCCCGCCACCGTGCGCGCGCTCGCCGTCACCGACGACACGCTGTACACGGGCGGCGACTTCGGCACCGTGGAGGGCCAGACCCGCGAGCGGTTCGCCGCGGTCGACGCCACCTCCGGTGAGGTCAAGCCCTTCACCGCCAACGCGGACGAGCCCGGCCGCGCCGTCGCGGTCACCCCCGACGGCAAGAACGTGCTGCTCGGCGGCGACTTCTTCTCGGTCAACGGCTCCAACACGCACGCCCTGGCCGTCGTCAACGCCACCACCGGCGCCGTCGCCAAGACGTACAGCACCATCCCGTCGAACTCGGTCGTCAAGACGATCGCGACGGACGACACCGGCTTCTACACGGGCAACGAGGGCTCCGGCGGCGGCGTCTTCGACGGCCGCATCGGCCTGCGCCTGTCCGACTTCAGCGAGAAGTGGCGCGACCGCTGCCTCGGCGCGACCCAGTGGGTCCTGCCCTACCAGGGCGTGCTCTACAGCTCCTCGCACGCGCACGACTGCAGCCTCAACGGCGAGTGGCCCGACGGCAAGCGCAACTTCCTGCTGGCCCAGCCGACGAACTACGAAGGCGCCGCCCCCGCGCCGGTGGACGGCTTCGTGGCGAGCCCGCGCAAGCTCGGCTGGCACCCCACCGCGAACGACGGCATCGGCGAGGGCATCGGCCCGCGCGTCATGGCCATCGCGGAGAAGAGCGACGTCAAGTACATGTGGGTCGGCGGTGAGTTCACCCTCATCAACGGCAAGGCCCAGCAGGGTCTGACGCGCTTCGCCTCCACCGGCGACGTCGGCGCCCCGACCACCCCGGTGGCCAGCGCCGCGAGCGTCAAGCCCGGCGAGGTCCAGGTCCGCTGGCGCACCAGCTACGACCAGGACGACAGCAAGCTGACGTACCGCATCTACCGCAACGGCTCGGCCACCCCGATCGCCACGGTGGTCGCGGACTCCGTCGAGTGGGAGCGCCCGCAGGCCTCCTGGACCGACACCACGGCCAAGGCCGGCCAGTCCTACACCTACCGCGTGACGGCCACCGACGGCGCCGGCAACACCAGCGCCCTGTCGGCCACCGCCTCCGTGACGGTCCCGGCCTCCGTCCAGGCGTACCCGAACCAGGTCCGCGCGGACGGCGCCAACCTGTACTGGCGCTACGACGACAGCGTCAGCCCGTACGTCGCCGACTCCTCGGTCTCGGGCAACACCAGCGGCCTCCAGGTGAACACCCCGGCCCTGCGCCAGACGCCCGGCGCGGTCTCCGGAGCCAGCACCGCCATGGGCTTCAACGGCACCAGCCAGCAGGTCTACAGCGACCACCGCCAGACGGTGGGCAGCACCTACACCATCGAGACCTGGTTCAAGACGAACACCACGCGCGGCGGCAAGCTGATCGGCTTCGGCAACAACACCACGCGCAACAGCGGGTCGTACGACAAGCAGATCTACATGACCAACACCGGTCGTCTGGTCTTCGGCGTCTACAGCGGCTCGACCCGCACCGTCTCCACCGGTCTGTTCGACACGTACAACGACAACAAGTGGCACCACGTCGTCGGCACCCAGGGTCCGGCCGGCATGGCGCTGTACGTGGACGGTCAGAACAAGGGCACGCTGAACGTCACGGACTCCCAGCAGTACGCGGGCTACTGGCACGTCGGCGGCGACAACCTCGCCAGCTGGCCGACCAGGCCGACCAGCAACTTCTTCGCCGGCCAGATCGACGAGACGGCCGTCTACCCGAAGGTGCTCACCGCGGCCCAGGTCAAGAGCCACTTCGACCTGGCCAAGACCGTCGCCGACACGGTCTCCAAGGTCACCGCGACCGAGGACACCTACATCAACCAGGGCGCTCCAAGCACGGCCAACGGCGCGGCCACCTCGCTCGCCGTCCGCGGCACCTCGTCGTACGAGACGTACCTGCGCTTCGACGTGCCGGCCGCGCCGGCCGGCACGGTCCTGAAGTCCGCCACGCTCCAGGTCAAGACCACGACCCAGACGGGCGCCGGTACGGCCGACACCGTGTCCGTGGTCCCGGTCACCGGCACGTGGAGCGGTACGAGCACGACCTTCAACAACAAGCCGACGCTCGGTACCACCCCGCTCGGCACGTTCGGGGCGATCCCGGACGGCTCGGCGATCCAGAGCACCCCGCTCGACACCGCCGCGGTCACCGCGGTGCTGGGCAGCAGCTACAGCATGGCCCTGACGAGCACGGGCACCGACCCGCTGTGGATCTGGTCCAAGGAGTCGACGGCGGCGGACGCCGCTCCGCAGCTCGTCCTCACCTTCGGCCCGAAGTAACCGCCTGACGGCATGCGGGGCCCGGCGCTCTTGCCGGGCCCCGCACGCCTGTCCCAACCGGCAAGTACGGGAGCTCCACTGATGTACCGACGCTCCGCAGCGGCTGCTGTTCTGCTGGCCGCCGCTCTGACCCTGACCGCCTGCAGCTCGGGCGGCGACGGAAAGGCCGACGCCGCGGCGGCGAAGCCCAAGCCGCCGGCCTCGTCGTCGGCGCCCGACCCCGCGGACTCCGCGCCGCCGCCCGTCTCGCCCGACGCGAAGCCCACGGGTCCCGTCCTCCCGGACGCGAAGCTCACTCCCAAGACGGGCAGCTTCAAGCCCAACGAGAAGCAGTACCTGAGCGGGCGCGTCCCGGAGAAGACGGACCCGGCGGCCGTCCTGCAGGGCGGCCAGGAGGCCTGCCAGCGGGTGGAGCGCACCGCCAAGCGCGACAAGGACGCGGCGACCGGCGCGATCATCGCCGGCGAGATCCCGGGTGCGAAGGACGCGATCACCTACCTGTGCCCGGAGCAGAAGCCGGTCCTGGCGGCGGCGGAGAAGGGCTTCGGCGACGGCACCCGCCCCGCTCCGGCGGCCGGCTCCTACCGCGCGCTGACCCAGAGCACGACCTGCACCTGGGAGGCCAAGGGCAAGGACGGCTCCGTCCTGGCCTCGGGCCCGGAAGCCCCGCCGAAGGCCGGTGACAAGATCACGGCGACGATCCCGTCGGGCGCCGCCGAGTTCACCTCCACCGGCTGCTACGCCTGGATCCCCGCGTAGGCGCCCACCGCTCCCCGTACGACGACGCCGCCCCCGAGCCCGAACCACGGGCCGGGGGCGGCGTTTTCATGTGCCCTCCCCGGGTAGCCGCGGGGTCAGACATCCACGACTGCGGAGGCGGATCACATGGGAGGCATCGGCGGCTGCATCGCGCTGATCGTGGTGGGGGCCATCCTCACCTTCGCGACGGATTGGGACATGGAGAGCGTCAACCTCGACGTCGTCGGCCTGATCATGATGGCGGCCGGCGCCATCGGCCTCGCCGTCTACGCGAGCGTCTTCAAGCGGCGCCGCGCGGCGGCCCTCCCGGTGGTGGACGAGACCCGCCGCGAGCTGTAGCGCCTCAGCGGCGGGCCGCCTCGTAGACCGGGAGCAGCGTGTCCAGGACCGCGTCCATCGAGAAGGACTGCCCGGCCAGCTTGCGGGCGGCCAGCGAGGCGGAGGCGTTGGCCGCGGGGTCCAGCAGCGCGAGGACCGCCGCCGCCACGCCCGCCGGTCCGGGGTCCACGGCCCGGCCCGCGCCCGCCGAAGCGATGTCCCTGGCCAGACCGTTGGAGTGGGTGACCACCGGCGGCACGCCCACCGCCAGGGCCTCCAGCACCGACATCGGGAACGGCTCGTCCACCGAGGGCAGCACGTAGACGTGCGCCCGGCGCAGCTCCGCGAGCACCTGCGCCGCGGACAGCGCCCCCGGGACGGTGAAGTGCGCACCGAGGCCGAGCTCCGCGATGCGCGCCCGGACCGCGGACAGCTCCCCCTCGTCCGGCCCGGCCACCACGAACTCCGCGTCCGGGTGCGCCGCCAGGACCGCCGGGGCCGCGTCCACGAAGTCCACCGGCCGCTTGCGGGCCTGCAGGCGCGCCGAGTACAGGATGCGCGGCGGCCCCGACGGGGCGGGGCGCTCCTCCTGCGCGGGCGTGCCGTTCACCAGCCGGACCGCCCCGGCGAGCGGGTGGCCGACCACCGCGTCCAGGCCCTCGCGTTCGTACGGGGTCAGGTACAGCACGGCGTCGGCGCCGCGCAGCACCCGGCGCACGGCCACCGCGTCCAGCACCTTGGCCAGCAGCTTCCCGCTCGGGTCGACCATCCCGTGGGTCTGCAGCGCCAGCGGCCTGCCGGCCCGCAGCGCTGCGAGCGCCACCGGCAGCGTCACCAGGTCCCGCGCCAGGTGGACATGGACCACGTCCGCGTCCCGCACCAGCCGGCCCGCCGAGGCCAGCAGGGCCGGCGAGGTCATCCCGCTGAAGCCCAGCGGCAGCAGCCTGCGCGCCGGGAAGAGCCGCGCCGGGACCCCCTCGACCGAGGTAGGCCAGGGATCGGCGAAGCCCTCGCCCAGCGCCACCAGGCCCGCCTCGTGGCCGCGTGCGCGCAGCCCCTTGGCCAGGTTCAGCGCGACCCGCACCGGGCCGCCGAAGGCGTGCGAGGGGGAGTGCAGCGTAACGGCGTGCAGGACTCTCACTTGGGCTCCTCGACCGGGCGGCGCCGCCCGTCCGTCGTCTGCAGGGTCAGCGCGGGCAGGTCCCGGTGGACCACCGCTCCGGCGCCCGCCACCGCGCACCGGCCCACGGTCACACCGGCCAGCACGGTCGCCCGTACCGCCACCCACGCGCCGTCCTCGACGACGATCGGCGCGTTGCGGTAGCGGAAGTCGGCGGCCCGGTGGTCGTGCGAGCCGGTGCAGAGCATCGCCTCCTGGGAGACGCACACGTTCGCCCCGATGGTCACCGGCTCCAGGTTCAGCAGCCAGGCGCCCTCGCCGATCCAGGTGTGGTCCCCGACCGTCAGTTTCCACGGCCACAGCACCCGCACCCGGTGCCGGATCAGCACGCCCTCGCCGATCCGCGCGCCGAACGCCCTCAGCAGGGCCACCCGCAGCCGCGCCGGACAGAACCACGCCATGAACACCGTGTTCATCACGGCGAACCAGAGCGCCTGCGTCAGCAGCCCGCGCCCCTTGTCGTAGCCGGACAGCGTGAAGGCAGGAAGATCACGCACTGTCGCCCCTCGTTTCCACCCCGGACCGCGCCTCCCCGGGCGCAGACCGCTCAGACTAGACTGCGCGCGGACCAGGCACGCGGGGTGGGGGCAACAGTGGCAACGGATACACGGAAGCCCTCGGCCGCGCAGCCGCCACGACCCGCCATACCCGTGCGGGAGCCCGACGAGAGTCTGTGGGGCCGGGTCACCACCCCGCGCACCCTCCTCTCCCGCGCGCTCTCCGTCCCCCTGGCCCTCGGATTCACGGTCTTCCTGCCGCTGTTCGTCGCCGTCCAGACCGGGGCCGGCGTACGCGACGCGGCGTTCTGGCTCCAGCTCCTGCTCACCATGTACGCGGGCGCCCGGCTCTCGGCCATGGTGCTGACCAGCCGACGCAAGCTGCTCCAGGGCTCCTTCTGGCTCTTCGTCTACATGGCGATGGGGGTGGCCCCGCTGGCGCAGGCCGTCCTCGGCCAGGTCCCTACCCCGGTGGTCGGGCCCCGCTCCGACCTCACCGCCGCGATCGGCCTGGTGCTGCTCGGCTGTACGGCGTTCGACGTCGGCGTCCTGCTCGCCCGGCACCGGCCGACGGTCCGTGCGGGCGGCTCCCAGAAGGAACCGCGCCCGGTGATGGCCCACCGGCGCAGGCTCCAACTGCTGACGGTCCTGTCCTTCCTGTGCAGTGCGGCCTTCGTCATGAAGCTCGGCGGCCCGGCGGTGTTCTTCTCCAGCCGCCAGGAGATCATCGCCGGCATCCAGGAGGCGGGCGTCTCCAACGGCGACGGCCAGGCCGGCCAGGCCCTGCTGCGCGGCTTCGGGACCGTCCCGGCGCTGCTCGCCCTGCTGCTGTACACGCGCTGGCTGATCACCTCGAAGTACGCCCGCCGCAAGGTGTCGGTCATCGTCACCTGGGGGGCGCTGGCCCTGCTGAACCTGGTGGTCAACAACCCGATCTCGAACCCGCGGTACTGGTTCCTCACCGTCATGTTCGCGCTGCTGTTCACCGTCTTCCCGGTGAGCGCGGCGATGTACCGGGTGGCGCTGTCGATGGCCGTGGTGATCGCCCTGCTCGTGTTCCCGTTCGCGGACCGCTTCCGCTACGACGAGAAGAACTACAAGCCGGTCGAGACGACCTCCTTCCTGGAGCCGATGGCGCTGAAGGACTACGACCAGATCGGCATGTTCGCCAACACCATCACCTACTCGGACTCCGGTCCGGGCCACTTCTACGGGCGCCAGCTGGCCGGCTCCCTCTTCTTCGCCGTGCCCCGCGCCGTGTGGCCGGGCAAGCCGAAGGACACGGGCGTGATGATCGGCGAGTGGATGGGGACGGTCAACACCAACCTGTCCTCACCGATCTGGGCGGAGCTGTGGATCGACTTCGGCCCGCTGGGCATGGGGGCGGGCCTGCTGGGGATGGGTTACGCCGCCGCCCGCGTGGACCGCCGCTACGCCAAGCGCGCCACCCGCCGCTCGCCGCCGGGCAGCCTGATCTCCGTGGTGGTCCCGCTGGTCGCGGGCTACTCCTTCATCCTGCTGCGCGGCCCGCTGCTCCAGGCCTCGGGCCGCGTGGCCATTGCGGCCCTGTGCCTGGCCCTGGTGGCCACGTACCGCGCGGACAAGGGCACCACCCTGCGCTGAGTCAGGCGGCCGGGACCGGCTCCCCGGACGGCGCCGGGGCCTGCACGCGGGCCACGCGCAGCCAGGCCGCCGCGGCCTTGAGGGCCGAGCCCGCCGCGAGGCCCCACGCCGCCCCCGTGATGCCCCAGGCCGCGTAGCCGCCCAGCAGGAGGGCCACCGACAGCAGCGAGAACACCACCTGGAGGGAGAGCGTGGCCCGCGGGTTGAGCACCCGCAGGGTCAGCAGCGCGCACGTGCCCAGGCCCATCACCGCGTACTGGGCGCCCGTGGCCGGAAGGAGGGCGGCCGCCGCGGACCAGGTCTCGCCGAGCAGCCGGCGCCCCATCCGCTCGGGCAGCGCGCAGAGCACCGCCGCCCAGCCCGCGCCGAGCACCGCCAGCACGCCGCCCAGCAGAACGGTCAACCGCACCACGCCCCGCTTGCCGCGGGCCCGCCCCACCACCGGCGGGCCGAACGCGTTCGCCGAGTTGAACAGCACGTTCAGCGGCCCGAACAGGGTCGTCGCCCCGCGCAGCGCGCCCACCGCCAGCGGTGTCGCGAAGACGCCCAGGCCCAGCACGGCCAGCTGGCTGGAGCCGTTGCCCACCGCGAACTCGACCACGAACCGCTGCCCGAGGTGGCCGCGGCGCAGATACGGGCGCAGATCGGCCCGCGCCCCGCGCACGTACGGCCGCAGCAGCCACAGGCCCAGCCCGAGCGCCGGCAGCGCCGAGAGGCCCCACACCAGCACCAGCCGCCCCGCCGAGGCGCCTTCGGGCTGCACCGCCAGCGCGGCGACGACGCACACCAGCCGCACCGCGTCGGCGGCCAGGGCCCGCTCGGGCGTGCGCAGCGCGGAGAAGCAGTACCGCAGCCCGTCCTGGACGAGGACCAGCGGCAGGACGAGGCCGAGCGCGAGGAAGGCCCGGCCGGCGGCCCCGGGCAGAGCCAGGCCGACGAGGGCGAGCAGCGCCGCGGCGACGCCCGAGGCGGCGGCCGTGAAGCCCACCGCCGAACGGCACACCGCGGCCAGCCGGTCCCCGGCCTTCTCCAGCACCACCGTCTGGCCGACGTAGGCCATGTTCAGCCCGAGCAGCACGCTGAAGGCCACGTACACCATCGAGAAGTCGGCGAAGCCGGACGCCGTCGACAGCCGCGCGGCCAGCACCAGCACCAGGATGTTGGTGGCGCTGGAGGCGGCCTGGTCCAGGACCGAGGCGACGGCGGCGAGTCCGCGCCCGCTCACCGCCGGCCCATGCGGACCGTGCGCAGCGCCACGGTGTCGGTGCCGTCACCGGGGATGTGCTGCTCCGGCTCGGCCGGCTGGCGCGACAGCGGCTGCGGAGTGCCCGGCCGGGGACGCGGCGGGGCCGGCGGGGCACTCTTGCGCCCGCCGCGGCCCCCGCGGCCGCCGCGCTTCTCCTCCGCCAGCGGGGCGTGCAGCACGGCGCCGAGCACCGTGCCGCCCGCGCCGCTGATCAGCTCGCGGATCCGGATCAGGTCGGTGCGGTGCACGGCGCGCGGATCGCAGACGACGAGCACGCCGTCGACGCGGTCGACGAGGGCGAGGGCGTCGGCGTAGGAGAGCACGGGCGGCGCGAGGACGACGACCGTGGAGTTGGGCGAGTCGGCCTCGGAGATCAGTCGGGTGGCGCGCGGGCTGGTCAGCGCGCGGGCCACGTTGCGCGCCTGCTCGCCCGGGATCAGGTCGAAGGCGCCCGACTCCCCGGCGTCCACGACGAGCTGGCGGCCGTCGGGCCACTCGGAGTCGGCCTGCGCCGCGGGGTGCCCGCCGCCGGACGCGCCGCCCGGGGCCTGGCTCCACCGGGGCCGGCCGCCCGCGTCGGTGGGCAGCTGGCTGGCCAGCACCGGCGTGCGCAGGTCCGCCTCGATGAGCAGGACGTCCTTGCCGGTCTCGGCGAAGGAGGCGGCCAGGTTCACGGCCACGGCGGCGGCGATCTCGCTGCTGCCGCGCGGGGCGACCACCAGCAGCCGGCGCCGGTCGGCGAAGCGGGAGTCGTAGGCGAGCCGGAAAGCGACCGAGCGGAACTCCTCGGCGAGGCGCGGGTCCTCCTCCCCGGCCGCGAGCAGTGGTCCGCCGGCGCTCTTGTCCCGCGGCAGCGAGCCGAGCACGGGGGCGCGCAGGGCCCGGGCGACATCGCCCTCGGAGCGCGGGGCGGGGTCGAAGACGAGCCGGACCCAGGCGGCGAGGAGGCCGAGGGCGAGTCCCACGGCCGCGCCGAGCGCGAGCGACATGGGGATGCCCGGCCCGTCGGAGTCGCCGGGCGGGGTCGCGGCGCTGGTGACCCGGCCCGGGGCCATGTCGAGGGCCTGCAGCTTGGCGATGTTGCTGTTGAGCGTGTTGACCTTGCTCTGCAGGTCGGTCTTGGAGGAGTACGCCGCGTCGCGCGCCGGGCCGGCGGGCATGGCGTTGATCTGCCGGACGAGTTCGTCGAGCTGCTTGGACACCGGGTCGCGCTGCTCCTGGTAGCCCTTGACCATCTTGTCGCGCGTGACGTCGAGGGACTCCTGGCGCTTGAGGAGGTACGCCTCGCTCATCGCGTTGGCCCGCTTCGCGGCCTCCTTGGGGGAGGACGCGGTGTAGGTGAAGCGGAGCACCATGGTCTGCGGCGGGTTGGTCACCTGGAGGCCGGTGCGCAGCCCGGAGAAGTCCTTCGCGGACACGCCGAGCTTCTTCGCGGCCTCGTTGGCTATGGAGGAGCTGAGCGCGACCTGCCGCTCCGAGCCGATGTTGATCGCCTTGTCGGGGGCGAGGCTCGGGTTGAACGGGTCGTCGGTGGGCGCGCGCAGCACCACGTCCGCGGTCGCGACGTAGGTGTCGGCCGTGGAGATGCCGAGGTAGACGCCGCCCAGCAGCCCGACCCCGATCCCGGCGCCGATCAGCCGTCGGTAGCGCAGGAGCTGGCGGAACTGGTCCCTGAGGAGGTCGGGTTCGTCCTCGGCCGGGACCGCTGCGGGGCGGTTCGTCTCGATCACGGCTGCGGACCCCCAAGTGCTTCGTCTATCAGTGCGTCGATGCGGGCCAGCCCCGCGTCACGGCTCAGGTGCGCCGCCACGTGCCGGGGCCCGGCCGCCCCGAGCGCGTCTGCGCCCTCGGGGTCCTCGGCCAGGGCCCGTACGGCCTTGAGCAGGGCGTGGGGGTCCTCCGGCGGTACGAGCACCCCCGCGCCCGAACGTTCCACTTCCTGGGCGGTACCGCCCTGCGCCGCGACGGAGGCGACGACGGGCCGGCCGGCCTGGAAGTACGAGGTCAGTTTGGACGGCACGCTCATGTCGAGCACGGCCGCGTGCTGCGTCACGGCGAGCACGTCCGCCGCGGCGAGGATATCGGGGAACTCTCCGTCGGCGGCAGGGGGGATGATGTCCAGGTTCGGCACGTCGGCTGCCAGGTCGGCGAGGGCGGCGCGCTGGCTGCCGTCCCCCATGAGGACGAAGCGGACGCTCTCGTCCAGCCGGGCCGCGCCGACGAGCACTTCGAGGCCCTGCTTGAGGCCCATGTTCCCGGAGTGCAGCACGACCGTCTGGCCGGGGGCCCAGCCGAGGTGGCGGCGGGTCTCGCCGCGCGGCTTCGTGGGCTGGGGGACGTGGGACCAGTTGGGCACCAGGCGGATCTTCCCCGGGTCCACGCCCATGCCGACCACCCGGTCGACGAAGGTCTCGTGGATCACGCCGACGAGGGTGGCGCGCCCCAGGGCGTAGGCCTCGGCGCGGCCGGCGACCGCGGCCGCCTTGTCGCCGCCGCTGATCCCGCTCTGGGCGGCGGCGGCGCCCATCAGGTCCTGGACGACCGGGACGTAGGGGACTTTCCACTTGGCCGCGAGCCGGGCGGCCAGCACGCCGCCGGCCAGGCTGGGCATCTGGGCCATGACGGCGTCCGGCCGGGGCATCCGGGGCGGGGCCACGGTGCCGTGCAGCAGAATCGATCCTTCGAACAGGGCCCGCTTCACGGCGGTCTGGCGCGGCGGCACGGTGTGCGCACGCCGGTGCACGGTGACCCCCGCGCGCCGTTCCGTGCGCCGCAGCGCCCCCTTGTACTCCGGCTCCAGCGACCACGAGGGGTAGTGCGGCATACCGGCGAGGACGTGCGTCTCGTGGCCGAGATCCGCCCAGTGCTCCGCGATCTGGGTGGCGTACGGCCCAATCCCCGCGTGCTCGGGAGCGTAGTTCGTGGAAACCAGCAGGAGCCGCCGGTGACCGGATCTCGACACGTAAAGTCCCCTTCTCCCCAGGATGATGCCCCCGTCACCCTATTCGTTCACCGGCAGGGTGCAGAACGTGCACGCTATTGTCTGCTAATCCGCTGCACCGGGGGGTGTGGCCGCTGGGGGGTAACTCATGACGGAGCAGGACATGTCCGACCTTGGCGCACCTGGGCGCAGGCCGTATCGAGTCGGGTATGCCCCGGGTGCCTACGATCTGTTCCATATCGGGCATCTCAACATCCTGCGCCATGCCCGCAGTCAGTGCGACTACCTGGTGGCCGGAGTGGTCTCCGACGAGATGGCCGAACTGGCCAAGGGCCGCCGCCCGATGATCCCGCTCGTCGAGCGGCTGGAGATCGTGCGCAGCGTGAAGTACGTGGACGCCGCGTTCGTCGAGACGGTCCCCGACAAGGTGGAGACCTGGAAGCAGGTCCGCTTCGACGTGATCTTCAAGGGCGACGACTGGCGGGGCACCCCCAAGGGCGACAAGCTGGAGCAGGACTTCGCCGCCGTCGGGGTCGACGTCGTGTACTTCCCCTACACCGTGCACACCTCCAGCACCCAGCTGCGCCGGGCGCTGGACGCCCTCGCCGAACCGGTCGCCGAGCCGTTCACCGCGGAACGGCGCTGAGCTCCCGGAACCACTTCGCGAGGAACGCCAACAGGAACAGTGCGGCGACGGCGCCGAGCCCCGCGTACGCCCAGCGGAACAGCTCGCCGCCGCCGAGCAGCAGGAACACCAGGCAGAACACGCCGTAGTCCACCGGCAGCAACGCCACCGCACGCAGGGTCGACGGCGCGGCGGCCGCGCTCCCCGGAGCCGGCCTGGGCTTGAGCTTCTCGGTCAGCAGCCCCCCGAAGAAGGTGACGACCGAGGCGAACTGGAAGCCCAGCGGCACCAGCAGCCAGCCGTCCCCGCCCGTCCCGTAGGCCTCCGGGAAGCGGTGGAAGGCGATCAGCACGCAGGTGTGCAGGGCGGTCAGCTTGGCGCAGTCCACCACGTGGTCCAGCCATTCGCCCGCCGCGCTGCCGCCTCCGCGCAGCCGCGCCAGCTGGCCGTCGGCCGAGTCGAAGGCGAAGCCGACCGCGAGGGCGGCCCAGACGGCGGCCCCGAGGCCCCAGGAGGGCGCGGCGAGTGCGACCGCCGCCACGGCGGCGAAGCTGAAGGCCGCACTGACGAGCGTCACCTGGTTCGGGGTCAGGCCGAGGCCGTACGAGACGGCGGCCAGGTAGCGGCCCGCGGGCCGGTTGACGTACCGCGAATAGAGCGACACGCCCTTCGCCGACTTCTGCGCCCCGCGCAGCTCCCGCAGTGCAGTCCCGACCCTCGCCATGCGTACCCCTGATCCCTGCGACATCACACGTGTGTCCAGGTGCACGTGTGTACGAGGGCCACATCATCGCAGGGCGGACGCGGGCTCCCGCCCCCGAGCGGTCCGTACGTCCGAGAGCAGCAGGACGCAGAGGTTCGCGGCGGCGGTGAGCACGGCCGCGGCCAGCAGCGGAGCGGTGGTTCCGGTCACCGCTGCCAGCGGCGCCGCCACCGCGAGCCCGAGGGGGCGGGCGGCGAAGGAGATCAAGGTGTCGAAGGAGCCGACCCGGCCGAGGGACTCCGCCGGCACGCGCAGCTGGATCTCGGTCTCCCACAGCGGGCTGAGCAGCCCGACGCCGCCCATGCCGACGAAGTACGCGGCCGCGGCCACCGGCAGGGGCAGGCGCAGCCCGAGCGCGGCGAGGGCCGGGGCGAAGGCCGCGGAGGCCGTCGCCACCCATACCAGCGGCCGCCGCACCGGCAGCCGGCCGGCGGCCCAGGCCCCGGCGAGCAGGCCGACCGTGCCGGCCTGGGCGATCAGCACCCAGGCGCCCTCGCCGCCGAGCGACTCCACGGCGATCAGCGGGCCGAGGGTCAGCAGCAGCCCGGCCGCCAGGTGCCAGACCCCGTGGGCCAGCACGTTGGCGAGGAACCAGGGGTGCCGGCGGGTCTCCGCCCACCCCGCCCGCAGTTCCGCGCCGAAGCCGGGCCGGCCCGCCGCGTCCCCGCTCCGGCGCTCCGGGGTGCGGATGCCGCCGAGGGTGAGGGCCGAGGCGGCGAACAGGGCGCCGGTCAGCAGTGAGGACCAGCCCGGCCCGACGGCCAGCATCAGCGCGCCCGCGGCGGCCGGCCCGGCGATCGAGGCGAGCCCCTGGGCCACCATCAGCCGGGAGTTGGTCCGCAGCCGGTCCGGCCCGGCGGCCACCGCGGCCACCAGGGTGCGGGCCGAGGGGTTGCCGAAGGCCACGGCGGCTCCCGTGAGCGCCGCCAACGCCGCGAGGGCGGGTATCCGTACCGGCCCCGCCCACAGCAGTACGCCCGTGCCGGCCTGCGCGGCGGCCCGGACGAGGTCGGCCGCGAGCACGACCCGCCGGGGCGGGAAGCGGTCCGCGGCCACGCCCGCGACGGGCAGCAGCACCAGCATGGGCAGCATCTCGGCGGCGAGCACCAGTCCGAGGTCGCCGGCGGTGCCGTCGCGGACCACCGCCAGGGTGAGGGTGGTCGGGATCAGCGCGGTGGCGAAGGCGGCGCAGGTGCGGCCGGAGAGCAGCCGGAAGATCGTCGGGGTCATGGCCGGAAGGTAATTCGCCGACGAATGATTCGTCAACGAAATATATCGGTGCCGACCGCCTGCCGCCGGGCGATAATGCGGGCATGGAGGAGCCAGCGGGACCGGCGTCGCGCACGTCGCGCACCAGACACGCGCCCGGAGCGGCGGCGGGTGCGCGGACGTCCGCCACGGACCGCACGCGGTCCGCGGCCCGGCCCCGGGCGGCCGCACGGGACGAGGCGCACGCCGCGGACGCCGCGGATGCCGAGGACTCAGTCGACCGGCACATCGCACGGTGGAGCGGCAAAGTGCCCTTCGACGTGCTCACCGAGGCCGTCATCACCCGGATCCAGCTGCTCGCCAAGCACGTCGGACACGGCAAGGAGCGCGCCCTCGCCGAGACCGGCCTGCAGGCCTTCGAGTTCGAGACCCTGCACCGGCTCGCCTCCCGCGGCGCCCCCTGGCGGGCCCCGTCCGCCGAACTCGCCGCCGAACTGCTGCTCTCCCCGGCCGGGATGACCGGCCGCCTCGACACCCTGGAGAAGTCCGGGCTGATCCGCCGGGTGCGCCCCGCCGGGGACCGCCGCCGGGTCGACGTCGAGCTGACCACCGAGGGCCACCGGCGCTGGACCGAGGCGATGCGCTGGCGCGCGGTCGCCGAGGCGGAGATGGTCGAGCCCCTCGGCGAAGCCGAACGCGAGGCCCTGGCCGCCCTCCTGAAGCGGATGCTGCTGCACGTCGAGGCCCGGTAGCCGGCCGCCACCGCACAGCCCGTCGGGCCGGCGCCCCGGGCCCGGCAGGTCCGGGCCCGGCCCCGCAGGCCCTCAGCTGCGCACGCGCAGCAGCTGCACCGACCGCGCCGGGACCGTCAGCGTCTGCCCGCCCCGGTGCAGGGTGCCGGGCGGGGCGGCCTGGTCCTCCCGCGAGGTGTCCAGCACCAGTTCGTACTCAGCCGCCCACGGAGGGCCCGGCAGCACCCACGGCACCGGCCGGTCCCCGGCGTGCAGCAGCGTCAGGAAGCTGTCGTCGCTCACCTGCCGGCCCCGCTCGTCGCGGCCCGGGATGTCCCGGCCCGACAGGTACATCCCCAGCGCGGCCGCCGGCGCGTACCAGTCCCGCTCCGTCATCTCCGTACCGGCCGGAGTGAACCAGGCCAGGTCCCGCAACCCGTCGGCGCCCTGCGGCCGCCCCGAGAAGAACGCCCGCCGGCGCAGCACCGGATGCGCCTGGCGCAGCGCCACCAACCGGGAGGCCAGCGCGAACAGCTCCCGCCAGACCGGATCCTCCAGCAGCGACCAGTCCACCCAGCCCGTCTCGTTGTCCTGGCAGTAGGCGTTGTTGTTGCCGCCCTGGGTCCGGCCGAACTCGTCGCCCGCGACCAGCATCGGCACCCCGGTCGACAGCAGGAGGGTGGTCAGCAGGTTGCGCAGCTGCCGCCGCCGCAGCCCCCCGATCCGGGCGTCGTCCGTCTCGCCCTCCGCCCCGCAGTTCCAGGACCGGTTGTCGTGGGTGCCGTCCCGGTTCCCCTCCCCGTTGGCCTCGTTGTGCTTGCGCTCGTACGAGACCAGGTCGCGCAGGGTGAAACCGTCGTGCGCCGTCACGAAGTTCACCGACGCGTACGGCCGCCGCCCGCCCCACGCGTACAGGTCGCTCGACCCCGACAGCCGGTACCCCAGGTCCCGTACGTCGGGCAGCGCGCCCCGCCAGAAGTCCCGGACCGCATCCCGGTACCGGTCGTTCCACTCCGTCCACAGCGGCGGGAACGCCCCCACCTGGTAGCCGCCCGAGCCCACGTCCCACGGCTCCGCGATCAGCTTGACCCGGCGCAGCACCGGGTCCTGGGCGATCACCGCGAGGAACGGCGAGAGCATGTCCACGTCGTGCATCGAGCGGGCGAGCGCCGCGGCCAGGTCGAAGCGGAAGCCGTCCACCCCCATCTCCGTCACCCAGTAGCGCAGCGAGTCGGTGATCAGGCGCAGCACGTGCGGGCGCCCCGCGTGCAGGGTGTTCCCGCAGCCCGTGTAGTCGGCGTAGCGACGCTGGTCGGACTGGAGCCGGTAGTAGCCCCGGTTGTCGATCCCGCGCAGCGACAGCGTCGGGCCCAGCTCCCCGGCCTCCGCCGTGTGGTTGTACACCACGTCGAGGATGACCTCGATCCCGGCGGCGTGCAGCGCCCGGACCATCCGCTTGAACTCGCCGACCTGCTGACCGGCCGTACCGGAGGAGGAGTACCCGGCGTGCGGGGCGAAGTAGCCGATCGAGTTGTAGCCCCAGTAGTTGCGCAGCCCCTTGCGCAGCAGGTGGTCCTCGTGCGCGAACTGGTGCACCGGCAGCAGCTCGACCGCCGTCACCCCGAGCCGGGTCAGGTGCTCGACCGCCGCCGGATGGGCGAGCCCCGCGTACGTGCCGCGCAGTTCCTCGGGGACGCCCGGATGGCGCATGGTGAACCCGCGCACGTGCAGCTCGTAGATCACCGAGTCGGCCCACGGGGTCTTCGGCCGGACGTCGTCGGCCCAGTCGTCGTCATCGTGGACCACGACCCCCTTGGGCACGAACGGGGCGGAGTCCTGGTCGTCGCGGACCGTGTCCGCGATGTACTGCTGGGGCCAGTCGCGCACGTGCCCGTACATCTGCGGGGGCAGGACGAAGTCCCCGTCCACCGCCCGTGCGTACGGGTCCAGCAGCAGCTTCGCCGGATTGAACCGGGCGCCCGTCCACGGGTCCCAGCGGCCGTGCACCCGGAACCCGTACCGCTGCCCGGGGCGCACGCCCGGGAGGAAGCCGTGCCAGATCTCGTGCGTGAGCTCGGTGAGCGCGCACCGGGTCTCGGTGCCCTCCGCGTCGAAGAGGCAGACCTCCACCGCCTCCGCGCCCTGGGCCCACAGCGCGAAATTGGTGCCGGCCGTGCCGTCGGGGCCGTTGTGGAAGCGGGCCCCCAGGGGGTGCGAGGATCCGGGCCACACCGCGGGGCCCGGACGCGCCGAGGCCCGTAAGGCCGGCCGGCCGGTGACCTGGGGGAGGGGCGGCGCGGCGCCCTTGCCCCGCACCCCGTTCCCGGCGGCCGCGGGATACGCGGCGACGACGGCGTCCACGGCCTCGGCCGCGGTGACGGCCCCGGCCGCGTTCACGGCATCCACGGCATCCACGGCCTCCATGGCGTTCGCGGCCTCCACGGCCTCCACGACGGCGGGTTCCACCGCCTCTTGCTCGGCTGCGCTCGACACTGCCCGCCTCCACGGCTCCTGGGTACCGTCGGGGAGGGAGTGCGGTCCCGGGCGTCCCGGCCCGGGTCCGCCCCCGTCTGGTCCTTCCCACTGTTCTGCCCGGACAGTTCTGCCCGGAACGTGCCCCGCCCTCACGTTTCCCCCGGAGGGGGCCGGTCGTTGGAGGGATCGTGACACTTCTGACGAGGCGGGCAGGGGCGGGATTGGCCGCCGTGGCGGCATGGGCGGGCCTCCTGGGCGGACTGGCCGGCTGCACGGGGGGCGGCGGATCGCCGGTCGAGATCCAGCTGCCCGGCAAACCCCGGTCGCCGGACGAGGCCATCCGGATCACCCCGGAGGACAACGCCAAGGGCGTCCCCGCGGACGGCCCGCTCACCGTCAGGGTGCCCGAGGGCCGGCTGGAGCGGGTCGTGGTCACCAAGGTCGAGGACGCCCAGGAGGAGAAGGTCCCGGGCGCGATCGCCGCCGACGGCCTGAGCTGGAGCCCCGACCCGGCCCACGGCCGGCTCGCGCTCGCCGCCAAGTACACCGTGGACGCGGTCGCCCTCGACGGGCACAACCGCCGCCAGGCCCGCCACACCACCTTCACCACCTACGTCCCCGAGGAGCGGTTCATCGGCTACTTCAAGCCCGAGAACCGCTCCACCGTCGGCACCGGCATGATCATCTCCTTCAAGTTCAACCGGTCCATCGAGAACCGCGCCGACGTCGAGCGCGCCATCACCGTCACCTCGGAACCCGCCGTCGAGGTGGTGGGCCACTGGTTCGGCCGCGAACGCCTCGACTTCCGGCCGAAGCAGTACTGGAAGCCCGGCACCGAGGTCACCGTGAAGATGAGCCTGCGCGACGTCCAGGGCGCCCCCGGCTCCTACGGCATCCAGCACAAGACCATCGCCTTCACGGTCGGCCGCTCCCAGGTCTCCACCGTGGACGCGGCCGCGCACACGATGGAGGTCCGCCGCGACGGGCAGCTCGTCTCCACCCTCCCCATCACCGCGGGCGCACCCAAGAGCACCACCTACAACGGGAAGATGGTGGTCATGGAGATGTTCGACGTCACCCGCATGAACGGCCAGACGGTGGGCTTCGGCGGCGAGTACGACATCCCCGACGTGCCGCACGCGCTGCGGCTCACCACCTCCGGGACCTTCCTGCACGGCAACTACTGGGCCAGCCCGGACACGTTCGGCTCCACCAACGTCAGCCACGGCTGCGTCGGGCTGCGCGACGACAAGGGCGGCGGCTCGGACACCCCCGCGGGCTGGTTCTTCGACCGGACCCTGATCGGGGACGTGGTGGAGGTCGTGAACTCCCAGGACAAGACCGTCGCCCCCGACAACGGACTGGGCGGCTGGAACATGTCCTGGGCGAACTGGGTCGCCGGCTCCGCCGTCAGCTGACCGGCGGCGGGCCGGCCGGTCCGGGCCCCGATTCTTGGTGCGGAACGGTGACATGACCGTTTCTCTTCGTGATCCCTGCATGTGATTTCCTGTCGGCAAGCGCGCGACTGTCCGCGCGCGGGGGACATGGGGAGATACAGAGTGAACGTGCAGCCGATACGCGGCCGCGCCCGCCGCACCGGCCTGCCGGCCCTCCTGCTCGGAGCGGCCCTGCTGCTCACCAGTGCGTGCAGCGGCGGTGGCACCAACGGCGGGGGCGGAGGCGGCGACAACGCCGGTGGCGGAGGGGGCGGCAAGACCGGCACCGAGGCGTCCAAGGCCGTGGTCAGCATCAAGCCGGACGACGGCTCCAAGGAGGTCGCGACCAGCGGCGTCCTGAAGATAACCAGCACCGGCGGCAAGCTCACCACGGTGACCGTCGCCGACACCAAGGGCAACGCCGTGGAAGGCAAGCTCGCCGCGGACGGCGCGAGCTGGGAGCCGGCCCGGAACCTGGCGTCCGCCACCGAGTACAAGGTGCACGCGGTCGCGAAGGACGAGGCGGGCCGGGAGTCCGCCAAGGACACCACGTTCACCACCCTCACCCCCACCAACACCTTCGTGGGCCACTACACGCCCGAGGACGGCGAGACCGTCGGCGTGGGCATGCCGGTGTCGATCAACTTCAGCCGCGGCATCACCAACACCGAGGCCGTCGAGAAGGCCATCACGGTGACGGCCGAGCCGTCCGTACCGGTCGAGGGCCACTGGTTCGGCAACGACCGCCTCGACTTCCGCCCCGAGAAGTACTGGGCCGCGGGCACCAAGGTCACCGTGAAGATCGCCCTCGACGGCGTCGAGGGACGCCCCGGCGTCTACGGCAAGCAGACCCGCACGGTCAACTTCACCATCGGCCGCTCGCAGGTCTCCACCGTCGACGCGAGCGAGCACACGATGCAGGTCGTCCGTGACGGCCAGGTGCTCAAGAACCTCCCGATCACCGCGGGCGCCCCGTCGACGACCACCTACAACGGGCAGATGGTCATCAGCGAGAAGTACAAGGTGACCCGGATGAACGGCGCGACCGTCGGCTTCGGCGGCGAGTACGACATCTCCGACGTCCCGCACGCCATGCGCCTGTCGAACTCGGGCACCTTCGTCCACGGCAACTACTGGGCCTCCTCCGGCACCTTCGGCTCCGAGAACGTCAGCCACGGCTGTGTCGGCCTCAAGGACGTCCGCGGCGCGGGCGACGGCAACCAGCCCGCCGCGTGGTTCTTCAACGAGTCGCTGATCGGCGACGTGGTCATCGTGAAGAACTCCAAGGACAAGCAGATCGCCCCGGACAACGGCCTCAACGGCTGGAACATGGACTGGGCGGAGTGGATCAAGTAGCCACGTCGAGCGCGTGGCGCAGGTGGCCCGGTGCTGTGACCCACAGCACCGGGCCACCTTGCGTTAACCGGCGCTAACCTTCCCCGTATGACCATCTCTCTCGAAGTCTCCGAAGGCGTCGGCACCATCCGCCTGGACCGGCCGCCCATGAACGCCCTGGACATCGCCACCCAGGACCGGCTGCGCGAGCTCGCGGTGGAGGCCACCGAGCGCGCCGATGTCCGTGCGGTGATCCTCTACGGTGGCGAGAAGGTGTTCGCGGCCGGCGCGGACATCAAGGAGATGCAGACGATGGACCACGCGGCGATGGTCGCCCGGTCCCGCGGACTGCAGGACGCCTTCACCGCCGTGGCCCGGATCCCCAAGCCGGTCGTCGCCGCCGTCACCGGCTACGCCCTCGGCGGCGGCTGCGAGCTGGCGCTGTGCGCCGACTTCCGGATCGCCGCGGACAACGCCAAGCTCGGCCAGCCCGAGATCCTGCTGGGCCTGATCCCGGGAGCCGGCGGCACCCAGCGGCTGTCCCGGCTGATCGGCCCGTCCAAGGCCAAGGACCTCATCTTCACCGGCCGCATGGTCAAGGCGGACGAGGCGCTCACCCTCGGGCTCGTGGACCGCGTCGTGCCCGCCGCCGAGGTCTACGAGCAGGCCCACGCATGGGCCGCCAAGCTCGCCCAGGGGCCGGCCCTCGCGCTGCGCGCCGCCAAGGAGTGCGTGGACGCCGGCCTGGAGGCCGACATCGACACCGGCCTGACCATCGAACGCAACTGGTTCTCCGGCCTGTTCGCCACCGAGGACCGCGAGCGCGGTATGCGCAGCTTCGTCGAGGAAGGCCCCGGCAAGGCCAAGTTCCTCTGAGCCGGGGGGAATCGGCCGGGCACCGCCCGCTGACCGGTTCCTTCCTGGGAGTGGATTAGCCAGGCCTTAAAGGACCCTTAAGGCAGGCTGGTGATCCACTCAGGGTGATCGTCCCCTCGCCGGGTGTCATCGCAGGTCAACCCGGTTCACGCGGGGTCCGGTTGCCTCATGCATATGACGGGACGCCCCCTCGGCGGCATCGGCTCCGGGGGGTGTTTTCCCGCGGAACGGCCCGGGCGGGCGGGCCGGCCGTCCATGATGGGTGCATGGCGGGCCTGGAGGGTGTGGAACAGCCGCGGCAGCGCAACAGCGCTTCCGCCGTACGGCTGACGGCGGCGTTCGAGGACGAACAGGGCCTCAAGGCGCTGGAGTTGTACGGCAATCCCGCCGAGGCGGAAGTGACGCTGCCGTCCATGCCCGAGTCGGCGAGCACCGCGCGCCGGCTGACCCAGTGCGTGGTGATCCGCCTCTGGGGTTTCTCCCCGCAGATCGCCGAACACACCGTCCTGCTGGTCTCCGAACTCGTCGGCAACGCGGTGCGCCACACCGGGGCCCGGTCCTTCGGTCTGCGGATGGTGCGCCGGCGCGGCTGGATCCGGGTCGAGGTGCGCGATCCCTCCCGCGGCCTCCCGTGCCTGATGCCGGTCCAGGAGCTGGACACCACCGGGCGGGGGCTCTTCCTCGTCGACAAGCTGTCCGACCGCTGGGGCGCCGACCTGCTGCCGCGCGGCAAGATCACCTGGTTCGAGATGCGGGTGGCCGACCGCTGAGCCCCGGTACGCCAGAAGCCCCCGTTCGCCGATGGTGGGGCGTCGTGGGGGCTTCATGGGTGCGCCGAGGATCGAAGGGGGTGTGATCCTCGGCGTGGCGACTCCGCTCGGGTCAATGGGGAAGCCGTGATTCCGACTATGGCAGACGGGCGAGCAAACGCCAAAAGTCCCAACTTGGACATAAGTGTGCATATCCTAAGAGTTTCCACCTAAATCCTAGGTGAGGTCAGCCACTCACCTCGCAATCCATGAATGACTATCCACCGCTGTGCGTAAATCGTTGATCGCATAGCGAACCGATCACTCATCCGGACCCATCCGGCAAACATCCCGAATTGGGTCAATCATTACCTCTTGGGTCATCCGCCCCTTAAATGGGCAGGTGCTCTGCTACCCGGACCGCCGATCAGCTCTCCGCGCGGGCGTGACGGTCGCCGCCGGCGCCCTCACCGCCGCATGCGGGACGGGCACCCGCACCCCGTCGGACCCGGCCCCCACGCCCGCCGACCGCGCAGCGCCCCCCGAGCCCGGCCGGGCCCAGGCCCCCGCCCCGGCTCCCGCCCCGCGCCGGTTCCCCGGGCAGCCCGTCGAGATCGCCCACGGCCCGCGCGAGCGCTCCCGGGTCGCCCTCACCTTCCACGGCAACGGGGACCCCGCCACCGCCCGCGCCGTCCTCGCCGAGGCCGAGAAGGCCGGCGCCCGGGTCACCGTCCTGGCCGTCGGCAGCTGGCTCGACGCCCATCCCGACCTGGCCCGCCGGGTCCTGGACGGCGGCCACGAGCTCGGCAACCACACCCAGCGCCACCTCGCCGTCAACGCGATGCCCGAAGCGGAGGCCTATGCCGAGATCACCGGCTGCGCCCAGCGGCTCAAGCGGCTCACCGGCTCCATCGGCACCTGGTTCCGCCCCTCGCAGACCCAGTACGCCACCCCGCTCGTCCGGAAACTGGCCCAGCGGGCGGGTTACCCGCACGTCCTCTCGTACGACGTGGACTCCCTCGACTTCACCTCGCCCGGCGCCGCGGCCGTCATCCGCACCGTCACCGGGACGATCCGCAGCGGATCGGTGGTGAGCCTGCACTTCGGCTACGCGGACACGGTCGACGCGATGCCGTCCCTCCTCGAAGAACTCGCGCGCCGCAAGCTGCGCGCGGTGACCACCACGGAGCTGCTGACCTCATGACGACCACCCGCCTTCCCCGGAAGGCCACCGTGCTGCTGGCCGGTCTGGTCCTCGCCGCCCTGGCCGGCTGCGGATCGGCCGACAAGGGCCCCGCCGAGGCGCTCGGCTCCGAAGCGCCGGCCCTGCCGCCCGCCAAGGCCGTACCGGCGGATCCGCCGGGACTGGCCGGAATGCCACCCCTGCTCGACCCCCACGACGTGTACGCGGCCGACCGGCCGAACCAGCTCTCCCCGGTGGTCAAGAACTTCCCCTCGCGCGTCTACGTGCCGAACACCGCCTCCAACACGGTGTCCGTCATCGACCCGCAGACCTACAAGGTCATCGACACCATCCCGGTCGGCGTCCAGCCACAGCACGTGGTGCCCTCCTGGGACCTGAAGACCCTCTGGGTCAACAACAACCGGGGCCACACCCTCACCCCGATCAACCCCGCCACCGGCGAGGCCGGCGCGCCCGTCGAGGTCCACGACCCGTACAACCTCTACTTCACGCCCAACGGCAAGTACGCGGTCGTGATGGCCTCCATGGACCGCGAACTCGTCTTCCGCGACCCGCACACGATGAACCGGGTGAAGACCGTCCCGGTGACCTGCCTCGGCGTCAACCACGCGGACTTCTCCGCCGACGGCCGCTACTTCATCGTGAGCTGTGAGTTCTCCGGCGAGCTGCTCAAGGTCGACACCGAGAAGATGGAGGTCATCGGCCAGCAGAAACTGCCATTCGAGGGAGCGATGCCGCAGGACGTGAAGGTCTCCCCGGACGGAAAGACCTTCTACGTCGCGGACATGATGGCGCACGGCATGTGGGTGCTCGGCGGCGACGCCTTCGACACCCCGAAGCTGCTCCCCACCGGCAAGGGCTGCCACGGCCTCTACGTCAGCCGCGACTCGAAGGAGATGTACATCTCCAACCGCGGCGAGGGCAGCATCTCCGTCTTCGACTTCACGCAGAAACAGCTCACCAAGAAATGGCAGCTGCCGGACGGCGGCAGCCCCGACATGGGCGGCGTCTCCGCCGACGGCAAGGTGCTCTGGCTCTCCGGCCGCTACAACTCCGAGGTCTACGCCGTCGACACGGCCACCGGCCAACAGCTCGCCCGCATCCGCGTCGGCGGCGGCCCCCACGGCCTGGCCGTCTACCCGCAGCCCGGGCGCTACTCCCTCGGGCACACCGGCATCTTCCGGTAGGACGGGCGCAGGACATGACGGTGCCCCGGGAGCCCGCACAAGCTCCCGGGACACCGTCGTCCGTTCACCAGGCGACGGGAAGCCGTTCCGGCAGCCGCTTGATGAAGCCCGTACGCCAGACGAGGTTCTCGGCGGGCACCGCGAGCCTCAGCCCGGGCAGCCGCTCCACCAGCACCTCCAGCGCGATCTCGGCGTGCGTGCGGCCCAGCGCCGAGGCCGGGCAGAAGTGCCGGCCCGCACCGAAGGCGAGGTGGGCGTTGGCGCTCTCGCGCTCCAGGTCCAGCTCCTGCGGACGCTCGAAGGCCTCCGGGTCGAAGTTGGCCCCCTCCAGCAGGACGAGCACCAGCTCGCCCTCCTTGACCAGCACCTCGCCGACCTGGACGTCGGCCAGGGCGATGCGCGGCAGGCCGTCACCCACGGACAGGTTCCAGCGCAGCAGCTCGTCGACGGCCCCGCCCATGCGCTCGGGGTGGCGGCGCAGATAGCCGATCAGCTCCGGCTTCTGGAGCAGGGCGAGGACGGCGAGGGTCAGGAATGCGGACGTGGACACGGCCCCCGCCCCGAAGAGCGACACGGCCACGGTCGCGAACATCTCGTCGGTCAGGTGCGCCGACTCCGGGTCGGCCTCCCGCAGGTCCGCGAACCTGCCGAGCAGCCCCGTACGCTCCTCGGCCGGCCGTGCGAGCTGCTCGTGGAACCGGTCGACGAAATAGCCGACGTCCTTGTACCAGTTGAGGGCCGAGTCGGCGAACGGCTCGCGCGCGGTCATGAACGCGACGTCCAGGCCGGACATCAGCCGCCGCCAGTCCTCGAACGGCACCCCGAGGACCTGGCAGTGCATGGCCGCCGAGAAGGGGTCGGCGAACCCCGCCCGGAGGTCTGCGGGCCCGCCCTCGGCGATGACCGCGTCGAGGAGCTTCCCCGCCGTGGCGCGCAGCTGGTCCTGCAGCCCCTTCTGGCGGGGGTTGAGCGCCTTCATCACCGCGTTGCGCAGCCCCGCGCTGTTGATGTTGCCCATGTTGTTGACGACCTCGGGCGGGATCGTCAGTGCGTACTGGCGCGGAACGCCGGCGTTGGCCGTGTCCTTGAGGCTGAAGCGCTCGTCCTCCAGCACCTGCTTGGCCAGCGCGTAGCTGCTGACCAGCCAGGCCGGGTCCCCGGTGAGGGTGCGGACCTTCGCGACCGGGGCCTTCTCGCGCAGCCAGGTGCACTCCTCGGGGAGCACGTCGCCGCGGCGGGAGAGGGGGAAGTCGAGGAGGGCCTCGGTGTGGCTGCGGCGGTCCGCTGCGTGGCTGCCCTCAAGCTGCTCGACGCTCATCGACGGTCCCTTCGGTCGGTGCATGGATCGTGGGCGGCGCGGTCGCGGCGGCCTCGGGCCGTACGACGGCGTACGCCTGGTTGCGGGTCGCGCGCAGGCCGCCGCCGCGTGCGAAGAGGACGTCCGTCAGCGGCATCTTGACGTGGTAGGCCGCCACCGAGGACGGCACGTCGAGAATGCTGGGGGTGTCCACGAAGAACGGCAGCTCCGCCGCCATGTAGTCGAAACACACCTGCAACTGCTCGGTGGTGATGGATTCACCTTCCGGCAACTTGGAGCCGACAAAGTGCAGGGCCATTTCCTCGCAGCCCTTGCGGAAATCGTCGTCGGTCTCCAGAAAATGCAGTACGCGTCGGTGCAGTAGTTGGTAAACGGGGTTCGACTGGAACTCGGAAAGTGCCCTCACGCGGATCTCCGCGAGCGGGTCCCCTGCTTCCTCCACGCCCTTGAGAATCCGCCTTCGCACCGCCTTGATCTCCTTCGCGGCGCGCTTCTCCGCGTGCTCCCGGGTGTAGCCGAAGGCGGCGAACATCCGGTCCACGTGCAGGTCTGCGTACACGAAATCGACCTGCGCGAAGCGGGCGGTGGCCCATCGGGCGAGGCTGCCGATGCGCTCGGAGCTGAAGTAGCTGTTTCCAGGACTCACTCCGATGAGCACATGGTCGCCGTCTTCCCAGATATGGCGGCAAGTGCGGGTGAAGGGCAGAACTTCGAATGATGCGTCAGCTGTGATCGTCACCTGTGTGATCGCCCTTGTTGCCGCTTGTCCCTGGGAGCCCTGCGCTCCTGGTGTGGCGGCAATGCCGGTACGTTATGCCGTGACCCCGGAACGTGACAAGTCCGGGGCTGATTTCTTGGCTGGAATTGTTGCTTCCGCATCGCGGAAGGCTATTTGGATTTCTTTCTGCCGACCGAACGGGAGCCCGCGGCGGGGGCGGGGTCCGGCTGGCGCTACCCTGAGCCGGTCAACAAGCACCAAGAAGGGGTGGACCCAGTGGCGGACATCGAGAACGCGCGGACGACGTTCGGCAAGTTCGACGCGAACGGCGACGGCTTCGTCACGGCCGACGAGTTCCGTGCGGCCATGGCGGAGATGGGCGACCCGTTCGTCACCGGCCCGGTCGCGGACGCCGTGATCGCCGCCAAGGACGCGAACGGCGACGGCCTGCTCAGCTTCGACGAGTTCTGGGCCTCCCTGAACAAGTAGGCGTCACGCCGGGCCCCCCTCCCGCCCCGTGCCGGGCGGGACGGGGGCCTCGGGCCGCCCGGCGGCAGTCATGTCCTCGACCACGCTGACGGCCTCCTCCAGCCAGTGGAGCCAGAACGTCTCCAGGCTGATCCCGCCGTGCAGCACGAGCCGGCGCAGCCGGTCCTCGTCGGACGCCGGGCCCGGGCGGAAGTCCTTCTCCTCGATGGCCTCGTACGTGGCCAGCTGGCGGCGGTGCAGGTCGCGGTGGCGGCGCAGTTCCGCGGCCAGTCCCTGCGGGCCGACGACACCGGCCGCCCGGATGCGCAGCAGCAGCGGATCCCGGATGGCCTTCGGATCCTGGCTCTCCCCGACCCAGCGGGCCAGCTCCGCGCTGCCCGCGGGCAGCACCTCGTACTCCTTCTTCTGCCCCCGCACGGGCGCCTCGCTCGGCAGCGCCCGGATCAGGCCCGCCTCCTCCAGCCGGCCGAGTTCCCGGTAGATCTGCTGGTGCGTCGCCGACCAGAAGTACCCGATCGACTTGTCGAACCGCCGGGTCAGCTCCAGGCCGGACGAGGGCTTTTCGAGCAGGGCGGTGAGGATGGCGTGCGGGAGCGACATGCGGTCATCCTAGGTTCGCCGCGACCTCAGGCGTCCGGCGCCGCCAGGGACGCCAGGGCGCCGGGGGTGCGCGGGCCCGGGGTGTGCGGCGCCAGCAGGCCGTGGGCGCGCAGGAAGGCCGTCACCGCCGGGGACCAGGCCTGGCGCAGGCCCGCCGAGGCCAGCAGTGCCGGGTCCGAGAGCAGGCTCTCGGCCGGGCCGAAGCGGATCCCCGCCGGGGTGAGCACCGCCGCGTCGTCGGCCCAGCGGACCGCCAGGTCCACGTCGTGCGTGGCCATGACGACCGTGGTGCCCTGCGCGCGCAGACCCGCGAGGACGTCCAGCAGGCGCTCCTGCCCGTCGGGGTCGAGTCCGGCCGTCGGCTCGTCCAGGATCAGCACCCGCGGGGCCATCGCCACCGCGCCGGCGATCGCCGCGCGCTTGCGCTGCCCGTAGGACAGCAGGTGCGTGGGCCGCTCCCGCAGGGCCGTGATGTCCAGGGCCGCGAGCGCCGCGTCCACCCGGTCCCGGACCTCCGGCAGGGGCAGGCCCAGGTTCATCGGACCGAAGGACACGTCCTGTTCGACCGAGGCCGCGAACAGCTGGTCGTCCGGGTCCTGGACGACCAGCTGGACGGCGGAGCGCAGCCGGGTCAGCCCGGCGCGGTCGTGGGCCACCGCCCGCCCGTCCAGGCGCAGTTCGCCCGCGGCTGGACGAAGGCCCCCGCTCAGCAGCCGCATCAGCGTGGTCTTGCCGCTGCCGTTGCGGCCGAGCAGGACCAGCGCCCGGCCCTCGGCGATGGCGAAGTCCACGCCGGACAGGACCTCCGGGCCGTCCTCGTACGCATAGCCGGCGCCGGCCAGTTCCACCAACGGGTTCACAGGTACAGCCCCTTCAGGGTGAGGGTCAGCGTGATCAGGGCGGCCAGCAGGGCACCGGACGCCGCCAGGAACCGCCAGGACACGGCCGCCTCGGGTACGAGCACCCGCAGCGCGCCGTCGTAGCCCCGCCCGGCCAGGCCCACCTGGAGCCGGGCCGCGCGGTCGAAGGCCCGTACGAACGAGGTCGCGGCGAGCCCGGCCAGCGAGCGCCACACCGCCGCCCGCCCCGCCTGCCCCAGCCGGGCCGCCTGGGCGCGCCGGACCTGGGCCAGGGAGTCGAGCAGCAGGAAGCCGATCCGGTACATGACCAGCGCCACGTCCACGACCGGCGCCGGGACCCCCGCCCGGACCAGCCGGGGCAGGACGTCCGAGACCGGGGTGGTGAAGGCGAACAGCAGCACCCCGAGGGAGGCCGCGGAGGTGCGCAGCAGCAGCTCGGCGGCATGCCGCGGGCCGTCCGGGGCCAGCGCGAGCGGCCCCGCCGGGCCGCCCACCGCCAGCAGCAGGGGCGCCGCCCCCGTGAAGCAGAAGCCCAGCGGAATCCGGAAGGCCCGCCAGAGCTGCCGCCCGGACACCCCCGCCGGACCGAGGAGCACCGCGAGCGTCGCGGCGGCGGTCAGCGGTCCGCCGGGCCAGGGAGGCAGGCACACGGCCGTGACCGTCAGCCCGAGCCCGAGCAGGGCCTTCTCCAGCGGATGGCGGCCGCGCCAGCGGCTGCTGTGGGCCGCCACGTCGATCGGCAGCACCGGCTACGACTCCGCCGGCTCTGCCCCGGCGGCGGCCTGCGCCTGGGCGAGCCCCTGGCGGCGGCCCTTGCGCACCCCGAAGTAGTACGCGAGCACGCCCGCACCCAGCGCGGCCTGCAGGGCGAACAGCGCCGACTCGACCTCGGCGGAGGGAGGCTCGTACAGGGGCGAGAACCACGGCTCGTAGTCCGGCTTGAGCTCGGTGATGGCCGTCTCCGCCTGTGCGTCCGCACCGGCGAAGGGCTCCTCCTTGCCCTCGCCCATGCCCAGGGCGACCGGCAGGACGGCGAGCGCGGCCACCAGGAGCAGCAGCAGGCCGTTGATCTTCGCGTTCCGGCTCGTCTTGCCGCTCATCGGACGGCCGCCTTCCGCTCGGTGGAACCGGTGAGCTTCGCGACACCCAGCCGGACCAGGTCCGACTTGCTGGACTGCATCAGCAGCCGCATCACGAGGACGGTGAGCAGCCCCTCGCTGACGGCCAGCGGGACCTGCGTGACCGCGAAGATCCCGCCGAACTTCAGGAGGGCGCCCGGGAAGCCGCTGCCCGGGTCCGGGAAGGCCAGGGCCAGCTGCACGGAGGTCACGCAGTAGGTGACCAGGTCGGCGAAGAAGGCGCCGAAGAAGACGGTCACCATCAGGGGGACGCCGAAGCGCCGCAGCAGCACGTAGACCCCGTAGCCCGCCCAGGGGCCGGCGACGGCCATGGAGAAGACGTTAGCGCCGAGGGTGGTCAGACCGCCGTGGGCCAGCAGCAGCGCCTGGAAGAGCAGGGTGATCGTGCCGAGCACCGCCATGATCGGCGGCCGGAACAGGATCGCCCCGAGCCCGGTCCCGGTGGGGTGTGAACAACTTCCCGTCACCGACGGGATCTTCAGGGCGGACAGGACGAACGTGAACGCCCCGGACGCGCCGAGCAGCAGCGTGCTCTCCGGGTTCGCCTTCACCTCGCGGGTGAGGGCGCGTACGCCGTGGACGACGAACGGAGCGGACGCGGCGCCCCAGGCGACCGCGTGCAGCGGGGGCAGGAAGCCCTCGGCTATATGCATGAGTGGGAGACCTCTCCAGCACCTCGTGGATGGACAACGCGCCCCGGCCGGTCTCCTGGCTCACGGGTGATGATGCCCGGGCTCCGCCTTCCCGGGCCGAGCGGAGACTCCCGCGCAGCCCAGTGGCTTCCCGCTGGGGGCACCCCCGGTGACAGCTGGGGGAGGAGCCGGACTTCCCGTTCACAGTGGCGAGGGCCGCACCGGTTTTCCACCGGTTTCCCGTACACCAAGGCCCGCTGACCCTAGTCGTCCGGACGGACCGGTAACAACCCGGCCCAAACGCGCCTGCAGGACGAAGGGATTCCACTTCGGGCCCGGGCGTCCCCCGCACGGGTGCGGCCCGGTGGCGGCCCCGGCCCGCCGTGCACAGGCTGGGGGCGTGGCTGCCGACTACGACTACTCCGACCTCAGTGCCGTCTACGTGAACTGCACCCTCAAGCGTTCCCCCGAGACCAGCAACACCGAGGGGCTCATCGACCGCAGCCGGGCCGTCATGGAGGCCGCCGGAGCGCGCACTTCGCTGATCCGCGCCGTCGACCACGACATCGCGACCGGCGTCTGGCCGGACATGACCGAGCACGGCTGGGAGAGCGACCAGTGGCCGGTGCTCTACAGCCAGATCACGGCCGCCGACATCCTCGTGCTGTGCGGCCCCATCTGGCTCGGCGACAACAGCTCCGTCATGAAGCAGGTCGTCGAGCGGCTCTACGCCTGCTCCTCGCTCCTGAACGAGCAGGGGCAGTACGCCTATTACGGGCGGGTCGGCGGTGCCCTGATCACCGGCAACGAGGACGGCGTGAAGCACTGCGCCATGAACGTCCTCTACAGCCTCCAGCACCTCGGCTACGCCATCCCGCCGCAGGCCGACGCCGGCTGGATCGGGGAGGCCGGGCCGGGACCCTCCTATCTCGACCCGGGATCGGGCGGACCCGAGAACGACTTCACCAACAGGAACACGACCTTCATGTCCTGGAACCTGATGCATCTGGCCGCGCTGCTCAAACGCTCGGGCGGGATCCCGGCGCACGGCAACCAGCGTTCCGAGTGGGACGCGGGCTGCCGCTTCGACTTCCCCAACCCCGAGCACCGCTGAGGCCGCCGGTGCCGGTCAGCCGCAGGTGTTGCGGTGGGCGACGTCCAGCACGAACCGCTCGGGCGCGTGCAGGGTGAAGGAGCGGAAGGCCGGCTTGCCGCGGAAGCCGGCCCCGAAGGTGACGTACCCCTCGAAGTCGCCGGTCATCGCGAGCCCCTGCAACTTGGGCAGACGGATCCGGGCGAGCTTCGGCCCGTGGTAGACGCTCTGCCCGGAACGGTCGTGCGCCTGGGCGGGGTGCAGGCGGATCTGGAGGAAGTGCGTGCCGGGCAGTGGTACGGGCTTGCCGGACCCGTCCTGGACGAGCTTCGGCACACGGGTGACCTCGACCTGGGGGACGTGCCCCCGCAGGTCGACGACGATCCGGTCGTACGTGCAGTGCCCGCCCCAGCGGGCGTTGACGACGAGCGGGGTGCGCTGGGCGTCGGCCGTGGCCGTCGCGGTCGCGGTGGAGGCCGGAGCGGCGAGAGCGGTTCCGGCGGTGAGCAGGGCTCCGGTGGCGAGGGCCACCACCCGCCGGCGGTGCGGATGGTTCATGGCGTCCCCCTGGTTCGGGAGAGACGGGGACAGTGTCGTCGGGAAAGACATCCCCGCTCACCCCACCGGTTCCACCCGAAACGGGCAAAATCGGTAAAAAGTCGCTCAGCGGGTCAGGAGGGCGTCGAGTTCGGCGTCGAGGTCGTAGTACCGCTGCTCCCGGCCCCGCGGCACCAGCTCGACCAGCCGCCGGCACAGCATGCGCACGTCCTTGGCCCGGGCGGAGACGACGCAGCCGTGCACACCGTTGCTGAAGGAGAGGAAGACCCGGGGCTCGCTGCCCGCCCACCCCGGCCACACCCGGACGTCCCCGTCGCCGGTGGCGCAGGCCTCCCCGTCGAGCAGCAGGTCCCGTGCGAACACCCAGCGGGCCAGGCGGGTACCGGCCCCGAGGAAGTCGACGCTCAGCTCGTAGGGCCGCTCGGGCCGGTAGACGAATGCGCCGAGGATCGGCAGCGGGGCCGGGGCGGCATCCAACAGGAGGGGGAGGACGCCGTGCTCGGTGCCGGTCATGGGGTGGGCCTCTCTTCGGGCGCGGGTCAGGCGCGGGCGAGGATGGATCCGGGGGTGTACCCGCGACTACCCCCGTCCGGCGAAAGTCCTCACTCCGGGGCCCCCGATTTCCCCGAATCCGCCGTCCGGCCCAACCCCGCCGGGCGCCCGCGCCCCCTCAGCACTCGATGACGTTGACCGCGAGGCCGCCGCGGGCCGTCTCCTTGTACTTGATCTTCATGTCGGCGCCCGTCTCCTTCATGGTCTTGATGACCTTGTCCAGGGAGACCTTGTGGGAGCCGTCGCCGCGCATCGCCATCCGGGCCGCCGTGACCGCCTTGACCGCGGCCATGCCGTTGCGCTCGATGCACGGGATCTGCACCAGGCCGCCGACCGGGTCGCAGGTCAGGCCCAGGTTATGCTCCATGCCGATCTCGGCCGCGTTCTCCACCTGCTCCGGGGAGCCGCCGAGGACCTCGGCCAGGGCGCCGGCCGCCATCGAGCAGGCCGAGCCGACCTCGCCCTGGCAGCCGACCTCGGCGCCGGAGATCGAGGCGTTCTCCTTGAACAGCATGCCGATCGCACCCGCCGCCAGCAGGAAGCGGACCACGCCGTCCTCGTCCGCGCCCGGGACGAAGTTCATGTAGTAGTGCAGGACCGCCGGGATGATGCCCGCGGCGCCGTTCGTCGGGGCGGTGACCACCCGGCCGCCCGCCGCGTTCTCCTCGTTCACGGCCATGGCGTAGAGGGTGATCCACTCCATCGAGAGCGCCTGCGGGTCGCCCTCGGAGCGCAGCTTGCGCGCGGTGTTCGCGGCCCGGCGCTTGACCCGCAGGCCGCCGGGGAGGATGCCCTCGCGGGACATGCCGCGCGCGACGCAGGCCTGCATGACCCGCCATATGTCCAGGAGGCCCTCGCGGATCTCCTCCTCCGTACGCCAGGCCTTCTCGTTCTCCAGCATCAGGGAGGAGATCGACAGGCCGGTCTCCTTGGCCAGGCGCAGCATCTCGTCGCCGCTGCGGAAGGGGTACTTCAGCACCGTGTCGTCGAGCTTGATCCGGTCCTCGCCGACCGCGTCCTCGTCCACCACGAAGCCGCCGCCGACCGAGTAGTACGTCTTCTCCAGCAGCGGGGCCCCGGAGGCGTCGTAGGCGAAGAGGGTCATGCCGTTCGCGTGGTACGGCAGGGACCGGCGCCGGTGCAGGATCAGCTGGGTCGGCTCGTCGAAGGCGATCTCGTGCGCGCTGCCGATCTCCGCGCCGAGCAGGCGCAGGCGGCCGCTCTGCCGGATGCGCTCCACCTCGTCGTCCGCGGTCTCCACGTTCACCGTGCGCGGGGAGTGGCCCTCCAGGCCCAGCAGGACCGCCTTGGGGGTGCTGTGGCCGTGGCCGGTCGCACCGAGGGAGCCGAACAGCTCGGCGCGCACCGAGGCGGTCTCGGCGAGCACGCCGTCCTTCTTCAGCCGCGTCACGAACATGCGCGCGGCGCGCATCGGACCGACGGTGTGCGAGCTGGAGGGCCCGATGCCGATCGAGAACAGATCGAAAACGGAGATGGCCACGTTGGCGGACTCCCGGGTCATCCCCATGGTGGTGGGGAGCGGACCGTCCAGTCGCTCTCGCAGTGGGGCGAGGCGGCCGACGGAGGGGCGGACTTTGCAGGGTTTGCTGGCAAAGGGCACCTCGTGGGCACCCTTGCCCGGTTCATCAGCGTACGTCAGTTCGTGCGGGGGCCGGTTACGCCGGCCTGTACGGCGGCTTTCGCGGTCTCGACGTCCAAGGCCGCGGGGCGGACCGCAGGAAGGGCCCGGCCCTGTGCGAAGCAAGGCCGGGCCCTCCCACACCGTCGCCTAGAGCGACGGGTACAGCGGGAACTTCGCGGCGAGGGCCGAGACGCGCGCCTTCAGGGCCGCGCTGTCGTACGTCGGCTTCAGCGCCTCCGCGATGATGTCGGCGACCTCGGTGAAGGCCTCGGCGTCGAAACCGCGGGTGGCCAGGGCCGGCGTGCCGATCCGCAGACCCGAGGTGACCATCGGCGGGCGCGGGTCGTTCGGGATGGCGTTGCGGTTGACCGTGATGCCCACCTCGTGGAGGCGGTCCTCGGCCTGCTGCCCGTCCAGCTCGCTGTTGCGCAGGTCGACCAGGACCAGGTGCACGTCGGTGCCGCCGGTGAGGACGTCCACGCCCACGGCCTTGACGTCGTCCTGGACCAGGCGGGCGGCGAGGATCTTCGCGCCCTCCAGGGTGCGCTCCTGGCGCTCCTTGAACTCCGGCGAGGCCGCGACCTTGAAGGAGACGGCCTTGGCGGCGATCACGTGCTCCAGCGGGCCGCCCTGCTGGCCGGGGAAGACCGCGGAGTTGATCTTCTTGGCCAGTTCCTGGGTCGACAGGATGACGCCGCCGCGCGGACCGCCGAGGGTCTTGTGCGTGGTGGTGGTCACGACGTGGGCGTGCGGCACCGGGTTCGGGTGCAGGCCCGCGGCGACCAGACCGGCGAAGTGCGCCATGTCGACCATCAGGTACGCGCCGACCTCGTCCGCGATGCGGCGGAAGGCGGCGAAGTCCAGCTGGCGGGGGTAGGCGGACCAGCCGGCGACGATCAGCTGCGGCTTGGACTCCTTGGCCAGGCGCTCGACCTCGGCCATGTCGACCTGGCCGTCCTCGCCGACGTGGTACGGGACCACGTTGTAGAGCTTGCCGGAGAAGTTGATCTTCATGCCGTGGGTCAGGTGACCGCCGTGGGCCAGGTTCAGGCCCATGATCGTGTCGCCCGGCTTCAGCAGCGCGAACATCGCGGCGGCGTTCGCCTGCGCACCGGAGTGCGGCTGGACGTTCGCGGCCTCGGCGCCGAAGAGCGCCTTGATGCGGTCGATCGCGATCTGCTCGACCACGTCGACGTGCTCGCAGCCGCCGTAGTAGCGGCGGCCGGGGTAGCCCTCGGCGTACTTGTTGGTCAGGACCGAGCCCTGGGCCTCCATGACGGCGACCGGAGCGAAGTTCTCCGAGGCGATCATTTCCAGGGTCGACTGCTGGCGCACGAGCTCGGCGTCGACGGCGGCGGCGACGTCCGGGTCGAGCTCGTGGAGAGGGGTGTTCAGAACAGACATCAGGGTCCCCTGGGGGTCAGTTGCCGGCGGTGAGCTTGGCGTACTCATCGGCGGAGAGCAGGTCCTTCGGCTCTTCGGTGATGCGTACCTTGAACAGCCAGCCGCCCTCGAACGGTGCGGTGTTCACGAGGGCCGGGTCGTCGACGACGTCCTGGTTGGACTCGACGATCTCGCCGGTGACGGGGGAGTACAGGTCGCTGACCGACTTGGTCGACTCCAGCTCGCCGCAGGTCTCGCCCTCGGTCACCGTGTCGCCGACCTCGGGGAGCTGGGCGTAGACGACGTCACCGAGCGCGTTGGCCGCGAACTCCGTGATGCCGACCGTCGCGACGCCGTCCTCGACGTCCGACAGCCACTCGTGCTCCTTGCTGTAACGCAGCTGCTGGGGGTTGCTCATGACCTGATTCTCCTGGATGCGGGGGAGTGGATACGAACAGTGGTCTTGCGTACTGAGACGGCTCGGGAGGCGGCCCGGGGCCGGCCCGGTCGGCCGTCCGGCCGGGCCGGCGTACGGAGCGTTACTTCTGCCGCTTGTAGAACGGCAGGGCCACGACCTCGTACGGCTCATGCGTACCGCGAATGTCCACGCCGACGCCGGAGGTGCCGGGCGCGGCGTGTGCCGCGTCCACGTACGCCATCGCGATCGGCTTGCCCAGCGTCGGGGACGGGGCGCCCGAGGTGACCTCGCCGATGACCCGGCCGTCGGCCACCACGGGGAAGCCGGCGCGCGGGACGCGGCGGCCCTCGGCCACCAGGCCGACCAGCTTGCGCGGCGGGTTCGTGGCGGCGCGCTCGGCGGCGGCCTCCAGGGCGGCGCGGCCGACGAAGTCGCCCTCCTTCTCGAACTTCACGACCCGGCCCAGCCCCGCGTCGAACGGGGTCAGGGAGGTGGTCAGCTCGTGCCCGTACAGCGGCATGCCCGCCTCCAGGCGCAGGGTGTCGCGGCAGGACAGGCCGGCCGGGACCAGGCCGGCGCCCTCGCCGGCCTTGGTCAGCGCCTGCCACAGCTCCACGGCGTGCTCGGGGGAGACGAACAGCTCGAAGCCGTCCTCGCCGGTGTAGCCCGTACGTGCGATCAGCGCGGGCACGCCCGCGACCGTGCCCGGCAGGCCGGCGTAGTACTTCAGCCCGTCCAGGTCGGCGTCGGTGAGGGAGGCGAGGATGCCGGGGGACTCCGGGCCCTGCACCGCGATCAGCGCATAGGCGTCGCGGTCGTCGCGGACGTCGGTGTCGAAGCCGGCGGCGCGCTCGGTCAGGGCGTCCAGGACGACCTGGGCGTTGGAGGCGTTCGCGACGACCATGTACTCGGTCTCGGCCAGCCGGTAGACGATCAGGTCGTCGACGATTCCGCCGTCCTCCTGGCAGATGTGCGTGTAGCGGGCACGGCCGACGCCGACGGTGGAGATGTTGCCGACCAGCGCGTAGTCCAGGGCCTTGACGGCCTCCGGGCCGGTCAGCGTGATCTCGCCCATGTGGGACAGGTCGAACAGGCCGGCCTTGGTGCGGACGGCGTTGTGCTCGTCGCGCTCACTGCCGTACCGCAGGGGCATGTCCCAGCCCGCGAAATCGGTCATGGTCGCACCGAGCGAACGGTGCAGCGCATCGAGGGCGGTCAGGCGGGGGGCGTTGCTCATGGGTGTGGCTCCCGGGTCCCAGGGCATGACATGACGAGGACGGTCCTCCCCATCTGTCATCGGAACCTGAGAGGTTCGCCGAAAGTCCCGGCCCGGCCGGGATGCGTCGACTTGCACCTTGGGTGGAGCGCGCACCGGATCCGTCACGGCGGACGGCGGGGCGGCTCGCTTTTCAGATCTGCCTCATCCACGCGGTACGGGGCCTGAGAGATTCAAGGGAGGAACTTGCTCCTTCGGCGCCCGGACACGGCCTGTCGGCCTGCCGGGACTCTCCCGCGCGGATTCAAGCGGCCGGTATGCAGTTGGTCCAGATGGCGCACATCATTGCACGCCCCGGCGGTGATCGGGCGGGTGGGCCCGCAGGAAGCGTGCGGAACGTGAGACGGCCCGGCCGGAACCGCGGCCGCCGGATTACCGTCTCTTTACATTCAATGGGCACGGGTCGTGAGGACCCGGATCGGGGGGAGGCGATCACCGTGCGGAGATTCGGACCGCCGGCGACGACGACCGGCACCGCGGACGGGGTGCCGGCCCAGCGCAGCCGCGCCGAGCAGGTCCTTCCGGTACGCGACCTCCGCGGACGCGGACCGCAGGGACCGCGGTGGCTCGGCTTCGCCGAGGGGGACATCGTCGTGGTCTCCGGTCTGCCCGGAGGCGGCAAGAGCACGCTGATCAGACGGGCCGCGCAGGGCCGCGGGATCGACTCGCAGGACGTCCGCGAGCGCTGGGAGCGGCGGATGCCCCGGGCCCTGCCGTACGCCGCGTACCGGCCGCTGGTCCGGGCCGCGCACTACTGGCGGCTGTGGCGCACGCTCGGCTCCGGAGCCTCCGCGGTGGTCCACGACTGCGGCACCCAGGCCTGGGTCCGGGCCCTGCTCGCCGCGGTGGCGCGGCGCCGCGGCCGGGCGCTGCACCTGCTGCTGCTGGACACCACCCCCCAGGAAGCCCTGGCCGGGCAGGCGGCCCGGGGCCGCGGCGTGTCGGCGTACGCCTTCGCCCGGCACCGGAGCGCGGCCGCCCGCCTGCTGCGCGCCGCCGAGTCGGGGCGGCTGCCGGCGGGCTGCGCCTCGGTGGTGCTGCTGGACCGCCCGGCGGCCTCCCGGGTGACCCGGATCGCCTTCCGCGGGCAGTGACCCCAGGGGGCGGCCCGGGGGGCGGCGGAGCCCCCGGCAGGGGCGCGCCCCGGGCCGGTCACCACGAGCCGTTAACCTCGGGCGGGCAGACCTTGGGCGAAACAGCGGAGGCGGAGATGCACGGCGGCGGCTGGCCGGAGAACGAGCTGGAGCAGGTGCTCGGGGCGGCGCTGGGGCAGGCGGACGCCGGTGCGCGGATCGTCGAGGTGCTCGGACGCAGCCGGGTCTGGGTGCCGCTGCCCGCCGGCGGGAGCCCGGACGGACCCGGTCTGACCCTGCCCACCATGGACATCGGCGGCGCCGCGTTCGTCCCCGTCTACAGCTCGGAGAGCCAGCTGCGCGCCTGCGCCGGCGCCGCGATGGACTTCACCGTGGCCCCCGCCGTCGAGTTCGCGCGCGGGCTGCCCCCGCAGCTCGGCATCGCCGTGAACCCAGGGGGAGCCGTCGGCGTGCCGCTGCCGCCCCCCGCCGTCGCCGAGCTCTGCCGCTCCGGGCGCACCCCGCTCGACGGCCCGGCCGGCGGCGGCCGCGTACGGCTGTACGAACCGGACTGGCAGGAGGACCCGGTGGACTTCCTGTCCGCCGCCGCGGAGGAGTTCCGCGCCACCGGTGTGGTGGCCGCCGCCCACCGCTGCCTCGCCAGCGTCGAGGGCGGGGCCCCGGAGCTCTACGTCGGTGTCCGACTGGTGGGACGGGAGGCCGGGATGCGCAATGCCCCGCTGGAGGCCCTCGGCCGCGCCCTGACCCGCGTTCCGGCGCCCTGGCCCGTGCAGTTGATCCTGCTGGACGCCGCCGAGGACCCGGTGGTCGACTTCATTTCTGAGCGCGTACGCCCCTTCTACCTCCCGTAGGGCCGCTTAAGCTGGTGGCCGATACGGGTGTATGCCGTGCGCTCGCGCGGACGAAGCGGACGAAGAGGGGTACCGGGTGAGTGCGTCAGGCACGGCCGCGGCCGGGCAGGTCGAGCACATGATGCGCCAGGTGACCCCCGGGCGCTATGAGGGCTACGAATCGCTCCTGCACGCCCTTGCCGAGGGCCGGCTGTGGATGCTGCTGTGGCAGGGGCAGCCGGGCTCCCCGGACGCCCAGTACGGCGGCATGGAGATCGAGGGCCTCGGGTACGCGCCCTGCGTGACCTCCCCCCAGGAGCTCGCCGCCAGCGGCTGGAACCGGGGCTACGAGGTGGTCACCGGCCGGGACATCGCCCGGGCCCTCTACCCGGACCGCTGGGGCCTGTGGCTGAACCCGCACGCCCAGGGCGGCGGCCTCGGCATCCCCTGGGCCGATCTGCGCCGCATCGCCACCGGGCTGGACCGGATGCCGGCGGGCCCGCTGGGGCTCTCCGAGCCCGCCCTGGAGCTCCCGCAGTTCTACGGGCTGCTGACCCAGCACGCGCACCGCACGCCCGCCGTGCGCTCGCTGCGCCGCGCGTGGGTGCAGCCCGCGCTGGGCTCCCCGTACCTGGCGGTCGGGCTCGACCTGTACGACGCCTCCGCGCCCGCGCTGGAATCCGTACGGGAGATGATGCGCCAGTCCGTCGGCGCGGTGCCCGAAGGCGTACCGGTGTGCACGGTGGCGCTGGCGGACGAGCACGACCCCGTCGCGATGTGGCTGCGCGCCCAGACCCGCCCCTTCTACGACCGCGAGGGCCACGCTCCGGCCTACTGACCGGGGCCGCCCGGCCACTGAGACGTCCGGACACGGCACCACCCGAGGCCGCAGGGAACCACCGTTCCCTGCGGCCTTCGCCTTGTCCGGATTTCGCCGTGGATGCGGGTCCAAAAGGCATGCGAGTCCGGCGAGTTGGGTGCCATGTCCGATTGCGTACCGAACAGACGGTCTTGCTCCGCTGAGGCGAGAGCGAAGTCCGGATAACGGGAACCCGACCCTCACATCACGGTTGCGCATCCATTGGCCTGCGGGTCTGGCGGCTGATCGCGGGCCCGATGAAGACTCCCCACCCAAGAGCCGGTCAGTCCTCCAAGACGCGGTTCGGCACCTGCACTTCGCTCGTCTTCCTGCACGGCTGCCCACGGCAGCACCTGCACAGCACCGCGTACCGCACCATCTGCCATTCCTGCACCTCAGCACGCGTACTGCGTGTCACCACGCACTCCGAGCGCCACTCCGCACCAACGCCGCCACAGCGGCGGGCATGGGCCGGCACACCCGTCGGCCGAGAGGGGTCCCCACCACGATGACGGCACCACTGCACGACACGAGCGCGGAATCGCCCGCACCCGTGTCCGTAGCCGACGTCCCTGCCAAGGCCATCGAAGGCCGCTCGCCCGGCCGCATCGCCTGGATGCGGCTCAAGCGCGACAAGGTCGCGCTGACCGGCGGCGTGATCGTGATCTTCCTGATCCTGGTGGCGGTCTTCGCCCCGCAGATCGTGAGCCTGCTGGGCCATCCGCCCAACGAGTTCCACGAGGACCTGATCGACCCGGACCTCGGCACGCCGCTCGGCTCCTTCGGCGGCATGAGCTCCGACTTCCTGCTGGGCGTCGAACCGACCAACGGCCGCGACGTGTTCAGCCGGATCGTCTTCGGCGCCCGCATCTCGCTGGTCGTCGCCTTCCTGGCGGCCTTCGTCTCCGTCGCCATCGGCAGCCTGCTCGGCGCGCTCGCCGGGTTCCTCGGCGGCTGGGTCGACGCCGTGATCAGCCGCACGATGGACCTGCTGCTGGCCTTCCCGCAGCTGCTGTTCACCATCGCCCTGGTCTCGGTCGTCCCCAACTCCCTCTGGGGCTTCGAGGGTTCGGGCGTCCGGATGGGCGTGCTGATCGTCGTCATCGGCTTCTTCGGCTGGCCGTACATCGGCCGCATCGTCCGGGGCCAGACGATCTCCCTGCGTGAACGCGAGTACGTCGAGGCCGCCCGCAGCCTCGGAGCCGGCCGCGGCTACATCCTGATCAAGGAGCTGCTGCCCAACCTGGTCGCGCCGATCCTCGTCTACTCGACGCTGATCATCCCGACCAACATCCTGACGGAGGCGGCCCTGAGCTTCCTCGGTGCAGGCGTCAAACCGCCCACCGCGTCCTGGGGAAAGATGCTCTCCGACGCCGTCCCCATCTACCAGGACGACCCCACGTACATGGTGGTCCCCGGTATCACGATCTTCATCACCGTCCTGGCGTTCAACCTCTTCGGGGACGGGCTGCGTGACGCACTCGACCCCAAGGGCAGCTGAACCGCTTCACCGATTCACCCACCAATGGAGGTTGGACAACCGTGATCCGCAGAAAGCAGGCACTCGCGATCACCGCAGTGATCGCCGCCCTGTCCCTGACCGCCGCGTGCGGTGGCAAGGACGGCGACAAGAAGGACGAGGGCAAGGGCGGCGGCGCCGCCGCGTTCAACGCGGCCACCACCGGCTTCGTGAACCCCTCGGACGCCAAGGGCGGTGAGCTCAAGCTCTGGTCGCCGCAGGACGTCGACTACCTCGACCCGGCGCGTGCCTACTACGGCTTCGTGTGGGACATCCAGCGCCTCTACGTCCGCCAGCTGCTCGCGTACGACAGCAAGCCGGGCAAGGACGGCAGCAAGCTCGTCCCGGACCTCGCCGAGGCCCTGCCGGTCCTGAGCAACGAGGGCAAGACGTACACCCTCAAGCTCAAGGACGGCGTGAAGTTCGAGGACGGCTCGCCGATCACCTCGAAGGACATCAAGTACGGCATCGAGCGCGTCTTCGCGCAGGACGTGCTGTCCGGCGGTCCCACGTACCTGATCGACATCCTCGACCAGGGCCAGAAGTACCCCGGCCCCTACAAGGACACCGACCCCAACAAGATGGGTCTGAAGTCCGTCGAGACGCCGGACGACAAGACGATCGTCTTCAACCTGGCGAGCGCCAACTCCGACTTCAGCTACCTGCTGGCCATGCCGTCCTCCTCGCCGGTCCCGGCGGCCAAGGACACGGGCGCCACCTACACCAACAAGCCGGTCTCCACCGGCCCGTACAAGGTGGAGAGCTTCACCGCGAGCAAGGGCGCCACCTTCGTCCGCAACGAGAACTGGGACCCGAAGACCGACACGATCCGCAAGGGTCTGCCGGACAAGGTCTCCTTCACGGTCACCACCAACCCGGACGACATGGACGCGCGTCTGCTGTCGGGCGACATCGACCTCGCCATCGACGGCACCGGCATGCAGCAGGCCGGCAAGAACAAGGTCCTCAAGGACGACAACCTCAAGAAGAACGCGGACAACCCGTTCACGGGCTACATCCGCTACTTCGCCTTCCCGACGACGGTCGCGCCGTTCGACAACATCGAGTGCCGCAAGGCCGTCATCTACGCGGCCGACCCGAAGTCCCTGCAGACCGCCCGCGGCGGCCCGACCAGCGGTGACCTCGGCGCCAACATGCTGCCGCCCGGCATCCCCGGTGCCGACAAGAGCTACGACCCGTACAACCTGACCAAGGGCGAGCCGCAGGAGGCCAAGGCCAAGGAGGCCCTCAAGGCCTGCGGCAAGCCGGACGGCTTCGAGACCACCATCGCGGTGCGCAACAACCGCGCGCCCGAGGTCAAGACCGCCGAGTCCCTGCAGGCGTCCCTCGCCAAGGTCGGCATCAAGGTCACCATCGACCAGTACGACGGCAAGCTCTCCTCCTCCACGATCGGTTCGCCCGAGAACGTGAAGAAGAAGAACTACGGAATCATCGTCATGGGCTGGGGCGCCGACTACAACTCCGGCTCCGGGTTCCTGCAGCCGCTGGTCGACGGATCGTTCATCCAGCCCAACGGCAACAACAACTACACGATGATCAACGACCCGGAGATCAACCAGCTGTTCAAGACGGCCGCGGCCGCCAAGACGCCGGAAGAAGCCGCGCCGTTCTACACCCAGATCAACCAGAAGGTCATGGAGAAGGCGCTCTACCTGCCGATCAACTTCGACAAGGCCTTCGTCTACCACAACCCGCGCCTGACCAACGTCTACTTCAACGACTCCATGGGCAAGATCGACCTTGCCACCGTGGGCATCGCTGCCAAGTAACCGAAGTCAGGCTCAGCAGGCAAGTAATCAAGTGCCTTCACCGCACATGCGCTAGTCCGAAGGGCAGGTGAAGGCCGCAGGCGGCGGCTGTCGTCCCCACAAGGGGCGGCAGCCGCCCGCCCCGGGCGGCCGACTGCAGTGCTCGTCTACCTCATACGGCGGCTTTTCAACGTCGCCGCCACGCTGCTGGTGGTCTCCGTGGTCACCTTCGGCATCTTCTTCGCGGTCCCGAAGCTGACCGGCAGCGATCCCGCGCTCATGTACGCCGGCCGCGAGACCAACGAGACCGCCCTGGCGGGCATCCGCGTCAAGATGGGCTTCGACAAGCCCATCTCCGAGCAGTACCTGACCTTCGTCAAGGGCATCTTCGTCGGCCGCGACTACGACGGCGGCACCGATGTCACGCACTGCGCGGCGCCCTGCTTCGGCTACTCCTTCAAGACCGAGGCGCCCGTCTGGGAGACCATGGTCGACCGCATGCCGGTCACCCTCTCCCTCGCCCTCGGCGCGGCGGTCATCTGGGTGCTCGCCGGTGTGGCCACCGGCGTCGTCTCCGCCCTCAGACGCCGGACCGCCATCGACCGCACGGTCATGGTCGGCGCACTCGCCGGCGTCTCCCTGCCGATCTTCTTCACCGGCATGGTGGCCCCCGCGATCTTCGTCTACAGCCTCGGCTGGCTGGACGTCTCCAACTACAAACCCCTCACCGAAGACCCGCTGGCCTGGCTCAACGCCATGATCCTGCCCTGGGTGACCCTGGCCTTCCTCTTCGCCGCCACCTACGCCCGCATCACCCGTGCCACGATGCTGGAGGTGCTCGGCGAGGACTACATCCGCACCGCCCGGGCCAAGGGGCTCAAGGAGGGCGTGGTCATCCGCAAGCACGCCCTGCGCTCCACCCTCACCCCGATCGTCACGATGTTCGGCCTGGACCTCGGCGGACTCCTCGGCGGCGCGGTGCTCACCGAGACGACCTTCAACTTCCAGGGTCTGGGGACGGCGGCCGTCGCCGCCATCGGCCAGGGCGACCTCCCCGTGATCATGGGTGTCACCCTGCTCGCCGCGCTGTTCGTGGTGATGGCCAACCTGATCGTGGACATGCTGTACGCCGTCATCGACCCGCGCGTGAGGCTGACGTGACCGAGACCCCTTCCTTTTCCTCCGGCACTCCCGGCCCCGCAGGGAACGCCGCCGGCGGGCCCGCGTTCGTGCCCGAGCAGGCCGGGCCGCCGAAGGACACCGCCTTCCTCTCCGTGCGCGACCTCAAGGTGCACTTCCCGACCGACGACGGCCTGGTCAAGTCCGTCGACGGGCTCTCCTTCGACCTGGAGCGCGGCAAGACGCTCGGCATCGTGGGCGAGTCCGGCTCCGGCAAGTCGGTGACCTCCCTGGCCATCATGGGCCTGCACCGCACCGGCAACGCGCGCAGCCGCCCGCACATCTCGGGCGAGGTCGTCCTCGACGGCGAGGACCTCGTCCGCGCCGACGCCGACCACGTGCGCAAGCTGCGCGGCCGCAAGATGGCGATGGTCTTCCAGGACCCGCTGTCGGCGATGCACCCGTACTACTCGGTGGGCAAGCAGATCATCGAGGCGTACCGGACCCACCAGGGCGTCGACAAGAAGACCGCCCGCACCCGGGCCGTCGAGATGCTCGACCGGGTCGGCATCCCCGAGCCCCACCGGCGCGTGGACGCCTACCCCCACGAGTTCTCCGGCGGTATGCGCCAGCGCGCGATGATCGCGATGGCGCTGGTCAACAACCCCGAACTGCTCATCGCGGACGAGCCGACCACCGCCCTGGACGTCACCGTCCAGGCGCAGATCCTCGACCTGATCCGCGATCTGCAGAAGGAGTTCGGCTCCGCGGTCATCATGATCACGCATGACCTCGGCGTGGTCGCCGAGATGGCCGACGACATCCTCGTGATGTACGGCGGCCGGTGCGTGGAGCGCGGCACGGCGGAGAAGGTCTTCTACGAACCCCGCCACCCCTACACCTGGGGCCTGCTCGGCTCCATGCCGCGCATCGACCGCGACCAGACCGAGCGCCTGATCCCGGTCAAGGGCTCCCCGCCCAGCCTCATCAACATCCCGAGCGGCTGCGCCTTCAACCCCCGCTGCCCCTACGCCGACGTCCCCAAGGGCGGCATCACCCGCACCCAGCGGCCCGAGCTCACCGAGGACGACAGCCGGCACTGGTCCGCCTGCCACATGTCGCAGGAGGAGCGGACCCGGATCTGGACCGAAGAGATTGCGCCGAAGCTGTGACCGACATGAAGAAGGACTCCGGGGCCGCCGCCGCAGCAGCGGAGCAGGAGCCGCTGCTGAAGGTGACCGGCCTGGTCAAGCACTTCCCCATCAACAAGGGGCTGCTGCGCCGGCAGGTCGGGGCCGTCAAGGCCGTGGACGGCATCGACTTCGACGTCCGGCGCGGTGAGACGCTCGGCGTGGTCGGCGAGTCGGGCTGCGGCAAGTCCACGATGGGCCGGCTGATCACCCGCCTGCTGGAGCCGACGGGCGGCACGGTCGAGTTCGAGGGGCGTGACATCACGCACCTCGGGGTCGCCGGGATGCGTCCGCTGCGCCGCGACGTGCAGATGATCTTCCAGGACCCGTACGGCTCGCTGAACCCGCGGCACACCGTCGGCACCATCGTCAGCGCCCCCTTCAAGCTCCAGGGCGTCGAGCCGGAGGGCGGGCTGAAGGCGGAAGTGCAGCGCCTGCTCTCCCTGGTGGGTCTCAACCCGGAGCACTACAACCGCTACCCGCACGAGTTCTCGGGCGGCCAGCGCCAGCGCATCGGCATCGCCCGGGCGCTGGCCCTGAAGCCGAAGCTGGTCGTCGCGGACGAGCCGGTCTCGGCGCTGGACGTGTCGATCCAGGCCCAGGTGGTCAACCTGCTGGACGACCTCCAGGAGGAGCTCGGCCTCACGTACGTGATCATCGCGCACGACCTGTCGGTCATCCGGCACGTGTCCGACCGGATCGCGGTGATGTACCTCGGCAAGATCGTGGAGCTGACCGACCGCAAGTCGCTCTACGAGAACCCGATGCACCCGTACACCAAGGCGCTGCTGTCGGCCGTGCCGGTGCCGGACCCGCGCAGGCGCGGGGCGAAGAGCGGGCGGATCCTGCTCAAGGGCGACGTCCCGTCCCCCATCTCCCCGCCGTCCGGCTGCCGCTTCCACACCCGGTGCTGGAAGGCCACGCAGATCTGCACGACGCAGGAGCCGCCGCTGGCGGCCCTGAGCACCGGCCACCAGGTGGCCTGCCACCACCCGGAGAACGCCCCCGACCAGGCCCCGGGCGACGCCGCCCTGCCGGGCGCGGCGGACGCGGTGGCGGTGGTCACCGAGTAACCCCGAGCCGGCCGGTGCCCCGGGCCGAGTAGCGGTCGCCCCGGGCCACCGGCTCACCTTCCCCGTCCGCGCGCGCCGCCGCCGGCGTCGCCCCGGCGGCGTGCCGCGGGCCGGACACCCCGCCCCCGAGCCCCCGGCCCGGGGGCACCGCCGTTCCGCCCCTGCCACGGGCGCGGCTCGCGCCGATGGAGGCCGCCGGGGCGGCACGGGCCGGCCGTGACACGGATCGCGGTGCCGGGCCGGCGCCCCGGTGGGCGCCTCGTCCCCGAGCCCCCGGCCGCGGGCGCGGCACCGTTTGAGCCGCGCGACGCCCGCTGGCCGACTACGGCGGCGAGGAGCGCGGGCGGCGCCGGCCGCCACGTCCGCGCGCTGCGGCGCCCGACGCCCTGCATCGGGCGGCACCGACCGGGCGCCTCGTCCCCGAACCCCCGGCCCGGGGGGCCGGCGTCGCCCACGGGCGCGGCACCGTGGGAGCCGCGCCGGCCGACTACCGCGCCGGCGTGAGGGGCGCGGGGCGGCGCCGCCACGGCCGGTGTCGGCGTCCGCGCCGGTCCCTGGCGCGCGCACCTTGCGCCGACAGGTACCATGCCGCGGCGGCTGCCGCGCCAGGTGCGGGCCGGTCGGCGCGCCGACGCCGGTGGCGGCCTGCCAGGCGGCACGGGCCGGGGTGCCGGACCGGCCTCCCCCTGGGTGACGCGTCCCCGAGCCCCCGGCCCGGAGGGGCACTTGTGCCACCTCCGGCACCGGCGCCGCACCGCTGAAGCGCGCGACGCGCGCCGGCCGACTACCGAGCCGACGCGGGGCGCGGGCGGCGCCCGCCGCCACGTCCCACGCACGCTGCGGACCTTGGAGCCCGGCGCCCCGCGTCGGCAGCTGCCTTGCCCCGGAGGGTGCCCGCGCCAGGCGCGGGCCGGCCGGCGCGCCGACGCCGGTGGCGGCCTGCCGGGGAGGCACGGGCCGGCCCTGCCGTGGACCAGGGTGCCGGGCCGGCGTCCCGGTGGGCCCCGCGCCAGGCGCGGGCTGACCAGTGCGCCGACGCCGGCGCAGCACGTCGGCCCGGCACCGGCCGTGCCACGGTCGGGGGGTGCGGGACCGGCCTCCCGGTGGGGCGCCTTGTCCCCGACCGTGTGCCTCGTCCCCGAGCCCCTGGCTCGGGGGGTCGGCGTCGCCCCCGGCCGCGGGCGCGAGGGACGAAGAGCGTGGGGTAGGGGGAATGTGTGGGGCGGTGGGTGTA
>NZ_JBEXRC010000036.1:0-81550 GCF_040612915.1 Streptomyces sp. NPDC006326 | reverse complement strand
CCCCGCGCCCGGCGCCCCCCCCACACCCCCCCCCGCGCCCTTGGGCTCCGCCCCCCCCCCCCCCCCGGGGGGGGGGGCGCGGCGCGGGCCCCCCCCCCCCCCCCCCCCCACGCCCGCCGCACCCGGGCCCTGCTCGCGGCCGAACCCGACCTGGCCGACCGGATGGCCGCGGGCCGGCTGGCCGTCGTCGCCGCCCGCTACGAGCTGCGGGACCAGCGGGTGCGTACGCTCCGGTGACCCGGTCGGCATGAGGCGTGGGTGAGGGTGGTGACCAGCAGTTCGTCGGCCCCGGTGGCCTCCTGCAGACGCTGCAGACGCTGCAGAGGGCCGGCCACCGTCCGCGCGGGGCCGACGAACTGCGTCTCCACACCGATCTCGTACGCGTACACGACGGCGTCAGGGCGAGGGGATTGACGCCGTCTCAGCGGTACACGCTCAGCTCCGACACCTGGTACGAGAGCTCGGAGACGTCCGGGTCGGGGGCCGGGTGGTAGCGGCCCGCGCACACGGACAGGTTGACGATGAGGTACGCCCGCCAGCGCCGGCCGACCCCCCTGCGGTCCGCGAAGACGCGGGTGCCGTTCACCCACCAGACCACCGAGTTCGCACCGAACTTGACCTTGAGGTCGACCCAGGCGCCCGGCTGTACGGCGGAGGCGTCCCGGAAGTAGTGCGAACCGCCCCGCACGTGGTTGGAGAGTTCGAGCAGGTCCGGGTTGTCCGGGTGGTACTCGAAGACGTCGACCTCCTGGCCGCCGTCCCGCCAGGTCCAGATCGCGGGCCAGGCCCCCATGCCCTCGGGGAGCCGGACCCGGGCTTCCAGGACGTCCTCGGCGCGGAGCATGAAGCCCTCTTCGCTGCCTTCCGTGGTCAGCAGCCCGGCGTCCCAGTTGCCGTCCGGCCGCCGGGTCGCCCGGAACGTGCCGGTGCGGCTGTACGAGGGGTCGTCGACGAGGTGATCGAGTTTGTTGTCGCCCGGATTGACCGGGCCGCCGTCGGGATACGCCCAGGAGCGGCCGGCGACCCAGCGGGCCGTGGAGTCGAAGTCGGCTGAGAAGACGAGTGCGCCGCGGACCGCGCGGCGCGTGAACAGGGCGAGGAATTGCGAGATCACGCCGCAGCTCTGCCCGTCCGGAAGAGCTCCTATTCCGACGATCTTCGCCTTCTTCTCCGGCTTTGCCGGTTTATCGGCGTGTCGCCCCGTCCTGTCGCCTCTGCGCCGTCCGGTGCCACCGGCCGTGCGCCGGTCCTACCGGCTCTGCCGCTCCGCGCGCTCGGCCTGCTTCTCCTTGATGCGCACGGCTTCCTTGCGGACCTCGGCCTGCGTGGCGCGCTCCTTCTGCAGCCACTCCGGGTTCTCCTGCTTGAGCGCCTCGATCTGCTCCGTGGTGAGCGCCTCGGTGACACCGCCCCGGGCGAGGCCGGCGATGGAGACGCCGAGCTTGGCGGCGACCACCGGACGCGGGTGCGGGCCGTTGCGTCGCAGTTCCTGGAGCCACGCGGGCGGGTCGGCCTGCAGCGCGTTCAGCTCGGTGCGGGAGACGGCACCCTCCCGGAACTCTGCGGGGGTGGCCTCTAGGTACACACCCAGCTTCTTCGCCGCGGTGGCGGGCTTCATGGTCTGGGTGGTCTTGTGCGACGTCATGGGTCAAGGGTATCGAGCATGTGCGCTACTCCTGACCACGGCCGGTAACCTGGCCGGGTGACAGGCTCGGAAGCATCCCCCGCATCTCCTCCCACCCCTCCGGCTCCTTCGTTCCGGCTCGCGTACGTCCCGGGCGTGACGCCCGGAAAGTGGGTGCGGGTATGGAACGAGCGCCTGCCGGACACCCCGCTGGCCCTCCTCCAGGTCTCCGCCGGAGAGGCACCCGGCGTCCTGCGGGACAACGGCGCCGACGCGGGCCTCGTCCGGCTGCCGATGGACCGTACGGGCCTGAGTGCCATCCCCCTCTACACCGAGACGACGGTCGTCGTGGTCCCGAAGGACCACCTCGTCGCTGCGGTCGAGGAGATCACCACGGAGGACCTGGCCGAGGAGATCGTGCTGCACCCCCTCGACGACACCCTCGCGTGGGAACAGCTGCCCGGGCTGCCCGCGATCGAGCGCCCCGCGACCACGGCGGACGCCATCGAGCTGGTGGCGGCCGGAGTGGGCGTCCTCGTCGTCCCCCAGTCCCTCGCCCGCCTGCACCACCGCAGGGACCTCACGTACCGGCCGGTCACCGACGCCCCCGCATCCCGGGTCGCGCTGTCCTGGCGCGAGGACGAAACCACCGACCTGGTGGAGGAGTTCATCGGGATCGTCCGCGGCCGGACCGTCAACAGCACCCGCGGCCGCGGGCAGACCCCGCCGCAGCCGAAGCAGCGCAAGCGCACGGAGCCCGCGGGCAAGCCGGCCGGCAAGAACCCGCGCGGCGGTGCCGGGGGAGCGAAGGGCGGACAGGGCGCCAAGGGCGGTCCCAAGGCCGGCAAGGGCGGCGCCAAGGGCGGCCAGGGCGGCAGGAGCGGCAAGGCCGGCAAACCGCGCCGCCGTCCCTAGCCGGGCGGGCGGGGCGCCCCTGCCCGGGCGGTACGCCCGGCTGCCGGCCGCGAGGCGGCGCACGGGCGGGCCGGTCACGGCGCCCGCTGCGTCACTCCGCGCTGATCCGTACGAGGGCGAGGGTGATGTTGTCCGGCCCGCCGGCCTCGATGGCGGCCCTCCACAGCTCGAAGGCGGCCTTCCCGTCGTCGTGCACCCGCAGCAGCTCGTCCAGCTCCTCGTCCGGCACCGTGTCGGTCAGCCCGTCCGTGCACACCACGTAGCGGTCTCCCGCCGCGAGCGGCCGCGTCACGACGTGCGGGGTGATCCCGGCGGGCTGCCGGGCCCCGCCGAGCGCCTGCGTCAGCAGCGAGGTGGTGCGCTGTCCGGGCTCCAGGGGCGGATTGTCGTCCACGCTGACCCGGCGGAGCCCCTCCCGGCTGGCGTCGAGCACCCTGCTGTCGCCCACGTTGAAGGCGATCAGCGACTCGGGGAGTACGACGGTGCCCGCGACGGTGGTCCCCATGGTCGCCAGCTCCGGATCGCTGCCCGCCGCGGCGAACACCGCGTGGTTGCAGACGGTCAGCGCCTCCTGGACGGCCCCCTCACTGTCCAAGGACGGCCCCAGCGCCGCCAGTTGGCGTACGACCAGGGCGCTGGCCACCTCCCCGGCCGGCTGTCCGCCGATACCGTCGGCGACCGCGACCACGAGCGGCACACCGAGCGGGAAGACGAACGTCTGCGGATTCTGGGTCACCGTGGCGCACAGCGTCCACGGCCCGATCACGAGGCTGTCCTCGTTCTGCTCGCGCAGGAGCCCGGGATGGCTCAAGGCGCTCACGGCCACGTACGGCATCGCACAGACCCGCCTCTCCGCAGGGAACCGGCAGGCGTCCCACAGCCCACCCCCATTGTCCCGCCACCGGGGCCAGGCCGCTGGCTCAGCCGGGGCTGCGGCCGCCGCCGAGGGTGTGCCGCCGCATCATCCGGGAGATGTCCTTCCCGGTGACGATCCCCACCAGCAGGCCCCCGTCCACCACCAGGAAGGGCAGCCCGGCCCCCGGGCGCAGCCGGTCCAGGGCCTCGGCGAGCAGCTCCTGTGGTTCCGCCACGGCGCACCGCGCCAGCGGGGTCGCCACGTCCCGGACCCGCAGCGTTCCGCGCTGGTCCTCCGGGACGGCCGCCAACCTGCGCAGCTGCACGATCCCGCTGGGCCGCCCCTCGAAGTCGAGCAGCGGCACCAGGGAGTGCCGCGACTCCACGGCCACCTCGTCGATGAAGCGCCGCACGCTCAGCCAGTCGGCGCCCGAGACCACGGGAGCGGTCATCGCGTCGGCGACCCGCACCCCCTCCAGCGCGGTGCGCAGGACGGCGTTCTGCCGTTCCGCACCGGCGACGACCGCGATGAAGAGGCCGACGAACACGAGCCACAGCCCGCCCGAGGTCCCGCGCAGGAAGGTGACCCAGCCGAAGCCGGCCAGCAGGACGCCCACGACCTGCCCGCTGCGGGAGGCCGCCCGGTCCGCCCGCTCGCGGTCGCCCGTCCGCCACCACAGCAGCGCCTGCAGCACCCGGCCCCCGTCGAGCGGGGCGGCGGGCAGCAGGTTGAAGACGCCGAGGAAGAGGTTCGTCCAGCCGAGCCACACCAGCACCGCGGCGGGCACCGCCCAGCCGGACAGGGCGTGCAGCGCGATCCCGGCTCCGAGCGCGGCCCCGCCGGTCACCAGGCTGGTGAGGGGCCCGCTGACCGCCACCGCGAAGGCCGCCGAGGCGTTCTGCGGCCGGCCCATCCGGGTCATGCCGCCCAGGGCCCACAGGGTCACGTCCTGGACGGAGATCTTCTTCCTGAGGGCGGTCGCGGCGTGGGCGGCCTCGTGCAGCAGCAGGCTCCCCATGAGCAGGACGGCGCCCACGGCGCTGGCGAGGGTGTAGACCGTGTCCGACTGGCCCGGGGTCCAGACCGGCAGGGTCCGGCGGCCGAGACCGTACGCGAAGAAGACCACCAGCAGCGGCACGCTCCAGTGCATCCGCAGCGGCACCCCGACCACACGTCCGATGCGGATCGACCCGTTCATCGACGTCACCTCCGCCCCCGGCAGCCGGCACCACCCCCAGTGTCGCCCCGGGAGCCCGCGCCGGTCAGCCCTCGGACGCGGCCGGGGTGCTCAGCGCCTCGTCGAGCTCCCACGCGTGCCGCTTGAACTCGCGTACGAAGTCCTCGTGGTCCTCCCACTGCCGGGCGATGCCCCTCAGCACGTCCCAGTGGTGCTCCACCGACTGGTCGACGACCCGGCGCAGCGAAGGCTCCGCGGTGGCCCGCTGGGCGATGAGCCCCTTGACCGCCGAGGCCTCCAGCACCGCGTTGCGCAGGGCGCGCAGCGCACGGGAGGTGTCGTCCATCGCGAAGCCGCGCTCGCTGCCGGTGCCCTCGTCGAACAGCGGGGTGAGCCGCGCCTCGATGAAGGCGGTGATCCGCTCGAAGTGCTGCACGTCCATCGGGGGCTCCATCTCGTCCGTTGCGGGCCGTCCGGCTGCGCGCCGGGGCGGATGCAGAATAGCCGCTCAAGATCGGCGAGCAGGCTCCGAGGCGGGTGCGCACCCACCTCCCCGGCAGGCCGCGCCGGTGCATCTGACGCGGCGTCGGAAGTGAAGGGCAGAAGATCCTGGGATCCCCGTCGCTCCCGGTCCTCCCGGTGTTACCTTCCGTGTCGTCGGCGCGTGCGTCGCAGCCGGGTTGGGGGGCGGGGAATGGTGAGCGCAACGGGGGAGACCAGTCGGGCGCAGGGGACCGACGCTTTTCTTCGGCACATGATCTGGCGGTATCCGGACCAGCTCCAGCCCGTGGTGGCGCTGCTCGGTCCGCGGCAGTCGGGCAAGACGAGCATGCTGCGCTCCCTGTCCCAGGGGTGCGGGGCCACGGTGGTGCACGCCCATCTCGATTTCCACGAGACCCCGCTGGACCCGGTGTCCGCGGCCGCCCTCGTGGCCTTCCAGATGATGCGCGGCTGGGACACCCTGCGCCGGAGTCCAGTCTTCCACCGTTTCGCGCTCGGGCTGCTCGCCCTGAACGAGAACCTGGAGCCGGACCGCGCCCGCGCCACGGACCAGATCAGGGGACTCATCCAGGAGTACACGCGCGGCACGCGCCGCGGCAGGCTCGCCAGCCGGCTGGAGGAGGCCGTGGACGCCACGATGGACGTCGTGGCGACCGGCGCGCTCAGCCCGCTGGTGTCGGGGCAGGCCCGGGAGGTGGTCGCGGCCGTACGCGACGGCGCCCGCCCGGTGATCGGCTCGCTGCTGCAGAGCACCGCCCGGTGGGGTCTGCGCGATGCGCTGCGCTGGCACGTCGGCATACCGGAGGCGGAGGCCGCCGGATCCGTGGACGCCCTGATCCGGCTGAGCTCCGCCTCCCGGTCGGCGGCCGTCGGGCCGCTGCTGGCGGCCTTCCTCGCCGACGCCAAGGACCAGGCGGAACGCCATCCCGCGCTGCGCTCCTCCTGCTCGTGCGAGGTGCCGGCGGGGCGCGGCGACCGCGGCCGCCACGACCACGCCTGGGTCCTCCTCGTGGACGGCGCCCAGACACCTGCCGGGCGGCGCTTCCTCTCCGCCCTGGTCGCCGCGCGCATCCGCAACGGCCAGAACGAGCCGGGCGCCGCCGCCGATCCGCTCGTCGTGGTGGCCGCGTGCGACCAGTGGCAGCCGGAGTGGACCACCCGCTGGTGCGAGCCGTGGCGCACCACCCCGCTCGCGGACACCGCGCAGCGCCGCGTCCCCCTCTTCTCGCGCGCCACCCGGATGCGCTGGACCCGGGAGGAGGAGCGGGCCGGCGGGCCCGATCCGGCCGCGGCGGCCCACTACTGGTACCCGGTGTGGCTCGACCCGATGTCCGAGGAGCACGTCGCGTACGTCACCGACGACGCCGCGGCGCTGGTCCCGGCCCTGCCGGCGTCGGTGACCCACGCCCTCACCGGCGGCCACTGGGGCGCCGCCATCGCCCTCCAGGACCAGCGGGAGAGCACCCCGCCGGACGCGGACGCCGCCGTACGCGAAAGACCCCTGTCCGCCGCCTTCGGCCCGGACGGCAGACCGCTGTGGTCGCACGCCCTGGAGACCTGCCTCCCCGAGGGTCTGGCCGCCCCCGGCACGGGCCGGGGCACCCCGCCGCCGGTCGTCCTCGCGGCGGCGTACCTGGCGGACGTGCGCACCGCCGACGATCCGCGGGTCCCGGTGGAATTGGCGGACCTGCCCCGCAGTTTGGAGCTGTTGCGCCGCAACCTGTGGGTCAGCACCTTCTTCCACCGGCCCTCGCGGATCCGGGAGGTCGGCTGGGGCGAGGCCGACGGGCCGCCCGTCCTGCACCCCTGGCTGAGCCGCTGCCTGCTCACCGCGCTCTCCTCGGCCGCCCCGGCCGGCGCGCCCGCTCCCGGTCCCGACGGCGCGCCCGACGCGCCGCCCGCCCCCGAGCCCTGGGACCAGGTGTTCAGCGGCCAGGCGCGGGCCCTCGGCTCGCTCGCCGGCACCCTCGGCGGCCCGGCCGTGGCCAGGGAGGAGCAGCAGCTCTTCTACGACCTGGCCCTCGGCCGGTTCGCCACCGTGGCCGAAGCGCTGGCGGCCCGCTTCGACCGGGACCACCGCGCCTGGGTCCGCCTCCTCGACTACCTGGCGTCGGCGCCGTGCCGCCTGGTCCAGGAGCACTCCGCGCAGGAGGCGTACGCCCTGCTGCTGACCGGGATCGAGGAGAGCGGCCGGGACGTGGTCTCGGTGGCCACGGCCAAGCTCCTGGCCCTGCTGTGGCTCTACAACGATCCGCTCACCGAGCACAGCCGGCGCTGGGACGCACAGATCGAGGAGGGCTTCGAACGCCTCTCCCACAACTCCCGGCTGCTGGACGTCAGCGCCCTCCAGCAGGCGGGCGCGCTCTTCGCCTGACCTCGTCGGTGACCGTGCCGGGCCGCGCCGCCGGCGTGCCGGGCGTACCGCTGTACCACTAGGAGTGTTCATGTCCGCAGGTGTCCGCAACCCCCGGTTCGGCCGGCTGCGCCGCCATCCGGTGCTGTCGATGATCGCCGTCCTCGCCGTCCTGACCGGTGCCGTGCTGGGAGGGATACGGGCCTACCCGGTGCTGTTCCCGCCCGCCCTGTCCTGCGGGGCCGGGATGACGGCCGCCGGCTCCCCGTCCGCGTGCGTCGGGGTGAACCTCGACAGCACCGCCTTCACGAAGGGCGAGCCCGCCCGCATGCGCGCCCTGGAGGAGGCGGTGCGCAAGTCCAACGAGGCGGTGCGGGGGCCCTCCACGAGCGTGGTGATGATGCTCAACTTCTCGCCGGTCGCCGACGTGGACTCCCTGACCTACGACTCGCTCTACCCCAACATCGAGGGAGCCGTCACCGCCGTGTGGCGCGCCAACAACACGGCGGCGTACGGCAGCACCCCCGGGGTCAAGCTGTACCTCGCCAACATGGGCAGCCAGTACGGCTCCTGGCGGGAGGCGGTGAACCGGGTGAAGAAGCACGCGGCCTCCGAGCACGTCTCGGCGGTCTTCGGCCTCGGCCAGAGCACCGAGCAGACCCGGCAGGCCGCCGCCGCGATCTCCGCCGAACTGCACATCCCCGTGATCGGGTCCACGGTCACGGGCAACTCGATGAACCTGGACCCCGCCGATCCGGCCGGCAAGCGCCCGATCCCCGACATGTTCCGGGTCTCACCCACCAACTCGGACTCCGTGATCGCGGCCAACCAGTACGTGACCGGGCTGCGTCCCGCCGTCTCCTCGGTCGCCGTGGTGGCCGACAGCGTCGCCGGGGACGACTACACGGCCACGCTGGCGGCGGAGGCCAAGACCCGCTTCCAGGCCCCGGGCCGGACCGTGACCGTGCTGCCGTACACCTCGCCGCGCAGCCTGCCCAGCGGCGCGGGCCGGCAGGACTACCTGATCCAGCAGTTCAACCTGATGCACGCCAACCTCTGCCAGGCGGCGCCCTCCGTGGTCTACTTCGCCGGACGCGGCCGCGACCTCGGGGCGTTCATCCAGAACTGGGTGCAGGGCGCCCCGTGCGGCATCCCGCAACTGCGCATCCTGGTCGGGGACGACGCCTCGGAGGCCATCCGTGACGCGGAGGTGCTGGCCGGGGTGGCCTCCGGTCGCGTCACGGTCGCGTACACCGCACTGGCCAGCCCCGACGAATGGGGCACCGAATGCCCCGGATCCGACGCCAAGCGCAACTACGACCAGTTCTGGTCGGCGTTCACCGGGCGGCCCGACCCGTGCACCAAGCTGCCCCTGGTCGGCCAGGGGAACGTGGCACCCCTGTCCTTCGACCCGGCCGATCTGGCGAGCGGGCAGGCGATGCTCACGCACGACGCCGCCGTCGCCGCGATCAGCGCCGCCCGGCACGACGAGGCCGGTCTGAAGAACCCGGGCCTGGAGACGGGCATCCTGCACCAGTTCTACTGCGCGCAGATGCTCCCCGGTGCCAGCGGCTGGCTCTCCTTCGGCGCCGACGGCAACCCGGTCGGCAAGCCCGCCCCGATCGTCCAGCTCAACCCGGACGGAACGACGAGCACGGTCACCCTGACCTGGCCCAACTCGGCACCCAACCTGAGCCTGCCGCAGCGCGGGGGCACGGGTGCGCCCGGCTGCTGAGGCCGGTCCGCTGACAGGAGGTGTCAGGGGAGGAGGGCTAGCCTGCCGCACATGATCGTCGAACTGCGGCAGTACACCCTCCGTCCCGGCGCCCGGGACACGCTCGTCGAGCTCTTCGAGCGGGAGTTCGTGACCGGGCAGGAGGCGGTGGGCATCACGCTGGGCGGCCGGTTCCGGGACATGGACGACCCGGACCGCTTCGTCTGGCTGCGGGGCTTCCCCGACATGGAGCGGCGGGCCCGCGCTCTGCACGCCTTCTACTCCGGGCCCGTCTGGCAGGAGCACCGAGACCGGGCCAACGCCACCATGCTCGACTCGGACGACGTGCTCCTGCTGAGGGGCCCCGGCTTCACCGCCCCGGCGGGAGCCGGGCCGGTGACGGTCACGCTCTGCCACCCGCGGGACCCGGCCTCCTTCGCCGGGCACTTCGAGCACCGCCTCCGGCCTGCCCTGGTGGCAGCCGGGGCTCCGCCCACGGCGGTCCACCGCACCGAGCACGCGGAGAACGATTTCCCCGCGCTGCCCGTGCGCACCGGAGAGGACGTCCTGCTCTGGTTCACCCGCGGCGAGGCCCCACCGCCCCTCCCTGACCTCTCGGCCCATCTGGCCTCGCCCCCGCGCCACCTGCGGCTCCGGCCGGTCGGCGGGACCCCGGCGGGCGGGTGAGCGCGGATGGCCCGGGAGCCGGGGCGCGCCACCCGCTCCAGCTCGTCGGCCGGCACCGCCGGGTCCCGCGGCCCGATGTGCGGGGCCGCCAGGGACCGTACGGGGAAACGATTCCGCGGGGTCGTCTCGTCGGCCTCCGCGATGACGAACGCCAGTCGACCCGGCCGACCCCCACCTCCGGCGGGGTGGCGACGGCCGGGATCCGGAACAGGCGCCGGGGGACGCCTCCGCAGCCGGCATCGGCTCCCGCACGGACCTGAGGCGCCGGCCCGGACACCAGGGCGGCCAGGCGCAGGAGTTGCCGCCGGATCCGTGGAGCAGGACGAAGGCCGGTCTCCCCGGCCGCGGCGCCGTCGCCACTGCCGGGCCGGAGTGCGCGAGAGGCCGGCGACGTTGGCCGCGCCGGGCCGCCCGTACGGCCCCTGCCCCGTCCACCAGGTGGCCGCCGAAGACGCCACGTCCGGGTGACACCCCCGTAGGCCTCGCCGTCCGGCGGCCGGCCGTGGCCGACGATCGCCACCGGCCCGGCCCGCTCCGGCCGCCGAAGGACGAGAGCCCGGACGCATGGGAGACCACGTGCACATCCTGCTCGCCGCCAGCGCGTTCAACAGCCTCACCCAGCGTGTCCACGCTGAGCTGAGGGAGCACGGCCACAGCGTGGCCGTGGAACTCGCCCTGCCCGGGTTCTCCTTCACGGAGGCCGTCGAGCGCCACCAGCCCGATCTCGTCCTCGCCCCGATACTCACCACGGCCATCCCCCGGGAGGTCTGGTCCACCCACACCTGCCTGATCGTCCACCCCGGACCCGTCGGTGACCGGGGCCCGTCCTCACTCGACTGGGCCATCAGCGAGAACGCCACCCGGTGGGGCGTCACCGTCCTCCAGGCGGACGCCGAGATGGACGCGGGCGATGTCTGGGCCTACGCCGAATGCCCTCTGCCCCCGGTCGGCAAGAGCGACGCCTACCGCGGCGAGATCGCCGACGCGGCCCTCACCGCCGTACTGGCAGCCGTGGAACGCTTCGCCTCCGGCACCCACGTCCCCCAGCCCCAGGTCCCCGGCCCCGCCCGGCCCTACCTGCGCCAGGAGCTGCGCCGGATCGACTGGAACCAGGACCCCACCGAACGCGTCGTGCGCACCCTGCGCGCCGCCGACTCCCGCCCCGGGGTGCTGGACGAGCTGCTCGGTGCCGAGTGGTACCTGCACGGCGGGCATCCCGAGGACTCGCTGCGCGGGCGCCCCGGGGAGCTCCTGGCCACCCGGGCGGGCGCCGTCTGCCGGGCCACGGTCGACGGGGCCGTGTGGATCCCCGAGCTGCGGGCCCGCCGCGCCCCCGGCGAAGCGGCCGCCGTGAAACTCCCGGCCGTCCTCGCCCTCGGCGAGCGGCTGCGGTCCCTGCCGCCGCTGCCGGAGCTGCCCGCCCCGCTGGACGCCGACACCGGCGCCGGCCCGGCCGGGCGCACCTGGTCGGACATCGGCTACCGGGAACAGGGCGGCGTCGGCTTCCTGTCGTTCTCCTTCCCCGGCGGCGCGATGAGCACCACGCACTGCCGCCGCCTGCTCACCGCCTACCGCGAGGCCTGCTCCCGCCCGACCTCCGTACTGGTCCTCGGCGGCGGCCGCGACTTCTTCTCCAACGGCATCCACCTCGGCGTCATCGAGGCCGCCGCCGACCCCGCCGCGGAGTCCTGGGCCAACATCAACGCCATGGACGACCTCGTCGAGGCCGTGCTGACCACCACCGACCGGCTGGTCGTCGCCGCGCTCGGCGGCAACGCCGCCGCAGGCGGGGCCATGCTCGCGCTCGCCGCGGACGAGGTCTGGTGCCGGTCCGGAGCGGTGCTCAACCCGCACTACCGGCTGATGGGGCTGTACGGCTCGGAGTACTGGACGTACACCCTGCCCCGCCGCACCGGGACCGCCTTCGCCCACCGCCTGATGTCCGAGGCCATGCCGGTCTGCGCCGCCGCCGCCCGACGGCTCGGGCTGGCCGACCGTACGATCACCTGCGCCCCGCAGGACTTCGCCGGGGAGACCGCCCGCCTCGCCGCCCGGCTGGCGAACGCCTCCGCCACGCGATACCGCATCGCCGGCAAGAAGACCCAGCGGGACGTGGACGAGTCCGTCAAGCCGCTGGCCGCCTACCGGGAGGCCGAGCTCGCCCGGATGCGGGAGACCTTCTTCGACCCCGCGGCCCCCTACCACGCGCTGCGCCGCGCCTTCGTCCGCAAGGAACCGCCCGAGTGCACCCCGCCGCACCTGGCGCGGACCGTGCCTGGCCGGCGCACCGTACCGCTCCCCTTCCGCCGCGCCCAGGTCACTGGACCGGCCGTACAAGACAGGGCGCCGGGCCCGGCCGACTGCTAGCAAGAAGGGTGGGGCCACCGCGCGGAACCCCGTCCGCCACCCCGCACCTCCCCGTTCATCCTCCCCGCGTCCCTCCCCCCGAAGGAGCGATCCTCATGGGTGCACCCATGCCGAGCACGGTAGAGGACCCCCCGATCCACATCCTCTGGATCAATGCCGGACTGAGCTGCGACGGCGACTCCGTGTCCCTGACGGCGGCGATGCAGCCCAGCATCGAGGAAATCGTCATGGGCGTGCTCCCCGGCCTGCCCAAAATCGCCGTGCACTGGCCGCTCATCGACTTCGAGTGCGGGCCGGTCGGCGGCGCCGACACCTTCATCGAATGGTTCTTCAAGGGGGAACGCGGCGAGATCGACCCCTTCGTGCTCGTCATCGAAGGCTCGATCCCCAACGAGAACATCAAGCCCGAGGGCTACTGGTGCGGCTTCGGCGACAACCCGGAGACCGGCCAGCCCATCACCACCAGCGAGTGGATCGACCGCCTGGCGCCCAAGGCCCTCGCCGTCGTCGCGATCGGCACCTGCGCCACGTACGGCGGCATCCACGCGATGGAGGGCAACCCGACCGGCGCCATGGGCGTGCCCGACTACCTGGGCTGGGACTGGAAGTCGCACGCCGGCATTCCGATCGTGTGCGTACCGGGCTGCCCCATCCAGCCGGACAACTTCTCGGAGACCCTGACCTACCTGCTCTACCAGGCGGCCGGCTCCGCCCCCATGATCCCCCTCGACGACAAACTGCGCCCGACCTGGCTGTTCGGCGCCACCGTCCACGAGGGCTGCGACCGGGCCGGCTACTACGAGCAGGGCCAGTTCGCCGAGACGTACGACTCGCCCAAGTGCCTGGTCAAGGTCGGCTGCTGGGGACCCGTCGTCAAGTGCAACGTCCCCAAGCGCGGCTGGATGAACGGCATCGGCGGCTGCCCGAACGTGGGCGGCATCTGCATCGCCTGCACCATGCCCGGCTTCCCCGACAAGTTCATGCCGTTCATGGACGAGCCTCCCGGCGCCACGGTCTCCAGCGCCGCCAGCGGTGTCTACGGGAAGGTCGTCCGCAAGCTCCGCTCGATCACCGCGCACACCGTGGACCAGGAGCCCAAGTGGCGCCACACCGGCGAACGGCTGACCACCGGCTACCGCCCGCCCTGGTGACGTGATCCGGCCCGGCACACCCCCGGGCCGCCGTCCCGCTTTTCAAGAACGTCCAGCTCGCGCTCCAAGAAGGGTCACGGCAGACAAGATGGCACCGAAGACGAAGGCGGCCGGTGACGGCAGCGGCCTGGTGGAGATGGCCTGGGACCCGATCACGAGGATCGTGGGCAGTCTCGGCATCCACACGAAGATCGACTTCAAGCAGAAACGGGTCGCCGAGTGCTACAGCACCTCGTCGGTCTTCCGCGGCTACAGCGTCTTCATGCGCGGCAAGGACCCGCGCGACGCGCACTTCATCACCAGCCGCATCTGCGGCATCTGCGGTGACAACCACGCCACCTGTTCCGTCTACACGCAGAACATGGCCTACGGCGTCAAGCCGCCCCACCTCGCCGAGTGGATCATCAACCTGGGCGAGTCGGCGGAGTACATGTTCGACCACAACATCTTCCAGGAGAACCTGGTCGGGGTCGACTACTGCGAGAAGATGGTCCGCGAGACCAACCCGGGGGTCCTGGAGCTCGCCGAGCGGACCGAGGCCCCGCACGCCGGCGACCACGGCTACCGCACCATCGCCGACATCATGCGCTCCCTCAACCCCATCGAGGGCGAGTTCTACCGCGAGGCCCTCCAGGTCAGCCGCTACACGCGCGAGATGTTCTGCCTGATGGAGGGCCGCCACGTGCACCCCTCCACGCTCTACCCGGGCGGCGTGGGCACCATCGCCTCCGTGCAGCTCTTCACGGACTACCTCAGCCGGCTCATGAAGTACGTCGAGTTCATGAAGCGCGTGGTCCCGCTGCACGACGACCTCTTCGACTTCTTCTACGAGGCACTGCCCGGATACGAGGAGGTCGGCCGCCGCCGCGTCCTGCTGGGCTGCTGGGGCGCGCTCAACGACCCCGAGTACTGCGATTTCACGTACGCCAACATGAGCGACTGGGGACGGCGGATGTTCGTCACCCCCGGCATCATCGTCGACGGCAAGCTCGTCACCAACGACCTGACCAAGATCAACCTGGGGATCCGCATCCTGCTGGGCAGCTCCTACTACGACGACTGGGCCGGCCAGGAGCAGTTCGTCCGCAACGACCCGCTCGGCAACCCGGTCGACCCCCGCCACCCCTGGAACCAGCACACCATCCCCGTCCCGCAGAAGCGCAACTTCGACGACAAGTACAGCTGGGTGATGTCGCCCCGCTGGTTCGACGGCACCGAGCACCTCGCGCTCGACACGGGCGGCGGACCCATCGCCCGCCTCTGGTCCACCGCGCTGTCCGGGCTCGTCGACGTCGGCTACGTCAAGGCCACCGGGCACAGCGTCCTCATCAACCTGCCCCGCACGATGACCAAGCCGGAGACCACCTTCGAGTGGAAGATCCCGCAGTGGAGCAACGCGCTGGAGCGCAACCGCGCCCGCACGTACTTCCAGGCGTACGCGGCGGCCATCGCGCTGCACTGCGCCGAGCAGGGCCTCGAAGAGGTACGCGCCGGCCGCACCCAGACCTGGGAGAAGTTCGAGGTGCCGGACGAGTCCATCGGCGTCGGCTTCACCGAGGCCGTGCGCGGCGTCCTCTCGCACCACATGGTCATCCGCGACGGCAAGATCGCCAACTACCACCCCTACCCGCCGACCCCGTGGAACGCGAGCACCCGCGACACGTACGGCACCCCCGGACCGTACGAGGACGCCGTGCAGAACACCCCGATCTTCGAGGAGAACACCCCGGAGAACTTCAAGGGCATCGACATCATGCGCACCGTGCGCAGCTTCGACCCCTGTCTGCCCTGCGGCGTCCACATGTACGTGGGCGGCGGCAAGACGGTCAAGCAGATGCACGTGCCCACCGGCCTGAGCGGACTGGGCGGATGAGCGCGGCGGTCACCGACGCACGGCAGGCGGGCCGGCGGGTCGACGAGGTCCTCGACCGGCTGGCCGCCACCGGCGACCGGGAGGCGTGCGCGGCCGCCGAGGAACTGGTCCGCGTCCTCATGGACTTCTACGGCGCGGGCCTCGCCCGCATCGTGGAACGGCTCGGCGAGGGCCCGGGCGGCCGGGGCGCCCTCACCGCGATGCTCGACGACGACCTGGTCGCGGGGCTCCTCGCGCTGCACGACCTGAACCCCGAGGACGTGCAGACCCGGATCGGCCGCGCCCTGAAGTCCGTACGGGACCCCCTGGAACTCCTCGGCTTCGACGCGGACTCCGGCACCCTGCGGCTGCGGGCCGCCCCGGGCGGCGGCTGCGGCTGCGGCAGCGGCGACGCCGGTGCGGCGCGGCAGGCCGTCGAGGACGCCCTCGCCTGCTTCGCCCCCGAGGTGGGCGCCGTCGAACTGGAGGAGGGCCGGCCGCCGGCGCCGCTGCTCCAGATCGGCACCCGCCCGCAGAGCCCGGCGCGCGTGCCGTGAGCGCCTCCCACGCACCGGCCGCCGCGGCCGTGCGCCCGGACGGCCCGCGCCGCGGGCTGCGGCGCTTCACCGGCCCCCGCACGCCCCGCCCGGAGACCTGCGAACTGTGCGGGGTGGTGGTACCGGAGGACGGCCACCGCCACCTGGTGGAGACCGAGAAGCGGGCGCTGGTCTGCGCCTGTACGCCCTGCGCCCTGCTGTTCGACCGGCCGGGCGCCGGGGCGGGACGGTTCCGCACCGTTCCGGACCGCTACCTCGCCGATCCCGCCCACCGGCTCGACGACACGGCATGGGACCTCCTCCAGATCCCCGTCGGCGTCGCGTTCTTCTTCCGCAATGCCGCACTCGACCGACTCGTCGCGCTCTACCCGAGCCCCGCCGGGGCCACCGAGAGCGAGCTCGACCCGCAGACCTGGCAGACCGTACTCGGAGCCGGCCGGCTGGCCGCGCTCCTCGAACCCGACGTGGAAGCGCTGCTGCTGCGCCGCTCCGAGGGCCGCACCGCGTGCTACCTGGTGCCCATCGACGTCTGCTACGAGCTGGTCGGGCGGATGCGGCTGCTGTGGCAGGGCTTCGACGGGGGAGCGGAGGCCCGCGCCGCGCTGGACTCCTTCTTCGAGCACGTCGAGCGGCGCGCCAGGCCGGCGGCCGTACCGGCGGGGACCGCGGGGGAGGGGAGCTGAACCGATGACGGACTTCACCTTCACCTGCACCGGCGTACGCGCCGACCCGTACGCCGCGGGCCCCACCCTCGTCTTCCGGCTGCGCATCACCGCCTCCGGGGGCACCCGCGTCCACGCCCTCGCGCTGCGCTGCCAGCTGCGGATCGAACCGGCGCGGCGCGGCTACGGACCCGACGAGGCCGAGGCGCTCCGGGACCTGTTCGGGGACCGCTCCCGCTGGGGAACCACCCTGCGGCCCGTCCAGTTCGCCCAGGTCGCCGTGATGGTGCCGAGTTTCACCGGCGAGACCGAGACGGACGTCGTCGTACCGTGCACCTACGACATGGACATCGCCGCCGGCCGCTACCTCGGCGCCCTGGACGAGGGCGAGGCACCGCTGCTGATGCTGTTCTCCGGCACCGCCTTCACCGGAGCCGGGGGCTTCCACGTCGAGCCCGTGCCCTGGGACCGCGAAGCCGCGTACCGGATGCCCGTGGCGGTGTGGCGCGAGATGGTCGAGCAGCACTTCCCCGGCTGCGGCTGGCTGCGGCTGCCCCGCGACACCATGGCGGACCTCCTCGCCTACCGCTCCCGGCACGCGCTGCCCTCCTGGGAGGCGACCGTACGGGCCCTGCTCGACGCGGCGCAGCCCGCCGCGCCGCCGCACCCGGCCCCCTCCCCGGACCCCTCCTGGGCCGGCGCCGTACTGCCGCGGGCCACCGCCACCGGAAGGACGACGCCGTGACCACCACGACCCTGCCCGCCTCCCGCTTCGCCGCCGCCCGACAGGTGGCCGACGCCGTCCTGTTCGAGGGGTACGTGCTGTACCCGTACCGTGCCTCGGCCGCGAAGAACCGGCTGCGCTGGCAGTTCGGCGTACTGGTGCCGCCCGCCTGGGGCAACGCCCACGGCGAGCACTGCTTCCAGCGGACCGAACTGGTGATGGAGCCGCGGGGAGACGCCACCGTCCACGTCGAGGCGCGCTTCCTGCACGCCCAGCGGCGCACCGTCGAAGAGGCCCGCGGAGACGGCACCTTCGCGGCCGTCGCCGAACTCCACCTGCCCGACCGGGTCCTCGTCCCCTGGGACGAGGGGACCGAGGAGCGGGTCGAGATGAGCGTGCGCGTCGCCGAACTGGAGGCGGGCGAGGTCTGCCTGCCCTTCGCCCGGCCGGCCCGCGAGGAGACCGAGCCCGTCCTCGACGCGGCCGGGCGCAGCGTCGGCCGGCTGGTGCGGCGCACCGAGCGGATCGACGGCGTGGTGCGGCTGCGTGCCGAGGAACTGGCCCTGCCCTACCGGGCGTTGAAGCTCACGGCCGTGGTGGAGAACACCGGGGACTGGGATCCCGAGGCCGGGGCGGCGGACGGCGCCGACCGGGAGGAGGCGATCCCCCGCTCGCTCGTCGCCGCCCACCTCCTGCTCTGCCTGGACGCCGGGTCCTTCCTGTCGATGACCGATCCGCCCGAATGGGCCAAGGGCGTGGTCGCCGCCTGCGCCAACGAGCACACCTGGCCCGTCCTCGCCGGGGAGAACGGCCGCGCCGACGTGGTCCTGTCCTCCCCCATCATCCTGGAGGACCACCCCGCGATCGCCCCCGAGAGCGCCGGGGCCATGTACGACGCCACCGAGATCGACGAGATCCTCGCGCTGCGCACGGCGGCCCTCACCGACCAGGAGAAGCGCGAGGCCCGCGGCACCGACCCGCGTGCCGCCGCCGTGATCGACCTCGCCGACTCCATGCCTCCCGAGGTGCTGGAACGCCTGCACGGCGCGGTGCGGGCACTGCGCGAGATCACCGACCCGGCGCGGCGGACCGACCCGGACGGCGAACCCCCGCAGCCCGACGCCGTGTTCCGGCAGGACACCCCCTGGTGGGACCCGGCCCACGACGACACCGCCGACCCCTTGCGGGACCGGATCCTCGTCGACGGCACCCCGGTCGGCCCGGGCAGCCGGGTCCTGCTGCGGCCGGGCCTGCGCCGCACCGACGCCCAGGACCTGTTCCTCCAGGGCCGCAGCGCCCGGGTCGAGGCCGTCCTCCACGACGTCGACGGCGGCGTGCACCTCGCGGTCACCGTCGAAGGGGATCCGGGCGCCGACATCCGCCGGGAGCAGGGCCGCTTCCTGTACTTCCAGCCCGACGAGGTCACCCCGCTGGAGGACGCGTGAGAGGCTCGACCCTGGTCGCAGGCATCGGCAACGTCTTCCTCGGCGACGACGGATTCGGCGTCGAGACCGTCCGGCAGCTCGGCGAGCCCGGCCGGCCGCTGCCCGCGCACGTGGAGCTGGCGGACATCGGCGTCCGCGGCGTCCACCTCGCCTACCAGCTCCTCGACGGGTACGACACGCTCGTCCTGATCGACGCCACCGCCCGCGGCGGAGCCCCGGGCACCCTCTATCTGATCGAGGCGCCCGAACCCGGAACCGTCGCCCCGCAGAGCGCCGTGCTCGACGGGCACCACATGTCGCCCGACGCCGTCCTGGCCCTGCTCGCCACCCTGTGCGAGGGCGCCGGCGGCACCCCGCCCCGGCGCATCTGGGTCGTCGGCTGCGAACCCGCCTGCCTGGACGAGGGGATCGGCCTCAGCGCCCCGGTGGCCGCCGCCGTGCCGGAGGCCGTACGGATGGTCCACGACCTGGTCCGGCACCAGGACGCGGAGCCGCTCGACGAGGAACACAACGCCACAGCCACCTGAGGAGGACCCCGTGAACAAGTCCCTCATCGGCGCCACGGCCGCGGCCGTCGCCTTCGCCGCCGTCCTGGCGATGACACTGCCCGACCTCAAGCGGTACCTGCGCATCCGCCGGATGTGACCGCGGCCCGCCGCCCGGACCCCCGGAACCGCTGAACCGCCCCGGCGCCCGAACGGCGTACGGGGCGGCGGCGCGTCGGCGTGCCCCGGCGCCCCGCCCGTCGCCGCCCGGTCTAATGAGGCCCGGCAGGACGGAGACCCATGCACGAGATGTCGATCGCGACGGCCGTGGTGAGCCAGGTGCAGGAAGCGGCCGAGGCAGGCGGCGCGAACGCGGTCACCTCGGTCCGGCTCCAGGTCGGGGAGCTGGCCGGGGTCGTCCCCGACGCCCTCGCCTTCTGCTTCGAACTCGCCTGCGCCGGCACGCTGCTCGAAGGAGCCCAGCTCGTCACGGAACGCGTGGCCGCACGCGCCCGCTGCGGGTCCTGTACGCAGGACTGGGCGGTCGGCATGCCACCGCGACTGATCTGTCCCCGGTGCGGCCGGGCGACCGGCGTCGAACTGATCGGCGGACGCGAACTGCAGATCCTCGACGTGTGCTGGCAGGAGGACCCGGCCGGAGCCGACGGCCCGTCCCCGGCCGCGGCTCCCGCCCCTGCCGCCCGCACCCGCGAACCCATCCCCGAGGAGCGCTGAACCATGTGCCGTGTGGTCGACCTGAAGCAGGCGGTCCTCGCCAAGAACGACTCGCTCGCGCAGGGCCTGCGCACCGAACTGGCGTCCCGCGGCACCACGGTGGTGAATCTGCTCTCCAGTCCCGGCAGCGGGAAGACGGCCCTGCTGGAGCGTGAACTCGGGCTGGCGAGGGAGCGGGGCGTCGCCGTCGCCGCCCTGACCGCCGACCTCGCCACCGAGAACGACGCGGTGCGGCTGGCGCGCTCGGGCGTCCCCGTCAAGCAGGTGCTGACCGACGGTCTCTGCCATCTGGAGGCCGGGATGCTGGGCCGGCACCTGAACGGCTGGCTGCCGCAGGACATCCGGCTGCTCTTCGTGGAGAACGTCGGGAACCTCGTCTGCCCGGCCTCCTACGACCTCGGCGAGTCACTGCGCGTGGTGCTGGCCTCCGTGACGGAGGGGGAGGACAAGCCCCTGAAGTACCCCACGGCGTTCGGCCTGGCCCAGCTGGTGGTGGTCACCAAGACCGACATCGCGCAGGCCGTGGAGTTCGACGAGGCCGCCTTCCGCGCGCACGTCCAGCAGGTCAACCCCGGGGTGGAAGTGGTCCTGACCTCCGCGCGCACGGGCCGGGGAGCCGGGGTGCTCGTGGACCGGGCGCTGGCCGCCGCCGAGGGCGCAGCCGTGCACACCCCGGTCATGTCCCGGCAGCGGACCACCGCCCCACAGGTCCACGACAGCCACGCCCACGGCGGCCACGACCACGACCACGGCGGCCACGACCACGACCACGGCGGCCACGACCACGACCACGGCGGCCACGACCACGCCCACGGCGGCCACGACCACGACCACGGCGGCCACGACCACGACCACGGCGGCCACGACCACGACCACGGCGGCCACGACCACGGCCCCGCAGACCCCGCCGGCCCGCTCCCCGCGCACCCGGCCGCGGCACCCACCCGCTGATGGAGGCCGTGCAGCGCCGACGGGTCGTGGTGCGGGGCGTGGTCCAGGGCGTGGGCTTCCGGCCGTACGTCTACACCCGCGCGACCGGACTCGGCCTTGCCGGGCACGTCACCAACACCCCGGAGGGCGTCGTCGCCGAGGTCGAGGGCGCTGCCGCCGCCGTGACGGCCTTCTGCGAGCGGCTCGCGGCCGACGCCCCGCCCCTGGCCGTCGTCGACGCCGTCGACCACTGCGAGGTCCCGCTCGCCGGCGGTGCGGGCTTCACCATCGTCGCCTCCCGCTCCGGCGGCCCCGGCCGCACCCTCGTCTCCCCGGACGTGGCCACCTGCGCCGACTGCCTGGCCGAGCTCGCGGACCCGGCCGACCGGCGCCACCGGCACCCGTTCATCACCTGCACGCACTGCGGCCCCCGCTTCACCATCGTCACCGGCCTGCCGTACGACCGGGCGCACACCACCATGGCCGGCTTCCCGATGTGCCCCGACTGCGCCCGCGAGTACGCCGACCCGGCCGACCGGCGCTTCCACGCCCAGCCCGTGGCCTGCCCGGCCTGCGGACCCCGGCTGCGGCTCCTCACCGGCACGCCCCCGCGCGAGACGGCGGACGCCGACCCGGTGGCCGCGGCCCGGCGGCTCCTCGCCGAGGGCGCGGTCCTCGCCGTCAAGGGCCTCGGCGGCTACCACCTCGCCTGCGACGCAGCCCAGGCCGGCGCCGTGGCCGAGCTGCGCCGCCGCAAGGCGCGCGGGGACAAGCCGTTCGCCGTGATGGCCGCCGCCCTCGCCGACGTCGAGGCCCTCGCCGAGCTCGGCCCCGCCGAACGCGCCCTGCTCACCGGCCCGGTGCGGCCCATCGTGCTGCTGCGCCGCCGCCCCGCGGCCGACCGCACGGTGGCCGACGCGGTCGCCCCGCGCTGCCCCGACCTCGGCGTGATGCTCCCTTACACCCCCGTCCACCACCTGCTGTTCGGGCTCCCGGGGGACCCGCCCGGCCCGCGCCTGCTCGTGATGACCAGCGGCAACCTCTCGGGCGAGCCGATCGTCACCGACGACGCCGAGGCGCTGGAACGGCTCAACCACCTCGCCGACGCCTGGCTCACGCACGACCGCCCCATCCACGTGCCCTGCGACGACTCGGTCGTCCGCGTGTGCGACGGGGAACCGCTGACCGTACGCCGCTCCCGCGGCCACGCCCCGCTGCCCCTGGCCCTGCCGCTGCCCGTCCCGCCCTCCCTCGCCGCCGGCGCAGACCTCAAGAACACCTTCTGCCTCGGCGAGGGCCGCCGGGCATGGCTGTCCGCCCACATCGGCGACATGGACGACCTGGCCACCCAGCACGCCTTCGAACGCGCCGAGCAGCAGATGGAGTCCATCACCGGCGTCACCCCCGCACTCCTCGCGGCCGACCGGCACCCGGGCTACCGCTCCACCGGCTGGGCCCAGCGCACCGCCGGGGCCCGGCCGCTGGTCCGCGTACAGCACCACCACGCGCACGTGGCCTCCGCAATGGCCGAGCACGGCCTCGACGGCACGGCCCGGGTGATCGGCATCGCCTTCGACGGTACCGGGTACGGAGACGACGGCGCGGTGTGGGGCGGGGAGGTCCTCGTCGCGGACTACGCCGGGTACCACCGGTTCGGCCACCTCGGGTACGTGCCGCTGCCCGGCGGGGACGCCTCCGTACGGCGGCCCTACCGGATGGCCCTGGCGCACCTGTGGGCGGCGGGCATCGACTGGTCACCGGACCTGCCCTGCGTGGCGGCCTGCCCGCCCCTGGAACGGGGCGTGCTGCGCCGCCAGCTGGAGCGGAATCTGCACTGCGCGCCCACCTCCAGCATGGGGCGGCTGTTCGACGCGGTCTCCTCCCTGGCCGGGGTGTGCCACCTCGCCGGGTACGAGGCCCAGGCCGCGGTCGAGCTGGAGTCCGCCGCACTGTCGGCCACCCCCGCCGCGCCGGGCGGGCAGGGCTACGCCTTCGCCCTGCGCCCCGGCGGCTTCCCCGACCGCGGCCCGGTGGCGGCGGACCCGGCCCCCGTCCTCGCCGCGGTGGTGGCCGACCTGCGCGCCGGCACACCGGCTCCCGTCATCGCGGCCCGCTTCCACCACGCGGTCGCGGCGCTGGTGGGTACGTGGGCCGCCCTGGCCCGCGAGCGTCACGGCCTCGACACCGTCGCCCTCACCGGCGGCGTCTTCGCCAACACCCTGCTTTCGTCCGCGTGCGCGAGCGTCCTGCGCGAGCGCGGCTTCACCGTTCTGCGCCACCACCGCATCCCCCCGAACGACGGGGGGCTGGCCCTCGGCCAGCTCATGGTGGCGGCCTGCGCACCGCACCACCCACAGCGAGGAGAGGGCCATGTGTCTGGCGGTACCCGGCAGAGTGCTTGACATCGGGGAGAAGGACGGCACCCGCATGGCGACCGTCGACTTCGGCGGAGTGGTCAAGGAGGTGTGCCTGGAGTACCTGCCCGACCTGCAGGTCGGCGAGTACGCCATCGTCCACGTCGGCTTCGCCCTGCAGCGCCTGGACGAGGATTCGGCCCGCCAGACCCTCGACCTCTTCGCCCAGCTCGGCATGCTCCAGGAGGAGTTCGGCGACCCCTGGGAGCGGGCGGCGGCAGAGGCGGGCGCCCAGGACTGGCCCTTCGCCGACGGACTCCCGGCCGGGGACGCACCACAGGAGGCACGGCAGCAGTGAAGTACATCGACGAGTTCCAGGACCCCGAGCTGGCCCGCAGGCTGCTCGACGACATCCACGCGACGGTGACGCGGCCCTGGGCGCTGATGGAGGTCTGCGGCGGCCAGACCCACACCATCATCAGACACGGGATCGACCAGCTCCTGCCGGAGCAGGTCGAGTTGATCCACGGGCCGGGCTGCCCGGTCTGCGTGACCCCGCTGGAGGTCATCGACAAGGCCCTGGAGATCGCCTCCCGGCCCGACGTCGTCTTCTGCTCCTTCGGCGACATGCTCCGCGTTCCCGGCACCGGCCGCGACCTCTTCCAGGTCCGCAGCGAGGGCGGGGACGTACGGGTCGTCTACTCCCCGCTCGACGCGCTGCGGATCGCGCAGCAGAACCCCGGCCGCCAGGTGGTCTTCTTCGGCATCGGGTTCGAGACCACCGCACCCCCCAACGCCATGACGGTGTACCAGGCGAAGAAGCTCGGCATCCCGAACTTCAGCCTGCTCGTCTCCCACGTGCGGGTGCCCCCCGCCATCGAGGCGATCATGACCTCGCCGAGCTGCCGGGTCCAGGGCTTCCTCGCCGCCGGGCACGTGTGCAGCGTGATGGGAACGGGGGAGTACCCGGACCTGGCCGCCCGCCACCGCGTCCCGATCGTGGTGACCGGCTTCGAACCGCTGGACATCCTCGAAGGCGTGCGCAGGGCGGTACGGCAGCTGGAACGCGGCGAGCACACCGTCGACAACGCGTACGCCCGGGCCGTGCGCCCGGAGGGGAACCCGGCGGCCCTCGCCATGCTGGAGGACGTCTTCGAGGTGACCGACCGCGCCTGGCGCGGGATCGGCGTGATCCCCCGCAGCGGCTGGCGGCTGTCCGCCCGCTACCGGGACTTCGACGCCGAACACCGCTTCTCGGTCACGGACATCAGCACCCGGGAGCCCGCCGAGTGCCGCAGCGGCGAGGTCCTCCAGGGCCTGATCAAGCCGCACGAGTGCGAGGCCTTCGGCGCCACCTGCACCCCGCGCACCCCGCTCGGAGCCACGATGGTCTCCAGCGAGGGCGCGTGCGCCGCGTACTACCTCTACCGGCGCCTGGAGATCACGACCGCCCGGAAGGCCGAGGCCCCCGCCCCGGCCGGGACCGGGCAGCTGGAGGCGAGCCCCGTTGCCTGACACCGTGTCCGACGCCCCGCTGGACGTCACCGGCTGGACCTGTCCGGCCCCCCTGCGCGACCGCCCGCGGGTGGTCATGGGCCACGGCGGCGGTGGCTCGCTGTCCGCCGAGCTCGTCCAGCACGTCTTCGCCCCCGCGTTCGGCGGCGAGGTCCTCGCCCAGCTCGGCGACTCGGCCGCCGTGACCCTGGGCGGGGCCCGGCTGGCCTTCTCCACGGACTCGTACGTGGTGCGGCCGCTGTTCTTCCCCGGCGGCAGCATCGGCGACCTCGCCGTCAACGGCACGGTCAACGACCTGGCGATGAGCGGAGCCCGGGCCGCCTACCTCTCCTGCGGGTTCATCCTCGAAGAGGGCGTCGAGATGTCCGTGGTGGCCCGGGTGGCCCAGGACCTCGGCGCGGCCGCGCGCACGGCGGGCGTCGAGGTGGCGACCGGGGACACCAAGGTCGTGGAAGCCGGCCACGGTGACGGCATCTACCTGAACACCGCCGGCATCGGCCTGATCCCCGACGGGGTGGACCTGCGGCCGCAGCGTGTCGTACCGGGCGACGTCGTCATCGTCAGCGGCGAGATCGGGCTCCACGGGGTGGCCATCATGAGCGTCCGCGAAGGCCTCGAATTCGGCGTGGACGTCGAGAGCGACTGCGCGCCGCTGGGCGGGCTCGTCCAGGCCATGCTCGCCGTCACGCCAGATCTGCACGTACTGCGCGACCCCACGCGCGGCGGACTGGCCGCGGCCCTGGGCGAGATCGCCGCCGCCTCGGGCACCGGGGTCGTCGTCCAGGAGAGCCGGGTGCCGGTCCCCGAGGCGGTGCGCGGGGCCTGCGCGGTCCTCGGACTCGACCCCTTCTACGTGGCCAACGAGGGCAAGCTCGTCGCCTTCGTCCCGCGGGAACACGCCGACGCGGTCCTCGACGCGATGCGCGCCCACCCGCTCGGCCGGCACGCGGCGGTGGTCGGCGAGGCGGTCGAGGCCCATCCCGGGCTGGTCGTGGCCCGCACCGGCCTCGGCGGGACCCGCGTGGTGGACCTGCCGATCGGGGAACAACTGCCGCGCATCTGCTGAGGCCGCGGCCCGCCGTGCCGCGCCGGCCCGCACGGGCGGCGCGACACGGCGGCCGGGGTCACTTCACGTTGACCGCGGTCCAGGCCGCGGCGACCGTCTGGTACTCGGTGCTGCCGGAGCCGTACAGGTCCGCGGCGGCCTGCAGGGTCGCCGTCCGGGCGCCCGCGTAGTCCGTCGAGGAGGTCATGTACACGGACAGCGCCTTGTACCAGATCTTGTACGCCTTGGTCCGGCCGATCCCGGTGACGGTGGAGCCGTTCGCCGTGGGCGAGTTGTAACTCACGCCGTTGACGGTCTTCGCGCCGCTGCCCTCGGACAGCAGGTAGAAGAAGTGGTTCGCCACGCCGGAGGAGTTGTGGACGTCGAGGCGGCCGACGTTGCGGTCCCAGTAGTCCGCGGAGGCGCCGTCGCGGCTCGGCTTGTCCATGTAGCGCAGGGGCGTGCCGTTGCCGCGGATGTCGATCTTCTCGCCGATGAGGTAGTCACCGGGGTCGGAGGCGTTGGCCGCGTAGAACTCGACCGCGGTGCCGAGGATGTCCGAGGTCGCCTCGTTGAGCCCGCCGGACTCCCGGCTGTAGCGCAGGCCCGCCGTGGAGGCGGTCAGGCCGTGCGACATCTCGTGGCCTGCCACGTCGAGCGAGGTCAGCGGCTTGGTGTTGTTCGCCCCGTCGCCGTAGGTCATGCAGAAGCACGAGTCGGACCAGAAGGCGTTCACGTAGGCGTTCCCGTAGTGGACGCGGGAGTACGCCGCGACGCCGTCGCCGCGGATGCCGAGGCGGCCCAGCTCGTTCTTGTAGAAGTCCCAGGTGACGGCCGCACCGTAGTGCGCGTCGACCGCGGCGGTCTGCCGGTTGGCGGGGGTGCCGTCGCCCCAGGTGTCGTCGGCGTCGAGGAACAGCGACCCGGTGCCGTTGGTGCCGCCGGCCAGGTCGTAGGTCTTGTGGCCGCCGCGGGCGCCGTCCGTCAGCTCGAACTGGGACCCGTTGGCCTTCGTGCCGAGGGTGACGGAGCCGCTGTACTCGCTCGCGCCGATGCCCGTCTCGATCGCGTCGTACGAGTAGAGCACCTTGCCGCTGCGGGCATCGGTGACGGTGTGCAGTTCGCTCGGCGTACCGTCGTGCCCGACGCCTTCGGTGACGGTCTCCCAGGCGAGCACCGGCGTCCCGCCGGCGGCCCAGACCACCTTGCGGGCGCCCTTGGGAGCGGCGAGCGAAGCGGTCTTGGTGTCGACCGATATGCGTGCCGAGGTCGCCTTGGTGGTGGAGCGGGCGCCGTTCTTCCCGGTGTGCACGACCAGGTCGCCGCCGAGGACCGGCAGGCCGGCGTACGTGCGCTCGTAGCGGGTGTGGACGGTTCCGTCCGCGTCCTTGACGATGTCCCGGACCACGAGCCCTTCCTCGGCGGCGAGGCCGATGGCCTTCGCGGTGGCCGTGGCCTCGGTCTGGGCCTGCGCGATGGCGGAGGCGCGCGCCGAGCCCGTCAGGGCGACGGCCGTGGCTCCGGCCTCGCGGTCGGCGGAGGCCTGGGCGGGGCCGCTCTGCACCGCGAGGGCGACCATCGCGGCGGAGGCGACGAGGGCGGCGGCGCGCAGCACGTGGATGCGGCTGGGGGAGGTGGGGGTTGAGGACGTGGGGTGAGTCACTCGATCTCCTTGGCTGGCCGTGGGGGGCAGTGGAGGAGAGAGTGCCAGGAAGTGGCCGATCATTGACAGGTGCGCAACAAGGATTTGACCTTCTGTTGTCCGAAGGGTGCGCATCGGTGTCCGCTGAGCGGTGAATCGGCGTGGAAACAGCCCGATATGACACGGTGTCGGTTCCGGCCGCCGACCGGGCGCGGAACCGACACCGTATGCAGCGGCTACCCGACGCCCGGAATCTGCCGGGCCCGGAACGCGGCGCGGACCGCGTCCGCCGCGCTCTTGCCGTACATGCGCTGCGCCGTCGCGATCGTCGTCAGTGCCGCGTCCTGGAAGCTCGTGTCCGGGCGGAAGCCGAACTGCGCGTTCACGATGATCCGGTCGGCGGTGCGGGCGCCCAGGGCCCCGCGGATGTCGAAGAGCGCCCGCGACCAGATCTCACCGTCCGCGTGGACCTCCCCCACCCGGTCCGCGTACACCTTGTCGCCGTCTATGCGGCGCAGGCAGTGCGGAGCCGCGCTGTACCCGGTCGAGTCCCAGTCGGCGACACACGCGAGGTCCGTCCTGCGCTGCCACCCGTGGACCTCGTCCGCGTGCGCACCGACCTCGACCGCGAGGTAGTCCCCGAAGGCCTCGCCGATGGCGCCGGCCTCCGGAGAGGTGCCGAAGCCGGGGACCTGCGCGTTGTGCACCGCGTGGCCGTACTCGTGGACGATCACCTCGGCATCCTCGGCGTCGTCCACCCCGCCCTTGCCGAAGCGGATCTCGGCCTTCTTGTCGGTGAAGAAGGAGTTGTCGGCCCCGTACTGGTTGATCCGCACCGGCTGGGCGCGGTCGTTGGCCCCCGGCAGCTCGCTGCCGAAGCCGAGGCCCTGGAGGTACTCCTGCGCCTCGTTCACCCAGAAATACGCCATGACCTGCTCGAACTGGTCGTCGGCGCGGGTGTAGCCGCCCGCGTCCGCGGTCTTCGCGGCGCTGCCGGTGTCGGAGCGGACGTACGCCCACCTGCCGGACAGCGATCCGCCGGCGTCGAGATTGCGCAGCGCCGCCGTGGCGTACGCCGACGCGGGCACGGCGTCGGCGGAGTCCTTCGCGTCGGTCAGCGTCTGGTCCCCGGAGGACTGGACCGGATTGACCATGAAGAGGCGGGCCTGGGGCAGCGAGGCCTCGGAAGGCGCCCCCGAGGGCAGGGCCGAAACCGGACCGGCCAGGGCGAACAGGGCCGCGGTGGTGGTGGCCGCGGCGATCAGGCCGCGGGATGTGCGGCGGGCCATAGACGTCTCCCCTGATGGAGTGGTGGCGTATGCGGCCGCGATCTTCGCGTACGCCCACTCCGTTTGGCCAGGGGTCGGGCCCGGGAGGTTTCAGGGGAGTGCGGGGACGGTTCAGGGCAGTTCGGGAATGAACGGCAGATAGTCGACCGTGCCGTCGGACGGTACGACCGCGTAGCTCGCCTCGGGCAGCTCGTTCCACACGCCGGGCAGGTCACCCAGCGGTTCGGAGACCACCAGCCGGGTGTCGTCGGACACCTTGCGCAGGTAGGGCAGTTCGGGATAAAGCTGGCGTACCGTTTCCGCCCGGCTGCTGTAGAAGAGCGAGCGGGTCCTGCCCTCGCTGGAGTAGCGGAAGGCCCACACCTGCGCGCCGTCGCTGACCGCCACGGTCATCTGCATGGGGTCCGGGACACCGTGCTCCTTGCCGAGCCGCTCCACCAGGCCCACCATCCGCGCGACCGCCCCGGGCGGGTCCTGGTCCAGGCCGAAGGTGACGGCCAGGTAGAACATCACCTCGGAGTCCGTCGAGCCCTCAAGGTAGGGGAACAGCGCCGGGTCGATGGCCATGCAGAGGTCGCGCTGCAGGCGGTGGAAGTCGGTGATCGCTCCGTTGTGCATCCACAGCCAGCGGCCGTGCCGGAACGGGTGACAGTTGGTCTGCTGGATGGCCGAACCGGTGGAGGCGCGCACGTGCGCGAAGAACAGCGGCGAGCGCACGTGCGAGGCCAGTTCGCGTAGGTTGCGGTTGTTCCAGGCCGGCCCGATGTCACGGAACACCGCAGGTGTCCCGTCACTCTCGGGATCGGCGCTGTACCAGCCGATGCCGAATCCGTCGCCGTTGGTCGACTCGACGCCCATCCGCGCGTGCAGACTCTGATTGATCAGTGAGTGCTCCGGCTTGTAGAGCACCGCGTCGAGAAGCATCGGCGTACCGGAGTAGGTGAGCCAGCGACACATCAGCATCATCCCTCTCCTGCGCCCCGTCCGAGCCTAACGCGGTCGGAGCGGGGATGCGCCGTACGCGCCGGACGGAGGGCCCGTGGCGGCCCGGGCTATGACGGCCGCAGCGCGCGCAGGGCCGGGAGCAGTGTGGACTCGGCCCACTCCAGGAACGGCTCCTGGTGGCCGCCGCCCACCTGGACGAGGGCGACCTCGGAGAAGCCCGCGTCCACGTAGGGACGCACCGCCTCGACGAACGCCTCGACGTCGTCGCCGCACGGAATGGCCTGCGCGACGTCCTCCGGGCGGACGTGTTCGCAGGCCTGCTCGAAGGAGGCCGGACCGGGCAGTTCCGCGTTGACCTTCCAGCCCAGTGCCGACCAGCGGAACTGCTCGTGGGCCCGTTTGACGGCCGCGTCACGGTCGGTGTCGTAGCACACCGCCAACTGGCCGACGGCGGGCTTTCCGGCACCGCCGGAGCGGGCGAAGGCCTCCAGCAGCTCGCGCTCGGGGTCGATCGCGATCACCAGATCGGCCAGCCGTCCGGCCAGCTCGCACGAGCGCTCCCCGGAGACCGCCACGCCGATCGGCGGAGCTTCCTCCGGAAGATCCCACAGCCGGGCGTTCTCCACGTCGAAATGGCGCCCGTGACGGCTGACCGTGCCGCCCTCGAACAGCGCCCGGATGATCCCCACCGCCTCCTCCAGCATCTCCAGGCGGACGTGCGCGGCGGGCCATCCACGCCCGACGACGTGTTCGTTGAGACGCTCCCCGGAGCCCAGGCCCAGCCGGAAGCGGCCCCCGGACAGCGCCTGCACCGTCGCCGCCTTCTGGGCCACCACGGCGGGGTGGTAGCGCATGGTGGGGCAGGTCACGTAGGTCATCAGCGGGATCGTCGAGGTGGCCTGCGCGGCCGCCCCGAGCACGGTCCAGGCGTACGGGGCGTGCCCCTGGGCCTCCAGCCACGGGAAGTAGTGGTCGGAGGTCACGCAGAAGTCGAACCCCGCCCGCTCCGCCCCGACCACGTGCTCGACCAGCTCACGCGGGCCGGCCTGCTCGGTCATCATCGTGTATCCGATTCGCACCATGCGCCACGTCTTGCCGCTGAGTCCCGGCATGAAACCCGGGAGGGCCCCGTGGGGGGCGCGCGGGTGCCCGCGGCCCGCGCTGCGACCGCGGCCGGGGCTTGCCCGTCCGCGGGCCGGGTACGCGCCGGTCAGGGCCGGTCAGGGCCGGTCAGGCGGAATCCGGATCGGATGACCGGGTGCCGCCGGAGAGGACGGGGTAGCAGGCCATGCCCGTACACGTGGGAACCTCCGGATGGCAGTACCGCGACTGGTCGGGGCTCCTCTATCCCGAGGACCGGCCGCAGCGGCTGTGGCTGGAGGAGTACGTGCGCCATTTCCGCACCGTGGAGAGCAACAACGCCTTCTACCGGCTGCCCGACCCGAAGACCTTCGCGGCCTGGCGCGAGCGCACCCCGGACGGCTTCGTCATGGCGGTGAAGGCCAGCCGCTTCCTGACCCACATCAAACGCCTGCGCGACCCGGAGGAACCGGTGCACCGGCTCATGGAGCACAGCAGCGCCCTCGCCGAGCGCCTGGGCCCCGTCCTGCTCCAGCTCCCGCCCACGCTGCACGCGGACGCGCAGGCGCTGGACAGGTGCCTGCGCTGCTTCCCCGCGGGCACCCGGGTGGCCGTGGAGCCCCGTCACGCCTCGTGGTGGAACGCGGACGTACGGGCGGTCCTGACCGAACGGGCCGCGGCCCTGTGCTGGGCGGACCGGGATTCTCGCCCCGTCACCCCGCTCTGGCGCACCACCGACTGGGGGTACGTGCGCTTCCACGCGGGCCGGGCCCGTCCCGCCCCCCGGTACGGCAGGACCGCCCTGCGGTCGTGGGCCGCCCGCATCGCCGAGACCTGGCCCCCGGACGCCGACATCTATGCGTACTTCAACAACGACACGGGCGGCGCAGCCGTCCACGACGCCCGGGCCTTCATGCGCCTGACCGGGGACGCTGGCCCGGCCCCGCAACCCGCGCCGGCGGACGGGTGAGCGTTCGGCTCAGGTGGCCGGTCCGGGCGCCGGCAGGGGCCCGGGCAGCGGCCCCGGCCGGGGGTGCGGATCGGGCCGCGGCGCGGGATCGGGCTGCGGGTCCGGCTCGGGCTGCGGCGGAGCCGGCGGCACCGGATCCGGGCCGCCGGGAGCGGGCACCGGTCCGGGCACAGGGCCGGGCTGCGGTCCCGGCCCAGGACCGGGCGCGGGAGTGGGATTCGGGGGTACGGGATCGCGCGGGGGAGTGCCCATGTCGGCCTTCCGGGCTCGGGGTGACCTTCCAGGGGGCGGCTACCCGCCCCGCGGCCGCTGACACGGCCCGGCCTCCCGGCCCGACGGGCGGCATAGTGCAGGCTGGACAGGGCAGGCGCGTCGGTGAACATCATCGGTCATTCCGGACAGAGGAGCCGCTCGCATGATCGTCAATCTGTGGGGATACCGTGAGACCTCGGGCCGCCTGGAGGGCGTCGACCTGACCGGGTACAAGGTCGAGGCCGTCGACGGCACCATCGGCAAGGTGGACAAGCACTCCGACGAGGTCGGAGCCGCCTACCTGGTGGTCGACACCGGCCCGTGGATCTTCGGCAAGGAAGTGCTCCTGCCCGCGGGCACCGTCTCGCGCATCGACCCCGAGGAGCAGAAGATCCACGTCGACCGCACGCGCGACCAGATCAAGCACGCACCCGAATTCGTCAAGGACAGGCACCTCGGCGACGCGGACTACCACCGCGTGATCGGCGTCTACTACGGCAGCGCACCGGAACACCGGGCATGACACCGGGCACGACCACCCGCGCTGCCCTGTTCGACGTCGACGGGACGCTCACCGACACCAACCACCTGCACGTCACGTGCTGGTGGGAGGCGCTGCGCCAAGCCGGCCACCACGTTCCCATGCACGCCATCCACCGCGCCATCGGCCTCCCCGGCGGGGACCTGCTCGCCCATCTGCTCGGCGACGGGCGCGACGAGGACGAGGACGAGGCGCTCAAGGCCGCGCACGACACCCTGTACGGCACGTACTTCGACCGGCTGCCCCGGATCGACGCCGCCGACGAGCTGCTGCGCGCACTCCACGGGCGGGGCTGGCGGGTCGTCCTCGTGACCTCGGCGAGCGGCGCCGAACTCGGGGCCCTCAAGCGGGCCATCGGGGCGGACGACGCGATCACCGACAGCGGCAGCTCCGACGACGTCGACCGCGGCAAGCCCGCGCCCGATCCCGTCCACCACGCCCTGGAGCTCGCCGGGGCGGACGCCGCGGACTCCGTCCTCGTCGGCGACACGGTCTGGGACATGGAGGCCGGGGCCCGGGCCGGCGTCACTTGCGTCGGCCTGCTCTGCGGCGGCATCCCGCGCGGCGACCTGGAGGAAGCCGGGGCCCGCTCCGTCTACCGGCACCCCCGCGACCTGCTCGACCACCTCGACCGCAGCCCCTTCGGGGCACCCTCCTGAAGGGAACCGCCGCCATGACCTCCGCCTCCGCACCCGGCCCGGTGCCCGTGCCCGCACCCGCCCCCGACGAGCCGGCCGCAGAGGGCCTGCGCGTGGTGGTCGTCGGCGCCACCGGCAACGTCGGCACCAGCGTGGTCCAGGCCCTGGCCGACCACCCCGCGGTGGCCTCCGTCACCGGCCTGGCGCGCCGGGTCCCGAACTGGCAGCCCCCCAAAACGCACTGGCGGTCAGTCAGCATCGAGCCCGGCGGCCAGGACCTCGTCCCGCTGTTCGCCGGAGCGGACGCCGTGGTCCACCTGGCCTGGAAGTTCCAGCCCACCCACCGCCCCGCCGAGACCTGGGAGACCAATGTCCTCGGCTCCGTCCGCGTCTTCGACGCCGTGGCCGCCGCCGGGGTGCCCGCCCTCGTCCACGCCTCGTCGGTCGGCGCGTACTCGCCCGGCCCCCGCCACCGTCCGGTGGACGAGTCCTGGCCCACCCACGGCTGGCCGCAGGCCGCGTACTGCCGGGAGAAGGCCTACCTGGAACGCGTACTCGATGCCTACGAGGCCGTCTTCCCCGGCATCCGCGTGGTGCGGATGCGCCCCGCCTTCCTCTTCAAGCGGGAGTCCGCCTCCGAGCAGCGCCGGATCTTCGCGGGCCGCCTGCTGCCCGGCAGCCTCGTACGCCCCGGCCTGATTCCCCTCGTGCCGGAGCTGGAGGGGCTGCGCTTCCAGGCCCTGCACACCGACGACGCGGCCGCGGCCTACCGCGAGGCGGTGCTGCGCCCCGTGCGCGGCGCGTTCAACCTCGCCGCGGGCCCGCCGCTGGACGGCGCGGCCCTGGCCCGCATCTTCGCCGCCAAGCCCGTGCGCCTGCCCACCGCCGCCGTGCGGGCCGGGCTCTCCGCGGCGTGGCGCATGCGGCTGGTCCCGGCGTCCCCCGACCTGTTCGACGCGGTGCTGCGGCTGCCGCTGCTGGACGCCTCGCGCGCCCACGAGGAGCTGGGCTGGCAGCCCCGGCGCAGTTCGGTGGAGGCCTTCGAGGAGTTCCTGGCCGGTCTGCGGGACGGCGCCGGGATGCCGACCGCCCCGCTGACGCCCACCGGCCGGCCGACCCCGTCCGGCACCTGACCGCCCCGCGGTGCGAAGGCCGGGCGCCGGACGGGGAGGGGTCAGGTCAGGGGGCGCAGCCGGGCGGAGCTGCGGGCGGAGACCCCCGCGGGGGCGGCGGCGGGGGCCGCCGCGGCGCTGAGGGCGCTGCCGGCCCGCCAGGCCCGCCAGTCGAGGTTCCAGTCGCCGAAGCCGTTGTCGAACGGGGCCATCGGCTCGCCCTCGCTGTTCACCACCTCCACGATGTCGCCTTCCCGCACGGTCTTGAAGAACCAGGCGGCGTCCGCGGTGCTCATGCCCGTGCAGCCGTGGCTGACGTTCTCCTCGCCCTGCGACTCGACCGACCAGGGCGCGGCGTGCACGTACTCGCCGCTCCACGTCACGCGCGTCGCGTAGAAGACCGGCATGTCGTAGAACTCGCTCGTCCCGCGCTGGATGCCGACGCTGTCCCCGCGCATCCGGACCTGGTACTCCTTGCTCAGGACGACCTTGATGCCGCTGCGGGTCCGGAAGCCCGCCTTCCCGGTCGTGACCGGGATGGTGCGCAGCACGTGCCCGTTGCGGCGTACCGTCATCTCGTGCGCCGCCGCGTCGGTGACCGCCTCGATCCGGTCCCCGACGGTGAACCGCACGGACTCCGAAGGGCCGCCGTAGCCGTGGTCGCCGACCGCCACTCCGTCCAGTCCGCTGCGTACCCGCACCACGGCGTTGGCCGGCCAGTACGTACGGGGCCGGTAGTGCAGGGTCGAGTCGTCGACCCAGTGCCAGGCACCCTCCACCGCGGGCTCCGACCTCACCTCCAGCAACCGCTCCAGCCGGGCCCGCGCCGCGCGGTCGGCGGCCGGAACGGGGCGGCTCAGGGCGGCCGTCACGATCTGCCCCGCCCCGTAGGTCCCCGGCCGCGGCCCGAACTCCACGGTGAGCCTGCCCCGCTGCGGGGGCGGGGCGGTGCGGAACGCCATGGTCACCCCGACCGGGGTCCCGGAGGCGTCCTGCGCGCCGACCCGGACGGTGTAGGACTCGCCGGCCCGCAGCGGCTCCGTGTTGGTCCACTGCCGGCTCTTCGGGGCGAGCTCGCCCCCCACGTAGCGCCCGTGTCCATCGCGTACGGTGACGTCGGTGAGCCGGCCGGGGTCGGCGAGGGCGATGTGCAGCGGGCCGCCCGCGTCGGTGGGCAGCATCACCGCGCGCCCCGCCTGCCCCGTCTTGCGGGAGGCGGAGCCGCGCAGGACGGAACCCGCTCCCCGGGCGGTGGCCCGCACCCGCTCCTCGCGCCAGCCGGTGCACCGTCCCGCGCGGGACGCTTCCCCCGCGCACCCCTCGGCGGCGCCGCCGCGGCCCTCGTCCAGGGTCCTGCCCACCAGCAGCGTCAGCGCCGCGTCCTGGCCGGTGGGCCAGTAGCGGGGGATGTCAGGCGCCGGCAGGCTGCCGGGGGCCGCGGCGATGACGAGCGCCGCCCCGGCCACCGTGGCGACCGCGCTCCACAGCCTGTTCCGTCGCGTCGGGTTCGACGTCGAAGTAGGTGTCGGTGTCGGTGACGTGGCCACGCAGCCCTCCCGGTTCGCCCACGGCTGGAATACCAGCATCAAAGCGACTGCGGACCGAAAGGATGATCATGCGCTCGGGCGGTGCGGCCGAACGGGCGGCCAAGACAACCCGTACGGCTCAACGCGGCGTGCGTCAGGGCAGGGCCTTGACCCCCACCACCCTGGCCGGGCTCTGCGCGCCTCCGGACGCCAGCACGCGGACCTCCCCCTGGTCGCTGATCTCCGCCCGGACGATGCCGGTCGCGTCCTCGTAGACCGGATGACCGCCCGGTCCCGTCTGGCCGGTGGGCGCCACGACGACGACGTCCTCGCCCGCCTCGGGGCCCTCGGAAAACATCAGCTCGTAACGCTGGGAACTCATGTGTGGCCTCCCTCGGCCGGGCGCACGCAGGATCTCCCCTTCCATCATGCGCGCAGGTCGCGACGGTCGCCCGGTCAGCGCCCCGTCAGCACCCGGTCACCGCCCGGTCACCGCCGGGTCAGCCGGGCCAGGACGCCCTCGGGCCGGGGCCGGGCCCGGTCCAGCTCCTCCACCAGGCGTTCCGTCCGCTTCTCCACGCCCAGCTCGTCCAGGACCCGGTCCACCTCGGCCAGCAGCGCCCCGTGCAGCTGCCACTGCGCGGGGTCGTCCCGTACCTCCTCCAGGAGCAGGCGGGCCACCCGGTCGCGGGCGGCGCGGGCGGCGTCCAGGGCGCGGGCGAGGTCCTCCTCCGCCTGCTCCGCGTTCACGCTGATCTGCGCCGTGACCAGCCTGGCGAAACTGGCCACGGCGGTGGCCTGGTGGGTGAACAGCGCGTGCAGGGCCGCCGCGACGTGCTCCGGGTACAGGGAGCCGTGCGGGCGGGCCTTCGCCAGGTCGGTCAGGGTGCGGCAGGCCACCCGCAGGACCACCGCGCAGATCTCCAGCGTGTCCAGCCCCGTCCGCAGGACCACCCGCTGGAGCAGGCTCTCCTTGACCCGCGGGTTCAGCCGCAGGCTGTCCTCGGCCTGCCGCAGGGCCGCGTCCACCTGCACGATGTCGTGGTCGAGCCGGCGTGCCTCGTGCAGCCGCTCGGCCGCCTGGGGGAAGGCCGCGCTCCCCGGGCGTCCGGTGAGACCGTCGCGCATGTGCCCCAGCAGCTCGCCCATCCGGGCGGCGAGCCCGGTGATGGCGGCCCCGGCGGGCGCCGTCCACACGGGCGGGGTCAGGAGCAGGTTGAACAGGAAGCCGACCACCGCACCGATCAGGGTCTCCAGCACCCGGTCCCAGGCCGTCGCCCCCACCCGGGCCACGCCGAGCACCAGCATCGCGCTGATGGCGACCTCGGGCACGAACTCGTCGACGCGGACGAGGTGCCCGACGGCCAGGGAAGCGAGGATGACCAGGCCCAGGCTCCACCAGGTGAGCCCGACCAGGGTGCTGAACAGGACGGCGACCAGGACGCCCGCGACCACCGAGTTCACCCGCCGGACGCTGGTGGTGAGCGTGGCGTACAGGGTCACCTGGACCACCAGCAGCGCGGTGAGCGGTGCGGTCAGCGGGGCGGGCTCACTGCTGAGGGCCAGGGCGACGACGTAGCTGACCACGGCGGCGGCCGTCGAGCGGACCGCCTGCACCACCACGGGTTCCCGGCGGTGGCGTACCAGGTGTACGAGATCGCGGACGGAATCGGGGATCGCAGGAGTCGGCATATGCCCCCGCTTGCCCACTGGGAACACGAAACACACCTACACCGCATTTCACCACCGCCCTGGCCGTGTCCGCCGGCTGCCTACGCGTGGACGACGGCGTACCGGCCGCGGGCCGTTCGCCCGTCAGGGAGCGTCCATCCTGCGGTGACGTGCCCCAGGGGCGCCGCCTCGGCGGGGGCCGCCGGCTCGGGGCGCAGCACCCGCTGGACGGCCAGGGTCAGTTGCCCGTCCGGGCCGCCCACGAGGAGCTCCGTGGCCGACGGGCCTTCCGTCACGGCCGGCAGCCCCTCCGGCGCCCGTACGGGTCCCCGCAGGCTCCCGGACAGGTGGGCGGTGACGGTCGGGTCGGGCGTGTCGCTCGCGCTCTGGGCCTGCGGCACCGCCTCGCCCTGGAGGAGGGCGGCCAACTGGGCCAGCAGGACCGGGTCGTGGGTGCCGTCGTAGATCCACCGGCGCCCCAGCACCCCGTGCTCGGACGTGCCGACGAGGGCCCCCTCCGCCCCCTCCAGGGGTGCTCCGCGGTAGGTGAGCGGCACGTGGTACGTCACCGGCTCCGGCCCCGACTCGTCGGTGACCGCCATGAACTCGATCCCGACCTCCCCCTTCGGGTCGTCGAGCCGGAAACCGCCGGCCCTGCCGAGCCGCGGCTCGCTCCCGGTCTCCCGGTACCAGGACCGGCCGGGCAGCCATGAGGTGAGCAGCTCCAGCTTGGTGGGGCTCAACGTGGTGTGGTGGATGACGGCCATGCCTCGAACACCCTTTCTGCGGCGGCTGGTTCAAGGCGGACGCTACACCGCCCCGGCACCGTCACTCGAAGCGGCTGGTGTCCCCGGCCCCCCGCCGTACGATCTCGGCCTCGCCGCCCGAGAAGTCGATGACCGTGGTCGGCTCGGTCCCGCAGTCGCCCGAGTCGACCACGACGTCCACCACGTGTTCGAGCCGTTCCTTGATCTCCCAGCCCTGCGTCATCGGCTCGGACTCGTCCGGCAGCAGCAGGGTGCTGGACAGCAGCGGCTCCCCGAGATCGGCGAGCAGGGCCTGCGTGACGACGTGCTCGGGGATGCGGACGCCCACCGTCTTCTTCTTGGGGTGCAGCAGTTGGCGCGGCACCTCCTTCGTCGCCGGCAGGATGAAGGTGTAACTGCCGGGCGTACTCGCCTTGATCGCCCGGAACACGTCGTTGTCGACGTGCACGAACTGCCCCAGCTGCGCGAAGTTCTGGCACACCAGCGTGAAGTGGTGCCGGTCGTCGAGGTTGCGGATCGACCGGATCCGGCTGAGCCCTTCCCGGTTGCCGAGCTGGCAGCCCAGCGCGTAGCAGGAGTCCGTCGGGTACGCGACGAGCGCGCCGGAGCGGATGCTGTCGGCAACGCTGCTGATGGTGCGCGGCTGAGGGTTCTCAGGGTGCACGTCGAAGTACTTCGCCATCCGCCGAGCGTACGCGATCAGCCGGTCCGCACGACCGCACCGCCGGGCGCCGTGCCCGCCCGCGCCGGGCCGTCCGACGTCGCGCCGGCCCGCGCCGCGCGCGCCGGCATCGGCGGGGTGGGCTGCGGGGAGCCCTGCAGGGCCAGCGCGGTGAGCACGACCAGGGAGTCCGTCCAGCCCAGGGGAGCGACCGCGGACGGCAGCCCGGCCCCGTTCACGGTTTCGGGAAGCTCGCCCAGCCCGTTCCGCTTCGACAGCACCCAGTCCAGCACCCCGTCCGCCCTCGCCTCCTCGCCCGTACCCGACCAGGCGAGGGCGAAGAAGGAGGTGCTGGCCGTCCAGGCGTACGGTCCCCAGCTGAAATCCGGGTCGTTGCCGGGCGAGACGCCACCGTTGGGCAGCAGCAGCTCCCGGTACGAGGAGTCCAGGGCTGCGCCGAGGCCGGGCGGGGCGGTGTTGAACGGGGGCGCCATGAACGCCACCGCGCTGTCCCGGCCGTGCCGGCCGTCTGCGGTCCGCTGGTAGCCCAGCGGGGCGAAGACGGCGTCGATGCCGGCGGACAGCCGCCCGGCCGCGTCCGCCCAGCGCTCCGCGTCCCCGCCCATGCCCAGCCGGGAGGCCAGGTCCGCCGAGGCGTTGAGCCCGGCCAGCAGGGGCGCGGCGGTACCGATGTTGGTGGTCGCGGTGCCCATCTCCCAGTAGTCCGGGGAGGCCGGCGGCAGCCCGTCCGGTCCCAGCGACCGCGCGGCGTAGTCGGCCGCCCTCCGCACCATCGGGTAGAGCGCGCGCAGTCGTTCGTCCCGGTCGCCGGACGGCGCCGCCTCGTACCACTGCCAGGTGGCCCAGGGCACCCAGCCGTTGCCGTCGAGCTGCCACTTGCGGGCATCGGGCGGTCCGCTGCCGTCCAGCTTGGTCCGCGCCTCCCAGGTCCCGTCGGCCCGCTGGGTGCGCGCGTCGTACTCCAGGATCCGGTACGCCTCCTCGTCGTGCCCGGTGCCGGCGAAGGCGGCGGCGGCGAACGCGCCGTCCCGGGGCCAGGAGTACGCCCAGGGCGGCGACCATCCGGCGGCGAACGCGCCGTTCGGCTGCAACAGGGCCCGCATCGACAGCAGGGCGCGCTGCGTCGCGGCCCGTTGCGCGGCCGTGGTCCCCGGTACCCGGCCCGAGGCCAGCCAGCCGCGGCTCTCCTCGACCTGCGCGAGGGCGCCCGGGTCGCCCGCCTCGACCACGGCGGACGCGGAGGCGCCCTCGGGCAGGTACCGCCACCGGCCGGACGGCAGGCGCAGCACGTTGCTGCCGTCGACGTAGGAGGCGCCGACGGCGAAGGAGGGCAGGACGGCCTCGGTGGCCACCCCGTTGGCCAGCAGCCCCGACGTACGCGCCGCGAGCGCCGAGGCGGGCACGTAGCAGGGCTCGGTCTCGCCGCAGCGCTCGCTCCCCGTGGGATTGACGTGGAAGGCTGGCCGGGAGGTGGTTTCGGCGTGCCAGCCGCCCCAGTACGCCTTGTCGTAGTTCCAGCTGTTCAGCGAACCGGGGACGGACTGCCGGGTGCCGTACCAGGCGACGGGCTTGCTCTCCGCCGTGGTGGCCTGGACGAACAGGTAGTACGTGGTGCCCGCGGTGACGGAGGCGCTGACCGGGAACTCGACCCAGCCCGCGCCGGCCCCGCCGAGGGCGGCGAGGTCCAGCGTCTTCGAGGCCACCACCGACCCGGGGTCGGTCCGGACCCGGCGGACCTGGGCGGTCACGGTCCCGGTCGCGGCGCCGCTGCCCAGGTGGACACTGAGCCGGGAGAGCCGGGTGCCGGCCACCGTGAAGGCCTGGGCCGCCGCGTTGTTGGTGGACTTCACGCTGAACAGGGCGCTCTCGTGGCGGCTCTGCCCGTCGTAGGCCACGGCTGCCACGGCTGCTGCGGGGTGCGGGAGCACGGCGGGCACGCCCGTCAGTGCCAGGGAGAGCAGAGCGGGCAGCAGGGCCCTCGCCATCGCCATCGGGTACCGGCCCTTCCGTTGCTCGGCGGGCGCGGCCGGGCGGAGGGGCCCGGGCGCCGGAAGCTGCACCCACCTTGCACGCATCCGGTCCCGGGGAAGGGGCAGTCGGGACGTGTTCCACCGGATGGGGCCGTAACGGCATCCGATCGTGTGACACGACGCGCGGGCCCGGCGCGATCCGAAAAGACGCGGCCTAACCGGCGGCCGGGCCGCCGGCGAGCCACAGCTCGGCCAGGGGCGTACGCGCGTGGTGGACCGAGCGGCCCGTGCGGGTGGTGGTGAGCAGGCCGGCGGCGCGGAGCGCAGAGGCGTGGGCCGACGCGGTGGCGTTGCTGACGCCGATGCGGCGCGCCAGCCCCGTGGTCGTACGGGGCTGGTCCAGGCAGTGCAGCAGCGCGAGCCGGGTACGCCCGAGGACCCCGGCGAGGGGCTCGTCCGGTGGGCCGTTCCGGTCCGGAACGAGCGGCAGCCCCCGGCCTGCGGGGTAGGCGAGCGCCACCGGACGGTCCGGCAGGTCCTGGACGAGGGGGCCCTGCCGCCAGTGGAAGGTGGGCCGCAGGACCAGTCCGCGCCCGCCGAGCCGCACCTCACGCACCCCCGGGACGTCCGGACGGGGCCATTCCCAGACTCCGCCGCACAGCCGCGACCTCGGTGCCAGGCCGGTCAGGGCGGCTCCCAGGCCCTGTTCGGCAGCGGTCAGGGCATGGTGGGTGAACTCCGCCCGGTGCAGGTCCTGGACTAGCGGCCACACCGGCGCGAGCACCGACTCGTACGCCGTCCGCTGCGCCCGGACGAGGGTCCGCCAGGCGTCCGCGTCCCCGTCGTGCAGGGCGCGGATCCACGGCGGGGCCGGCCGTCGTGCGTAGACCTCCTCGATGCCGGCCCGCACGAACTCCGGGCGGGCCGCCCTGATCAGCGCGAACCCCTCGTCGGGTGTGTCACCGAGGACGTCGAGGAACGCGGGGGCCCTCCCGTCCGGCACCAGGTCCGCGAGCGGTCGGACCGCGTGCGGCAGGTTCCTCAGCAGCCTGCTGCGCCAGCGCCCGAACAGCAGTTGCTCGTGCGGGGCGCCCAGCATCATCAGGGCCGCGTGCAGCTCGGGTACGGGCGAGGGCCGCGGTGCGAAGCGCACCCGGGCGAAGTCGTCCGCCGTGAAATGGATCCGGATCACGCACATCCCCCTGCCCCGCGCCAGCCTTTCGGTTTAGGCCGCAAGCTTCGCCCGCCGCCGCGCCCGCCCCCAGGATGCCGTGCATGACCAATCCCTCCGCACCGGGCCGCCGTTCCTTCGCCAAGGGCGCCCTCGCCGGCGCCGCCGCCCTGTTCCTCACGACCACCGCCACCGGCTCCGCCGCGGCCTCGGGACACCCGGGTGCGCCCCTCCTCCGGCTGCCCGCGCCCACCGGCCCGTACCCCGTCGGCGCCCGCGTCCTCCACCTCGTCGACCGGTCCCGCAACGACCCGTGGGACACCCGGATCGGCGTACGCGAGCTCATGGTCACCGTCCTGCGGCCGGCCGTGAACGGCCGGGGCTTCCCGCGCGTCCCGCAGCTCACGCCCGGCGCCGCCGGGGCGTTCGCCGTCCTCGCCCACCTGGTCCGTCCGCACCTGCCGGCCGCCGGGGTCGACTGGGCGGCCACCCTCACCCATGCCCGGGCCGGGGCCCCGCCCCTGCCCGGCCGGCGCCCGGCACTGCTCTACAGCCCGGGTGGCGGCGACGCCCGCACCATGGGCAGCTCCCTGGCGATCGACCTCGCCTCGCACGGCTGGACCGTCCTCACCGTCGACCACCCCGGGGACGCGAGCGAGGTGGAGTTCCCCGACGAGCGGCCGGGACGTGACCGGATCCGCATGACGGTGCTGCGTCCGGACCTCGACGCGGCGACGTTCCGCACCATGATCGAGACCAGGGTCGCCGATCTCCGCTTCGTCCTCGACGCCCTCGGCCTGGACCGGGCCGGGGTCTACGGGCACTCCGCGGGCGGCACCGCGGCCGCACAGGCGCTCCACGAGGACCGGCGCATCACCGCCGCCGTCAACCTGGAGGGATACCTCGACCGGATGGACGGAGAACTCCTGCCCGTGGCCCGGCAGCGAACGGACCGGCCGCTGCTCCTGGCCGGCACCGACGGTTTCCGCGACGCCCGGCTGGACCGGTCCTGGGCGGCCCTCCTCGCCCACGGGGGCCCGGTCGTCCGGCGGCAGCTCGACGACGCCCACCACTGGGCCTTCACCGACTACGCGGCCCTCGTCCCGCAGCTCGAAGGGGCCGGCCTGATGACCGCGGCCGGACGCGCCGCCATGGTCGGCCGGGCCGACCCCCGCGTCACCGTGCCCGCCGTCCGCGACCTCGTGCGGTCGTTCTTCACCCGTCACCTGGCGAGGTGAGCGCCCTCGCGAGCGCGGCCGCGCGGCGCGGCGCCGCGGGCTGGAGGCCCGTGGCCGGGAGAACGCGGCGGGCGTGGGCGCGGAAGGCCCCGGTCTGCGGATGCGTCGGGGCCGCGGGGGACAGGAAGTGGACCGTCACCGGCGGGACGTCGCTGAGCGGCAGGTAGCGGACGCCCGGATACGGGTGGCTGTGCCGGGTCGCGTCCGCGGTGACGCCGACGGCCTCGCCCGTCGCGATGGCCGTGAGCCACTCGTCGACGTTGGCCACGGTCAGGGACTCCGGGCGGCGCTCGTCCGGCCACAGGGCCGTGCTGGTCGTCGCCGCCGACGCGCACAGGACGACCCTGCGGTCCGCCAGGTCGGCCAGCGCGAGCTCCTCCCGGGCGGCCAGCGGATCGTCCTCGCACAGGGCTGCGATCCGTGGTTCCCGGTACAACGGCAGCACGGAGAGCGGGAGGTCGCCGTCCCCGGGCAGGATCCGCAGGAACGCGGCGTCGATCTCCCCGCGGCGCAGCGCCGCCGCCGGGTCGTCGAGCCGGCGTACCTCGACCGGGACCTCGGGGTGTTCGCGGCGCCACGCGCGCAGCAGCCCCACCGTGTACGGGCCGAGGGCCGCCCAGGCGAAGCCGATGCGCAGGGGACGCGGCCCGGTGGCGGCCTCGGCGAGGGCCTGGTCCACCTGGGCGAGGATGCGGTGTGCGTGCTCCCACAGGCGCCGGCCCGCCGGGGTCAGGGCCAGACGCCGGGTCGTACGCTCGACCAGCGCGGTGCCCAGACGGCGCTCCAGCTGGTCCAGGGTGCGGGACAGTGCCGGCTGGCCGACCCGCAGCACGTCCGCCGCCCCCGTGATGGTGCCCTCGTCGCCGATCGCGGCGAGGGCACGCAGGTGCCGTAGCTCCACATTCATGACCACCGAGCATAAATGCTGTACGGGTGGCATTTCCCCGGCCCGCCCCGGTGGCCCTAGCGTCGGGTCCATGCGAATCCTTCTCATCGGCGCGGGCGGCCGGCTCGGCACCGCCGTCCACCAGGCCCTCACCGCCCGCAACCACACGGTCGTCACCGCCGGACGGTCGAGCGGCGACCTGCGATACGACATCACCGACCCGGCACAGATCACCGCCCTGTACGACGAGGCCGCCCAGGGCGGACAGCTGGACGCGGTGGCGAGCGCCGCGGGCTCGGTGCCGTACAAGCCGGTCGCGGACATGACCCCGCAGGACTGGACGGCGGCCTTCAACGGCAAGGTCCTCGGCCAGCTGGAGCTGGTACGCCAGGGCCTCGGCCGGATCGCCCCGCGCGGCTCCTTCACCCTCATCACCGGCGTCCTCGCCCGCAGCCCGATCGTCACGGGTTCGGCGGCCTCGATGGCGAACGGCGCGGTGGAGGCGTTCGTCCGCGCGGCCTCCGTCGAAATCGCCCCCCAGCGCATCAACGCGGTCAGCCCGACGGTCTTCACCGAGGCCCTGGACGTCTACGGCGCATCCTTCCCCGGCTTCCCGCCCGTGGACCTCGCCGCCGTGGCCCAGGCCTACGTACGCGCCATCGAGGGCCCCGAGACGGGCCGGATCCTCGAACTCGGAGACTAGGTCCGGTCGTGCGGACCAGGCTCGCCCTCCTCACGCCGGCGTACCGGAAGCCCGGAAGACCTGTGCGAGGTGGGCGGTGAGGTCCTGGACGGTCGGGGGGCACAGGCGGGCCCCCAGGTAGCCGTCGGGCCGGACCACGAACACCGTCGGCTCCCCGACCTCGTAGGTCCGGGCGAACTCGCCCCGCGCGTCCCGGTACACCGGCAGCGGGGCCGGCCCGTCCGTGTCGGCCTCCGCGAGGACCGCGCAGGCCTCCACCCGGCCGGGCGCGAAGGTCCGTACGACTTCGGCGAGTTCGGTCAGGGGGCCGTCCCCGAGCGGCCCGGTCCCGTACAGCACCAGCAGGTGCTCGCGGCCGCGCAGCAGGTCGTACAGGCGCAGCGGGTAGGAGGTGAGCCGCCCGGCGAGCCCGCCGCAGTCCGGGGCGCGGTCCCCGGCCTGCGGTCCCCGGCCGGTCCCCGCACGCGTCGGCCGCTGCACGATCGGGCTGCCCCGGTACCCGACCAGCAGCTGGGCCTCGCGCAGCACCAGGGTCGCCGGGTCCGCCGGATCGGCCTGGACGCCCTCGGCGGCGTGCCGCACGGTGCGGCCGACGACCTCCTCGCCGACCGGCCGGCGCTCGGCGTCGTAACTGGCCAGCAGGTCCGGTCCGGCGGCGCCCTCCAGAGCCGCGGCCAGTTTCCAGGCCAGGTTCCACGCGTCCTGGATCCCGGTGTTCATGCCCTGCGCGCCGGTCGGCGGGTGGATGTGCGCGGCGTCCCCGGCGACGAAGACCCGGCCCTCGCCGTAGCGGTCCACCAGCCGGTGGCTGATCCGGAACACCGAGGACCACCGCATCGCGGACGCCGTCGCCGGCCGGGGTGCGAGCCGGTCCAGGACGGCCTGGACGTGGGCCAGTTCGGGGGCCCGGGCGCCGCCTTCCAGGCCGTGGGCCACCCCGTCGCCGGCCGCCGGAGCCGCGGCGGAGAGCTCCGGCGGCACCATCATCGACATCCGGTAGCGGCCCGTGCCCGGCAGCGGAATGCACACCAGCACGTCGTCGACGGCGCCCTCCGGGGTGCGGTGCATGGCCCGCACCCCGTACCCGTACGGCAGGTCCCAGCCGACCTCCACATCGGCGAGCATGTACTCCTCGGGGAAGGCGCCGCCCTCGAAGCTCAGCCCGAGCCCCTTGCGGACGGTGCTGTGCGCACCGTCGCAGCCCACCAGGTACCGGGTCCGCAGCTCCTCCTCCCCGGCGGGGGTGCGCAGCCGGCAGGTCACCCCGTCGGCGTCCTGGGCGAAGGACAGCAGCTCGGTGCCCCGTTCGATCCCCGTGCCGAACCGCGCCAGGCACTCCTCGACGAGCCGTTCGGTCTCGTACTGGGGCAGCGCGGCGAAGCCGTACGGCACCTCCGGCGGGAGCTGCATCCTGACCGGGGGCTGCTCGGCGCCGTTCACGTACGTCAGCTGCCCGCGCAGCGGGACCGCCAGGTCCAGCGCGGCCCGGACGAAGCCCATCCGGTCCCAGATCTCCAGCGTGCGGGGCTGGATCCCCACGGCCTTGGCGAACGGCAGCCGCGCCGGGAGCCGGTCGATGATCCGGCAGCGGACACCGCGCCGCCGCAGTTCGGCGGCGGCCGTCAGACCGACCGGTCCGGCGCCCGCCACGAGTACGTCCGCAGCCGCTCCGTCGCCGTGCACCATGAACGCCTCCCGGTGGATCCCCCCGGAACGGTCCAGCCCTCCCATGGTGGCCCGGAGGCCGCCGGCCGGCCATCGCGCCGGCCGGGACGGCACTCAGGGGGCGTGGTGGGCCAGGGCGGCGTGCGGGTCGCCGTCCTCGGCGGGATGGTCGATGTGGACGGTGGCGGCCGTCAGCCGCGGAACGGCGTGGATCAGCGCGTGCTCGGCCTCGACGGCCAGCGCGTGCGCCTGCACGACCGTGAGCTGCGGATCGACGACGATGTCCGCCTCGGCGCGCAGCGTGTGGCCGATCCACCGCATGCGGACCTGTCCCGTGCCGAGCACTCCGCCCACCCCGCGCAGCGCGCGTTCGGCCGTGTCGACCAGGGCGGGGTCGACGGAGTCCATCAGACGCCGGCAGACCTCGCGTGCGGCGTCCCGCAGGACCAGGGCGATGGCCGCGGTGATGAGGAGGCCGACGACCGGGTCGGCCGCCTTCCAGCCGAGCGCGGTTCCGCCCGCGCCGAACAGGACGGCCAGGGAGGTGAAGCCGTCGGTGCGGGCATGGAGGCCGTCCGCCACGAGGGCGGCGGAACCGATCCTGCGGCCCGTGCGGATCCGGTGGCGCGCCACCCACTCGTTCCCGGCGGAGCCGACCGCCGCGGCCGCGGCGACGGCCCACAGGTGCCCGATGTCGCGGGGGTGCAGGAGCCGGTCCGCGGCCTGCCAGGCCGTCAGCGCGCAGGACACGGCGATGGTGAAGACGACGGCGATCCCCGCCAGGTCCTCGGCGCGGCCGTACCCGTAGGTGTACCGGCGGTTCGCCGCCCGCCGGCCGAGGACGAAGGCGATGCCCAGCGGGACCGCGGTGAGCGCGTCGGCGGCGTTGTGGAGGGTGTCGCCCATCAGCGCCACCGACCCGGACACGGCGACGACGGCGGCCTGGACACAGGTGGTCAGGCCCAGCACCCCCAGGGACAGCCACAACGTGCGCATGCCCTCCCGGGAGGCCTCCATCACCGCGTCGACCTTGGCCGTCGCCTCGTGGCGGTGCGGAACGAGCAGGTGCGCGATCCGGTGCCGGATCCGTGCCGGAGGCCGGCCGGCGGGCGGGTGGTCGCGCGGGTGACGGTGACTCACGGTGCCCTCGCTCTCGACGTGACGGAGAAAGGAGAAGCCGGCGGGTCGCGGAAGGCACCAGCGTAAGCCGTCGGCCACCGGTCGGCCACGGTCCCGGTGCCCGGCGGGCGGACGGGCGGCCGGCGCGCCCGGGGCGGTGCGCGCGCCCCCGTGCCGGGGGAGGCGCCGGGGTGGCATGGTGGTGGTATGTGCGGCCGATACGCCTCCAGCCGAGCCCCCGAGGACCTGGCCGGCCTGTTCGAGGCCCGCTGGGATCCGCGGGAGGCGCTCGCCCCGAGCTGGAACGTCGCCCCCACCGACCCCGTCTGGGCCGTGCTGGAACGTCCGGACCGGGACACCCGCGCGGTGCAGCGCCGGCTGCGCACGGTGCGCTGGGGCCTGGTCCCGTCCTGGGCGAAGGACCCGGGGGTCGGCGCCCGCATGATCAACGCCCGGGTCGAGACGGTGCACGAGAAGCCGGCCTTCCGCCGGGCGTTCGCCAAGCGCCGGTGCCTGCTGCCCGCGGACGGCTTCTACGAATGGCAGTCCGTCCCCGCGACCGCCACGGCGAAGGCGTACAAGCAGCCGTACTTCATCCGCCCCGAGGACGGCACGGTGATGGCGATGGCGGGGCTGTACGAGTTCTGGCGCGACCGGAACGTGCCCGACGAGGACGACCCGGCCGCCTGGCTGACCACGGCCACCGTCATCACCACGGAGGCCGCCGACGCCGCGGGCCGGATCCACCCCCGCATGCCCCTCGCCCTCGACCCCGCCGACTACGAGGCCTGGCTCGACCCCGCCCACGAGGACGTCCACGCCCTGCGCGCCCTCCTCCACACCCCCGCCGAGGGCCGCCTGGAGGTACGGGCGGTCTCCACCGAGGTCAACAGCGTCCGCAACAACGGCCCCCACCTGCTCGACACCGCCGCACCCTCCGGGTCCCAGCGGTCCTGACGGTCCTGACGGACCAGGGGGCCCCGGGGCCCCCGCGCGCCGTCGACGACAGCAGGCGTACGCGGGCGTGATGCGCCCGGACGGCAGAGGGCGCACGCGGGCGTGAGAGGGCGCGCGGTCGGGCCCATGCGCCAGCTGCCCGGAAATTTCGCGGGACCGGCGTGCACAAACGGCCGCCTTCTCCGATGGGGTGAGAAGCAGGGGACCCCTCGGTGATGCGCGGCTGCCGGACCGGGGGCAGGCCCAGCCCCCACCCGTACACCTCACCGGAAGGTTCCGCACCCACGTGAACGCTGTCGAGAGAGTCGCCCCTGTGCTGTTAGCGGCCACCGCGGTCCAGGTCCAGCCACGCGTCACGGTCCACGCCGCGCCCCGGGCCGGCGGTACACAGCCCCGGGGGAACGCATGAACGAGGGCGACTTCGACCCATCGGGGGACCGGGCGGTCTCCAGCGAACTGGCGGGGGTCCTGCCGGTGGACTTCACGGCGTTCCACTCCCAGCACCACCGCGCCTACCTGCGCTACGCCCACCTCCAGCTCGGCGCCGCCAGGGACGCGGAGGACGTCGTCGACGACGCCTTCACCTTCCTCCTGAAGGTGTGGTCGCACGCCCTCAGCCAGGCCAGCCTGAACGGCTTCGCCTGGGCGGTCCTGCGCGAGCACGTCGAACGGCGCCTGACCGCCCTCGGCCGGCCCGTGGCCATGGTGGAGACGGCCTGGTTCGCGGCCCTGCGCCGCTCCTCGCGGGAACGGCTGGAACTGCTGGAGTCCAAGCTCGGCCTGTACGCGGCGATCTCGGAACTGTCCGAGCGCCACTACGACGTGGTGCTGCTGACCTTCCTGCTGGGCAACGACTACGACACCGTCGCCCGGATGATGGGCATTTCCCCCGCCACGGTCCGCTCGCACATCCGCGGCGCACGCCGGATCCTGTCCCGAAAACTCGGGGTGGCATGGGCTCCCGGAGAGGAGAAGGACCAGTGAGCGACATGACACGCGACCGCGACGCCGTGCCGTTCGAGCTGGACGCCGCGTTGAAGGAGGCACAGGTGCTCCCGGAGGAGTTCGCCGGGTACGACGAGTACGCGGCCCGGCGCCGGATCGCCCGCCGCGTCGTCGCCGACCGCACCCGGGCCGCGGGCCGCGGCGGGGCCCAGGGGACGGCCGACCACCTCGTCATGGACGCCGCCTGCCACGTGCGGGCCGCCCGCGCCCTGGACGCCCTGACCGGACACCTGGTGGACAGCAGGGCCTTCGCCGAACTCGCCCTGGAGCGGCAGGCCTGGCCGCACAGCCCCCGGTCCGCCCTGCTGTTCGGGTGCCTGCTGCACCTGGCCGGGCGGATGGAGGGCGCACAGTTCTGGTTCCAGTACGCGGCCGGCGCCGGATCCCGCGCCGCCGCCCAGTGCCTCTACCTCCACCACCTGGCCCGCGCCGAGGTCACCACGGCCCGGCACTGGAAACGCCAGGTGCAGAGCCTGCCCGCGGACGACGGCCTGCCCGCCCTGCTGGCCCTCCCGGACAACCTGGAAGGGGCCCTGGCGGCTTCGGTGATCTGGACCTCCCCGCCCATCACCACCCAGGACCTCACCGCCCTCACCGCCCCGGGCCGCCTGGGCGGCGACCGCTACCGGCTCGCGCCCCGGCTGCGCAGGGCGGTCGCCTCGCTCGTCCCGCGGGAGGACCCGGACCTGGGCGAGGTCTTCACCCCGGGTCCCCAGTTAGCTGCCGCCATCGCCCGCCACGCGCAGCTCGGCGGCGCGCACCTGACGGACGAGGCGAACGGCCGCCCCTCCACGCCCCCCGCGCCGGCGCACCCCCGCTCCACCGGCCGGAGCACCCCCCGGTCCCGCCCGGCCTCGGCCGCCCTGGAGTCCGTACACCAGGCCCTGCGCGTCCTGGAGGTCGTGGGCCGGTACTCGGGCGGCGTGAGCCTGACGCAGATCGCCCGTCGGACCGGGCTGCCCCAACTCGTGCTCGCCCGGGTGATGGAGCGGCTGGTACGGGCGAACCTGGCCACCCCTGCCGGTCCCGGCGCCTACGTCGCGGGCACGGCCCTGGCCCTCACCGCGGGCGTCGGGGACGACGGCCCGGGCCGGCTGCGGCAGACCCTGGCCTGGGTGCGGGACGCGGTCGGCGCCGCCGTCTACGTCGCCCGGTACACCGACGGCGAGGTCGCCATCACCCAGTACGCGGATTCCCCCACCGCGCCGCTCGTCGAGGAATGGGTGGACTTCCGTGCGGCCGCCCACGCCTCCGCGGTCGGCAAGGCCCTGCTGACCCAGCTGGAGGACGAGGACCGCCGGGACCATCTGGCCCGGCACCGGATGGAGCGGTTCACCCCGCACACCCTCACCAGCGAACGGACCCTGTTCCACCAGCTGGACGTGCGCCTGCCCAACGATCCGCTCCTCGACCTCCAGGAGTACGCCATGGGCACGGTGTGCGCGGCGGTGCCGATCACGGCGGGTCCGAACGCGGAGTGCGTCGCCCTGTCGATGCCCGCCCCGGACCCGCACCGCCTGAAGCAGGCCGCCCGCATCCTGCAGAGCGAAGCGGCCGCCGTCCTGCTGGCGCTCATCGTCACCGGAGGCAGCGTGCTGACCCCGACGGCGTAGCGCGGACCCGTGGCGCAGAGGGCCGTCGCAGCCACGTCGCGCGACGGCCCACCGCACACGGGGCGGGCAGCGCCCCTCCGGAGGACCGGAGTCCCGTCTGTACGGTGCCGTACGGTTCGCACCGGCTCCGTCTGTACGATGCCGTACGGATCTGACGCAGCGAGGGGAGACGCACCATGGCCGTGGCCCGGACGCCGCGCGCGAAGTGGATCGAGGAGGGCCTGCGCGCGCTCGCCGAGGGCGGCCCCGAGGCCGTCCGGATCGAGGTCCTCGCACAGGCACTGGGCGTCAGCAAGGGCGGCTTCTACGGCTACTTCGGCAACCGGGGCGCCCTGCTCACCGAGATGCTCGACGCCTGGGAACACGAGGTCACCGAAGCGGTGATCGAACGCGTCGAGAGCGGCGGGGGAGACGCCAGGGCCAAACTGGAGCGCCTCTTCCAGATCGCCTCATCCGGCAGCGGGCCGATCACCGGCATCGCCGCCGACCTGGCCGTCCGCGACTGGGCCCGGCGCGACGAGGACGTCGCGGAGCGGCTGCGGCGCGTGGACGACCGGCGCATGGAGTACCTGCGCTCGCTGTTCCGCACCTTCTGCGCGGACGAGGACGACGTGGAAGTGCGCTGCATGCTCGCCGTCTCCCTGCGCATCGGCAACCACTTCGTGGCCGCCGCCCACGGAACCCGCAGCCGGGCGGAGGTCCTGGAACTGACCCGCGGGTGGCTCCTGCGTTAGCCGGCGCCGGGGTCCCGGCGGGCCGCCCGCCATTCAAGGGGCCAGGACCGACCGGAGTTCCTCGTCGTGCCGCTTGCCCCGGTAGAAGCAGCTCTCGCGCAGGACGCCGTCCCGGGTCCATCCCCAGCCGCCGGGCCACGGCGATGCCGGGCCCGGCTCGATTCCAGGTTGGGCCGGGGCGCGGGGGTCTTCTGGCGCACGGGTCCGCGGGGCGACGACGGGCGGGGCGCCGGTGCGGTGCGGACGGCGGGACGACACAATGACCTGGTTGATCTCTCGACCTCATGGAGGAGCCGGCGGATGCCGAACGAACGAGCGGGACAGCAGGCGCGCCCGGACGATCTGATCGATGTCGCCCGGCTCGTGACCGCGTACTACGCCTTGCACCCCGACCCGGCGGACCCCGCCCAGCGCGTTGCCTTCGGCACCTCGGGGCACCGCGGGTCCTCCCTGGCCACCGCCTTCAACGAGGACCACATCGCGGCGACCAGCCAGGCGATCTGCGAGTACCGGGCCCAGCAGGGCATCGACGGCCCGCTCTTCCTGGGCGTGGACACGCACGCGCTCTCGGAGCCCGCCCGGGTGACCGCCCTGGAGGTCTTCGCGGCCAACGAGGTCACCGTGCTGGTCGACTCGGCCGACGGCCACACCCCCACGCCCGCGGTCTCGCACGCCATCCTCACCCACAACCGCGGCCGCACCTCCGGCCTCGCGGACGGCGTGGTGGTCACCCCCTCGCACAACCCGCCGGCGGACGGCGGTTTCAAGTACAACCCGCCCCACGGCGGCCCCGCGGGCTCCGAGGCGACCGGCTGGATCCAGGAGCGCGCCAACGAGATCATCACGGGCGGGCTGAAGGACGTACGGCGGCTGCCGTACACCCGGGCCGTGGCGGCGCCGACCACGGGGACGTACGACTACCTCGGCAGCTACGTGCGCGACCTGCCGTCCGTGCTCGACCTGGACGCCGTACGCGCCGCGGGCCTCCACATCGGGGCCGACCCGCTCGGCGGGGCCTCCGTGGCCTACTGGGGTCGCATCGCCGAGGAGCACCGCCTCGACCTGACCGTGGTCAACCCGCACACCGACCCCACCTGGCGGTTCATGACCCTGGACTGGGACGGCAAGATCCGGATGGACTGCTCCTCCCCGTACGCGATGGCCTCGCTGATCGAGGGCCGCGACCGCTTCCGGATCGCCACCGGCAACGACGCCGACGCCGACCGGCACGGCATCGTGACCCCGGACGGCGGACTGATGAACCCGAACCACTACCTCGCCACCGCCATCGACTACCTCTACCGGCACCGCGACCGCTGGCCGGCCGGTGCGGGGGTCGGCAAGACCCTGGTGTCCTCCGGGATGATCGACCGGGTGGCCGCCGACCTCGGCCGCGAACTGGTGGAGGTTCCCGTCGGGTTCAAGTGGTTCGTGGACGGGCTGGCCGCGGGCACCCTCGGCTTCGGCGGCGAGGAGTCCGCCGGCGCCTCGTTCCTGCGCCGCGACGGCTCGGTCTGGACCACCGACAAGGACGGCATCCTCCTCGCCCTGCTGGCCTCGGAGATGACGGCCGTGACCGGGCAGACCCCGAGCGAGCGGTACGCCGGTCTCACGTCCCGCTTCGGCGAACCGGCGTACGCCCGCGTCGACGCCCCGGCCACCCGGGAGGAGAAGGCCGTCCTCGCCCGTCTGTCCCCCGAGCAGGTCACCGCCGACACCCTGGCGGGCGAGGCGGTCACCGCGGTGCTGACGGAGGCCCCCGGGAACGGGGCGGCCATCGGGGGCATCAAGGTGGCCACCGAGAACGCCTGGTTCGCGGCGCGCCCCTCGGGCACGGAGGACGTCTACAAGATCTACGCCGAGTCCTTCCTCGGCCCTGACCACCTGAGCCGGGTCCAGGAGGAGGCCCAGGGCGTCGTATCGGCAGCACTGACGGGCTGACGGGCTGACGGCTGAGGGGCCGACGCGTCGACGGCCCGGCGGGCAGCCCTGCGGGCCGTGCTCCCTTGCCGAATCCCCCCTGCCTGCCGGAGAGTCCCCGTAGGCGGGTCCGCCGGTCGCGGCAGGGGGACCGGTGCGCGGGACCGGCGAGTGGAGGGAGCAGTCATGCAGGGCGGTACGGTCGCGGTGGTCGGCGGGAGCATCGCCGGATGTGCGTTCGCCTCGGCGGCGGCGCGCGCGGGCGCGGACGAGGTGGTGGTGCTGGAGCGGACCCGCGGGCGGCTCGCCGACCGGGGACTGGGACTGTGCGTCCACGACGACCGGGCCGCCGAACTCGCCGCGACGGGCGCCCTGCCCGCCGGGATCGCCGCCCACCGGCTGACCCGGCGCCGGTGGGTGGTCCGCGACGACGCGGCCGGACCGGCCGGGCGGATGTTCTGGGAGCAGCCGTTCCCCTTCCACTCGTACCACTGGGGGCTGCTGTGGCGGGGGTTGCGGGAGGCGACGCCCGCGGCGGTGGTCTACCGCCAGGGCGTGACCGTGACCGGGGCGGCCGACGCCGGCGACCGCGCCGAGGTGCGGCTCGCGGGCGGCGCCGCCGAGCACTACGACCTGGCCGTCGGCGCCGACGGGTACCGCTCGGTGGTACGGGAGACGGTCTGCCGTACCTCGCGCCCCGAGTACGCCGGGTACGTCTGCTGGCGCGGGAACTTCGACGCCCGGCGGCTGGCGGAGACCGGCGGGGCGGAGTTCCCCGGTGACGCGGTGACCACCGTCTGTTTCCCGGGCGGCAGTTGTGTCGTCTACCGCATCCCCGGACCGGACGGGCCCCGGGTGAACTGGGTCCTGTACGCGATGCCCCCGCAGACCGGGCAGCTGCGGCTGGACGACCCCACCAGCTTCCCGCCCGGCCAGGTGACGGACGAACTGGCCGCCGCGCTGGCCGAATTGCTCGACCGCGGGTTTCCGCCGTACTGGGCCCGGGTCATCGGGCTGACCGATGCGGAGCACACCTACGTCCAGCCCATCTACGACCTGGAGAGCGCGCACCCCACCGCGGGACGCTTCCTGCTGGCGGGCGACGCGGCCGTCGTGGCGCGCCCGCACACCACCAGCGGTGCGGCCAAGGCCCTCCAGGACGCCAGTGCCTTCGAGGCCGCCTGGCGGGCGGCGGACTCCTGGGACGAGCTGGTGAACACCTACCGGACGGCCCGGGCCGCCGCGGGCCGCGAGCTCGTCGCCCTGGCCCGCAGGCTCGGCCGGGCCCAGGTGGAGCGCACACCCGCCTGGGCGGCGATGAACGCCGGTGAGGCGCAGGCCTGGTGGCAGGACCAACTCGCGGACGCGGCGGACATCGGCGGCCAGTCCATGACCGCGCCGGGGCCGCACGTAGGGTCGTCACGTGACTGACTGGATCACCACCCCCATCGACACCCGCATCCTGCACGGTGCGCTCGACCTGGAGCGCACCGCGCACGGGCTGCTGCCGTACCGGCTGCCCGCCCGGGCCCGACGCCAGTTCCCCGACGCCCGGCTGCTCATGGCCGCCTCCCAGCCCTCCGGCGTACGGCTGTCCTTCCGCAGCCGGGCCACCGCCGTCGAGCTGGACGTGCTCCCCACCAAGACGCTCTACCGGGGGATGGCCGCCCCCGCCGACGGGGTGTACGACCTCCTGGTCGACGGCCTGTTGGCGGGACAGGCCCGGGTGCCCGGAGGCAACCTCCGTACCCTCGACATGGCCACCGGGGCGGAGGAGGTGCGCTCCGGCCGCCCCGGCACCGTCCGGTTCACCGGCCTGTCCGGGGACGCCAAGGACATCCAGATCTGGCTGCCGCACGGGGAGACCACGGAGCTGATCGCCCTGCGCACGGATGCCCCCGTCGAGGCCGCGGCGGCCACCGGACGCCGGGTGTGGCTGCACCACGGCAGTTCGATCAGCCACGGCTCCGCGGCCGGGAGCCCGACCGCCACCTGGCCGGCGCTGGCCGCCACCCGGGCCGGGGTGGAGCTGATCAATCTCGGCCTGGGCGGCAACGCCCTGCTCGACCCCTTCACGGCGCGCGCGATGCGCGACACCGCCGCGGACCTGCTCAGCGTCAAGATCGGCATCAACCTGGTCAACACCGACCTGATGCGGCGGCGCGCCTTCGCCCCGGCGGTGCACGGCTTCCTCGACACCCTCCGTGACGGACATCCGACCGCGCCGCTGCTCGTCGTCTCTCCCGTCCTGTGCCCCCTGCACGAGGAGACCCCCGGTCCCCTCGCGCCGGACTTCTCGGACGGGAGACTGCGCTTCCGGGCCCTCGGGGACGCCTCGGACCCCACGCGGCTCACCCTCACCGTCATCCGCGAGGAGCTCGTACGCATCACGGAGCAACGGGCGGCGGAGGACCCGCACCTGTACTACCTGGACGGCCGCTGCCTCTACGGGGAGCGCGACTTCGCCGAGGTGCCGCTCCCCGACGGGCTGCACCCGGACACGGCCGGCCACCGCCTGATCGGCGAACGCTTCGTGGAACGGGCCTTCGGCGAGGGCGGCCCGTTCGCCGTGAAGGGCGCCTGAAGAGCCGGAACGCTGTGCACGTGCTTCTCGTACTTTGTTCAACACCTGGTTGGCCGTGCAGACGGCAGGCGGGCGTGCCACCGTGGGAGGAGCTGTGAGAGGGGTGGACCATGCCCGAAGCCGAGCGTCGGATCGTCCTGGTCCGGCACGCCAAGGCAGTTCCCAAGGACGCCGCCGAGGACTTCGAGCGCGCCCTGGCGGACCGGGGCCGCCACGACGCGCCCAGGGCGGGCGAATGGCTCGCACAGTCGGGCGTCGCCGTCGACCTGGCCCTGTGCTCCTCGGCCCGCCGCACCCGCCAGACCTGGCAGTTGATGCTGGCGCACTGGCCCACGCCGCCGCCGACCCGCTACGACGACAGGCTCTACGACGCCGATGCCGACGACCTGCTCGACGTCGTGCGGGAGAGCGCCGACGACCTGACCGGCCTGCTGCTGGTGGGCCACAATCCGGCCATCCACCAGCTCGCGGACGGCCTGTGCGGCGGCGGCCCCAAGGACCTGGTGCGCGTCCTGCGCACGTCGTTCCCCACGTCGTCCGTCGCCGTGCTGACCGCGACCGGAGCCTGGCGGGACATCGCCCGGGAGTCCGCACACCTGGCGGAGCTCTGGACGCCCGGCCACTGAGCGCCCGTCATTCCAGACGGCGAGCGGCCGCTTCGAGGAAGGCGCCGACCGCCGCCTCGAACCGGGCCTCGACGGCGCGGAGGGCCTGTCGGTCCTCCGCCTCGCCGAGCTCGCCGAGCCGTGCGGAGACGGCGTCCATCAAGGGCGACAGGGGCGCACCGCCGCCCTTGCCCACGCCGTCGCCCCCGCCCACGACCAGCCGCAGCCGGAACGCGGCCGCCTCGGCCGCTGCGCCGAGGCGGTCGCACTCCACTTGGGCTGCCGCGAGGTCCCCGTCGCGCGGGGTGCGCCGCCGACGGAACCACAGGGTGATCACGGCACGCTTGAGTTCGGTCACCGCCCCCGCGTAGGCGCTGTAGGCCGTCAGCTGCTCCTGACGGATCCGTTCCTGCCGGCTCACTGCCTCGGCGCGCTCGGCGCCGCGACGCTGGAACAGGTAGCTGCTCCACGCGCCGACCACAGTGCCCACCACGGCGACCACGCCGGCCAGTACGGTGTCCATGCCGCCGAGTCGACCACGGGCCCCCGGTCGCCGGAGTCGACTTTGCCGGTTCCGGGCCGTTCTGCCGGCCGTCAGGCCGGGGCCGCTCGTACGAGCAGCTTGTGCGGGGCGCGGGCCGGACCGGCCGGCAGGCGCAGCGGGCGGCTGCCGGGGGTGAGGGAGCCGAGGATCCGCGGCCCCGCCGCTCCCGTGCACGCCGGGGCGTTCCCGGGGAGACCGTGCAGGGTGAGGTGGCCCAGCACCGCGAAGGCATAGGCCTCCTTCGCCTCGGCGGGCAGCCCCAGCTCGTGCGATCCGCGCACCACGGCGGCGCTCCCCACCTCCTCGCCGAGCATCGCCATCAGCGCCGGATTGCGGACGCCGCCGCCCGAGGCGAAGACCTCCGTCACCCCGTACGGGAGCACCGCCGCCGCCACGGTCCGCGCGGTCAGCCGGGTCAGCGTGGCGACCAGGTCCTGGGGCCGCAGCTCACGGAACCCCGCCAGCCGGTCGTGCAGATAGCCCGCGTGGAACAGTTCCTTTCCGGTCGTGCGGGGAGCGGGCATCCGGTAGTACGGATCCGCCAGCAGCCGTTCCAGCAGCGCCTCCTGGACCTGACCGGCGGCCGCCAGGGCGCCGTCCTCGTCGTACGCGCGGCGCCCGCCGGTCAGTTCCCGCACCGCGGCGTCGATCAGCGCGTTGCCCGGACCGGTGTCGAAGGCGACCGGAGCACCGTGAGGACCCCCGCCGCCGCCCGCCACGGTGACGTTGGCGATCCCCCCGATGTTCAGGGCGGCCGGAACGCCGGGACGCCCCCGCAGCAGCATCAGGTCGACCAGGCTGACCAGCGGTGCGCCCTGCCCGCCCGCCGCCACGTCGCGCGGCCGGAAGCCGGACACCACCGGGCAGCCGGTGCGCTCGGCGATCCACGCCGGCTCGCCCAGCTGGAGCGTGCCGTGCACCCGGCCCCCGTCGGCCCAGTGGTACACGGTCTGCCCGTGCGAGGCGACCAACTCGGCCCGCCCCGCGCACAGTTCCCGGTCCGCGCGGACGGCCACGGCCGCGAAGGCCTGCCCGATCCGGGTGTCGAGCCGGCACACGTCGGCCAGGGTGGTGGCCGCCGGCGGCAGGGCCGCGGCGAGGGCCGCCCGTACGTCCGGCGGGTAGGGTTCGCTGACCATGCCCAGCGGGGTCAGGTGGAGCGTGCCGTCCTCGGCGGACAGGTCGAGATCGGCGGCCGCGGCGTCGACGGCGTCGTACGAGGTCCCCGACATCAGACCGATCACTCTCATCGCAACGGCTCCATGTGGTCGTGGCCGCGCAGGGTGGACAGCGCGAGACAACTGAGGGCGCAGGCACCGGCGGCGTAGTACGCCGGAACCCCGGGGTCTCCCGTTCGGGCGGTCAACGTGGTGATGACGAGTCCGGCGCAGCCGGAGAACACCGCGTTGCCGAGGGCGTAGGCCACTCCGAGCCCGGTGCAGCGGACCCGCCGGGGGAACATCTCGGCCAGCATGGCCGGACCCGGCCCGGCCATCAGGCCGACCAGCGCGCCCGAGAGCAGCACCGCCCCGGCCCGCAGCCAGGGGGACCCGCCGGGGGACCGGATCAGGTGGAGCAGCGGGAGGGCGAGCAGGACCACGCAGAGCGCCCCGGCCAGCATCACCGGACGCCGTCCGATCCGGTCGCTCAGCATCCCGGCGGGCAGGATCGAGGCCGCGAACCCCAGCTGGGCGAGGGCCGTGACCAGCAGGGCCTCCCGCACGGAAGTGCCCAGCGTGGCCTGGAGGTACGAGGGCAGGACGACGAGGAAGGTGTACCCGGCCGCGCACCAGCCCATGATCCGCCCGATCCCGAGCGCGACGGCCCGGCCGAGCTCCCCGGGGCGGGCCGGCCCGGGGAGGTCCGGCGGCGCGGGAGCGGCCCGGGGTCCGGCCGGGGAGGCACCGCCGGCGGCGGCCGCGGGCGGCTCCTCCAGCGCCGTGCGCAGCCACAGCGCCACCGCGCCGAGCGGCAGGGCCAGCAGGAAGGGGATCCGCCACCCCCATGCGTGCAGCGCCCCGGCGGACAGGACCGAGGCCAGGCCGGCCGCCGTGCCCGCCCCGGTGAGCAGCCCGAGCGCGACGGTGAACGACTGCCACGCACCGTAGAGGCCCCGGCGTCCCACCGGCGCGTACTCCGTCATCAGGGAGACGGCGCCGCCGAATTCACCGCCCGCCGAGAGCCCTTGCAGGATCCGCAGGAGGGTCAGCAGCCACGGGGCGGCCGCGCCGAGGGCCGCGCGCGTCGGCAGCAGCCCGATCATCGTCGTGGCGCACGTCATCAGGCCGACCACCAGAACCAGGGTGGTCCGCCGGCCGAGCCGGTCACCGAGCCGCCCGAACAGCACGGCGCCCAGGGGCCGGAAGAAGAACGCGAGCGCGAAGGAGGCGTACGTCGCCACGAGGGCCTCGGCCCCGACCGCCGCGCCGGACCCGGCAGGGGTGAAGAAGTTCGCGGCGATGACCGTGGCGAAGCAGCCGTAGACGCCGAACTCGTACCACTCGACGAGATTGCCGACCGAGCCGGCGAGCAGCGCACGACGGGAGGCGGCGCGGCTCCCCGCCGGGGCGCGCAGGACGTCAGGTCTCACCCGTGCTGAGTGCCCGTCCGGCGGGCCGGCGACGCCTGCCGGCTCCCGGGTTCAGCAGATCGGCGGCCCGCGCGGCCTAATGGCCCTCCGGGACGCCGATGCGGGCCGCGATGCGTACCTGGAGCTCGCGCAACCCCATCGCCACGGTGGACCCGGAGGTCAGGTCCACCTCGCCCAGGAGCGCGATCAGCGCCGCGGCCTCGCCCCGGGACAGCAGCGGCAGCCGCTCACCGGGCGCTTCCATGAGCGCCAGCACCTCATCCCACTCCACGGTCCGTCCCCGTCCGTGCCCCGGCGGGCGACCGGCCCGCGATCGCCTTGCTCATCCCTCCAGCCTGCCGGTGATCCCGGCCCCCCGCACGCGGAGCCGGACGCGTCCCCGCCGGGGCATACCGGTTCCGGTGGCCCGCTCGGCCCGGCGTGTTCCGCCCCGGACGCCGGGCGGTGCCCGATGGTGGGTGCTGTGGATGCCGACGTGGACGTGGAAGAGGTCAGCGCGCAGCTGTACGGGCTGCCCCCGGACCGGTTCACCGAGGCCCGGGATGAGCAGGCCGCCCGGGCCCGGAAGGCCGGGGACCAGCAGGCGGCGAAGACGATCGCGGGCCTGCGGCGGCCCACGCTCGCCGCGTTCGCCTCGAACCTCCTCGTCCGGGAGCGGCCACGGGAGACGGCCGCGCTGCTGGAGCTCGGCCGGGCCCTGCGCGAGGCGCACCAGGCACTGCACGGCCCGCAGCTGCGCGAGCTGTCGCACCGGCAGCACGGGGTGGTCTCCGAGCTGGCCCGGACCGCCCGGCAGCTGGCCGGTGAGGCGGGATCGGCGGTCAGCGACACCGTCCTGCGGGAGGTGGAGCAGACGTTGCACGCCGCGCTGGCCGATCCCGACGCCGCCGAGCAGTGGGCCTCGGGGCGCCTGTCCAGGGCACTGGAGCCCCCCGTCGGTTTCACCGGCCTCCCCCCAGTGGAACCCGGGCCCCGTCCGGAGCGGGCCCCCGCTCCGGACGCACCGCCACCGCCGTCCGGGACACCCGCTCCCGCACGCGTGGACGCCCGGCGCCTGGCCCGCCTCGAACGCGCCCGGCAGGCGGCCCGGGAAACCGGAGACGAGGCCGAGGCCCGCGAGGGGGAACTGCGGGCGGCCGTCGAGGAGCAGGAGCGCTGCGAGGAGGCCGCGGCCGAGGCCGAAGAGCACCTCGCCGAAGCGGAACGCCGGCTCCGCGAGGTCCGGGAAGCCCAGCGCAGCGCGCGCGAGGCGGTGGTGCGGTCCGCGGCCCGGGTACGGGACCTGGAACGGGCGGCGAAGCAGGCCCGTCGGGCGGCCGACGCCGCTGCCGCCAGGCTGGGGGAGCTGTCGCCCGGCTGACGCCGTCGGGGCACCGTGCCCCTTCCCTGCCGACCTGCGGCGGGGTGGCTCCCGGAGCCGTACCGGGGCCGTGGCGCCGTACCGGGGACGGACGCCGGTCCGCAGCGCGTCAGTCGGGCAGGGCCACGGCGGTGCGGCGGCGGTCCGGGGGGAGGACCGCATCGAGGGCGGCGGCCAGCTCCGTCGTCGTCGGCCGTGCGGCCGGTTCGGGGCGCAGACAGCCGTCGATGGCTTCGGCGAGCTCGGCGGGGAGCCCCCGGCGCCGCGAGCCGACCGGCGCAGCGGCCCCCTTCACCTGCGGATAGTCCTCCAGGTCCGCCGGATCCTCCGGGCCGTCCGTGCCCGCGCTGCCACCGCTCGCCGTCGCCGACGTCGTCTCGCTGCCGATGAAGTCATCGCAGTCGAACGGAAGCCCGCCGGTGGCGACCTCGTACAGCGTGATCCCCATGCCCCACACGTCGGCAGCGGCCGACAACGGGCCGCCGCGCGCCTGCTCGGGGGCCAGGTAGCAGAAGGTGCCGACCCCGGCCGGGGCCGTGCCGGGCGCCTGGGCGACGCTGAGATCGAGCACCTTCACGTGCCCGCAGTCGACGACCACGTTGGACGGCTTCAGGTCCAGGTGCAGCAGTCCGCGGCCGTGCAGGTAGTGCACCGCCGAGCACAGCTGCAGCCCCAGCAGGGCCACGTCCTGCGCGGACGGCCGCCGGGACAGCCGGTCGACGAGGTGGGACAGCGTTTCCCCCGTCAGCGTCTCCAGCACCACGAGCGGCTCAGGCGAGGCGACGGTCTCGTACGCGCGCACCAGGTGCGGATGGGTGAAGTCCTGGAGCCAACGGCCCTCGCGCAGCAGCCGGTCGCGCAGGCGTTCCTCGTGCCGGCGGTCGGGCCGCAGCACCTTGAGCACGCACCGGCAGGCCCGCTCCTCGCTCCAGGAGTCGTAGAGGTCGAGCCAGCCGGTCCGGTCCAGGTGCGCCAGGACCTCGTACCCGGGGGCGGGGCGGGTTCCGGGCGTGAGGGGCGGGGCCGGCGGGGCCTTGATGGCAGTGTTCATGACAGGACCTTGGGCTCCGTCGGGCCGGCCGGAGCGGAACCGTTCACCCGGTGGAGCCGTGCGTACGTTCCGTCGAGGCGCAGCAGTTCCTCGTGCGTGCCCTGCTCGACGACCCGCCCGTGCTCCAGCACCACGGTGGACGTGGCATCGCGGACGGTGAGCAGGTTGTGGGAGATGACCAGGGTGGTCCGTCCGGCCATCAGCCGGCGCAGCGGTTCCATGATCCGGCGGGCCGACTGGGTGTCCAGGCCCGTCGTCGGTTCGTCCAGGAGCAGGACGGGCGCGTCCCTGATCATCGCGCGGGCAATGGCGAGGCGCTGGGCCTGCCCGCCGGAGAGCGTGCGCCCGCGCTGGCCCACGACGGTGTCGTAGCCCTCGGGCAGCAGCTGGATGAACTCGTGCGCGTCGGCGGCGCGGGCCGCGGCGACGATCTCCGCCTCGCTCGCACCGGGCCGGCCGTAGGCGATGTTCTCGCGTACCGTGCCGTGGAAGACCAGGGTTTCCTGGAGCACCACCGCGACGTTCTCGCGCAGTTCCTCCAGGCGCAGCTCCCTCAGGTCCGTGCCGTCGAGGAGGACGGCGCCCTGATCCGGGTCGTAGAAGCGCAGTTGCAGCTTTCCGAGCGTGGACTTCCCGGCGCCGCTCGCCCCGACCAGGGCGACCGTCGTACCGGCTGCGACATGGAAGGACACGTCGTGCAGCGCCCACCGGGACGTCCCCGGGTAGCGGAAGCTGACGCCGCGGAATTCGACCTCGCCGCGGGCCCGCCCGAGTGGCCGGGCATCGGGCGCCTCGGCGACCTGGGGCTGCTGGTCGAGGAGTTCGATGATCCGCTCGGCGGAGGCGGACGCCGCGTAGAAGGTGGCGGCCAGCTGCGACAGCCCGCGCACGGGGCTGTAGAGCTTGCTCAGCAGGGCGAGGAAGACCAGCAGGCCGCCCAGGGTCAGCTGTCCCTGGGTGAGTTTCCACGTGCCGAGGCCCATCACGGCCAGGGCCCCGCTGACCTCGACGATCTCGACGAGCGGGCCGTAGACCGCGCGGATGCGCGCCGAGGCCATCGACGCGCGGAACTTGCCGGTGCTCTCCCGGTCGAAGCGGCGGCCCTCCCACTCCTGGCGGTTGTACGCCTGCACCAGCGCGATGTTGCCGAGCGACTCCTCGGCGATCGCGCTGATCGAGCCGCTGCGCCGGCGCCGTTCGCGCGAGGCGGCCTTGATCAGCCGGGAGAAGTGCCGGGCCGCCCACCAGAAGAGCGGCACGATGACGAGCGCCAGGAGGGTCAGGTCCCAGCGGAGGTAGAACAGCAGGCCGAGGAAGACGCCCAACCGCACCACGTCGTACAGGGCGTTGGCCACGCCCGAGAGCAGAAACGTCTCGACCGCGTCGACATCGCCCGTGATGCGTGACAGTACGTCACCCAGCCGCCGGCGTTCGAAGAAGCCGAGCGAGAGCCTCTGGACGTGGCGGAACACGTCCGAGCGGAGCGACAGTACGAAGCGCTCGCTGACCCAGGTGGACAACACGTCGTCGGCGAACCCCAGAATGCCGGAGCAGAGGACGAACCCCAGGTAGGCGAGTGCGATCCAGAGGAAGGGGCCCAGATCGCGCGGAACGAGGACCTCGTCCACCACGACTTTGAACAGCCAGAGCTCGGCCGCGTCCAGGACGGGGCCGATCAGGCTGAACAAGAGGATCGGCGCCAGCCAGCGCCGACCACCACGTGTATAGGGCCAAAAACGTCGGAAGGCTGCGCGCGGAGAGACTTGGGGCGCAGCGGCGACGACTGCGTCGGGGTCGTCTGCCACCGAGAGCAGCCGTCGCAGGACCTGCCATGACACCCGCCTCATGGGCACGTTCCCTCAACGGAGGCCGGCCGAGCGGCCCTGACGGGCTGCTCAGCCGTTCCCGTGCGGTCAGCAGCCGCCGTGGTGGCGGCCGTGGCCGGTGGTGCTGGTGTGACGACGGCGACGACGGTGGTTGGTGCCAGTGTTGTCGTGCCGGTCGTTCGTGTTCCTCCTGTTGCGGCGACGGTGCTTTGCCGGGGTCAGGTGACTGAAGATCGCCATGAGAATTCCCTCCTGAAGAACTTCCACAAGAGATACGGGGCAGGCTGCTCCAGGGATTGCGCTTTTCCAGAAAAGTCTGGATCCGTGCTGAATCGAGGTCCCGCCAGGTGGGCGCGCACACCGCCCACGACCGGGTGAATAGGCCTGGTCTGGCCGGGTCTGCTGTGGAATGAGGCCGAACACCCTCACTCGATGGGAGACCTTCATGAAGATCCGTACCGTCGCCGCTGCAGCTTGTCTGGTCGTCGCCGCGACGCTGGGCGGGGCCGGAGCCGCTGTCGCCGACAGCGAGGCGCACGGTGTCGCCGTCGGTTCGCCGGGCGTGCTCTCGGGCAACGTGGTCCAGGTCCCGATCCACATCCCGATCAACATCTGCGGCAACAGCATCAACATCATCGGGGCGCTGAACCCGGCTGGGGGCACCCTCTGCGTCAACGACTGACACGTCCGCACCGGCCGGGTGCCACCGGATCCCTCCGGTGGCACCCGGCGGTCGTCGTCGGCCTGCGGTGACCCTCCCGGGGGAGCGCCGCCGGTCAGGGCACGCCGCGGATGCGGCCGACCAGAACGGACCCGGCCAGGGCGAGGGTCCCGGCCAGTGCGTACAGGGCGGTGTATCCGCCGAGGTGGGTGACCACCGGGGCGGCGATCACCGGAGCCAGCACCTGGGGCAGCGCATTGGCGATGTTGATGACGCCGAGGTCCCGGCCCCGGTCCTCGGCGGTCGGCAGGACATCGGTGAGCAGGGCGAAGTCCACGGACGTGTAGACGCCGAAGCCGGCCCCGAGGACGAGCGAGGCGGTGACCGCCCCCGTCCAGGTCTGCCAGACTGCCAGCAGCAGGGTGCCTGCCGTGATGACCAGCCCGGACGCGATGACGTACACCTTCCGGCGGCCCGTACGGTCCGACCGCCTGCCGCCGGCCACCACGGTGGCCAGCAGGGTGAGCGCGTTGAGTGCGGTCAGGACCAGTACGCCGGTGTCGGCGTCGTCCGCGTAGTGCACGGCGTCCGTCAGGTAGTAGAGCAGGTACATGGTGCTGACGGAGTACGACAGGTTCATCAGGAACCGGGTCAGCCAGGCCCAGCCGAAGTCCGGGTGCCGGCGCGGGTCGATCCAGAAGCCGGCCAGGAAGGCGCGGGGCCGCAGGGTGGGCCGGTCGGCGGGGGACAGACGGCTGTCGCGCCCCATCAGGACGTACGGCAGGGCGGCGAGGACCGTGAAGGCAGCGCAGGCCGGATAGCCGGCGGTGACTCCGCCCGCCGCCGTGGCCAGCGCCGTGCCGGCCAGGACTCCGCCCACCTGCGAGACCCCGAGCCACCCGCCGACCAGGCCGCGCCGCTGGGGTGGAACCTGGTCCGGGACGGCGGCGGTGAGCGCGGCGAAGGCGGCGTTCAGGGCGAGCTGCACCAGGCACCAGCCCGCGAGCACCCCCGCGATGCCCGAGGCCCGGGACAGGGCCAGCAGCCCGGCCGCCCCGCCCGCGACCCCCGCGACCACCCAGGGGATGCGCCGGCCCACCGCGGCCGTGGTCCGGTCCGAGAGCGCCCCGAAGACCGGGTTCGCGACCATCGACACGGCTGCCCCCACACCGGTCACCAGCGCGAGCGTGGAGGCCTTGTGCTCCGGGGCGAGCAGTTCCGCCTGGCGGGCCAGGAGCAGCTGGAGCGGTCCGAACCAGCCGACCCACACCCCGAGGTTGGCCAGGCACAGCGCACCCACCCACCGGGCGCCGACCGGGCCGGCGCTCTGCGCGGCAGCCGTCCGCCCGGCGCTCATCTGCCGCGCTCGATCACCGCGCGGTACCAGGCGTAGGAGTCCTTCGGGGTCCGATCCAGCGTCTCGTAGTCGACGTGGACGAGCCCGAACCGCTGCCGATGGCCCTCGGCCCACTCGAAGTTGTCGAGGACCGACCAGATGAAGTAGCCGCGGACGTCCACCCCCTGCCCCATCGCCCGGTGCAGGGCGCGCAGATGGCCGTCGTGGTACGCGATCCGGCGCGCATCGGCGATCCGTCCGGTGGCGGGGTCGGGGCCGTCCCCGTACGAGCACCCGTTCTCGGTGATGTACAGCGGCGGCAGGCGGTCGCCGTAGCGCTTCTCCAGGGCGACGAGCAGCTCCCGCAGCCCGTCCGGGACCACGGGCCAGCCGAAGTCGGTCCGCTCGTACCCCTCGATCTGCCCGATGCCGAACGGGAGGCCGGGCGGGATGTCGATGCCGGCGTAGGCCGTTCCCGTCGCGGCGGAGGTGTGCTCCTGCGGGGCGCCGACCAGCATGGGGTTGTAGTAGTTGACCCCGTACCAGTCCAGGGGGGCCGAGATCGTCTTGAGGTCCTCCGCCACGGGGCCGGGCATGAGCGAGGCGAAGGCCTCGTCCGGATAGGCGCCGGTCAGGATCGGGTCCGCGAAGAGGCGGTTCGTGAGCGTGTCGTACAACTCGGCTGCTTCGCGGTCCGCTTCGGTGCCGGAAGCGGCCCAGACCGGGCTGTGCGAGGCCGCGATGCCGATCTCGCGGGCCCCCGCCGCGCGCAGGGCCTGCACGCCCAGGCCGTGGGCCAGCAGCTGGTGGTGGGCTGCGGGCAGGGCGTCGAAGAAGAGCTGTCTTCCGGGGGCGTGCTCGCCGAGGCCGTAGCCGAGGAGGGTGACCTCGGCGGGCTCGTTGATGGTGATCCACATCGGCACCCGGTCGGCGAGCCGGTCCGCGACCACCGAGGCGTACGCCGCGAACCGCTCGGCCGTGTCGCGCCGGAGCCAGCCGCCCTCCTCTTCGAGCGCGAGCGGGGTGTCCCAGTGGAAGAGCGTCGGCACCGGGGCGATGCCGCGGGCGCACAGCTCGTCGACGAGCCGGTCGTAGAAGTCCAGGCCCGCGCGGTTGACCCGGCCGTGGCCCTCGGGCAGGACGCGCGACCAGGACACCGAGAAGCGGTAGGCGCCGACACCGAGGCCGGCCATCAGCGCCACGTCCTCGCGGTAGCGGCGGTAGTGGTCGGTGGCCACGTCCGCGTGCGAGCCGTCCTTGATCCTTCCGGGCTCCCTGGTGAAGGCGTCCCACGACGAGGGCCCCCGGCCGTCGGCGGTGGGCGATCCCTCGATCTGGAAGGCGGAGGAGGAGACGCCCCAGAGGAAGTCGGCGGGGAACTCGGGCACGGGCGCGGTCATGCGGACTCGCTTCGCTCGGCAGCGGGCAGGACGGCGGCTCAAGTACGGCCGGAGAGCCCACTGTTGGGCCGCGGCGACCACCCTGTCAATGGAAAGTGAACAATCCTCATCTTCCGTGGTGGGATCAGCCGGCGAAGGGCGCCAGGACGGCGGCGAGGCCGGGGTAGTCGCGGACGAGCCCGGCGGCGTCGAACGCGATGTCGCTGCGGAAGTCCCCGGAGGCGTAGCGGACCCGGCGGCTCCCCAGGGGGGTGTACGTCTGCACCGAGGGGGCCACCGTGAGTTCGGGCACCGACACCCAGGCCATGAGGAACTCCCGGGCCGGGCCCTCCTCTTCGCGCAGGTGCAGGCCATGGCGCCGGACGGGCATGGTGTTGGTGAGCGGGCACAGCCCGAGATCGCAGTCGAGGGCCCCGTCGAACTCGTTCCGCAGCTGCCCGTCGACCGTCCACCGCCCGTCGTCGCCGCGAACGAGGTCGAGCGCGCGCGCCGCGTGTCCCGGGCCTTCGACGCCGACGCGCAGCGAGCGCGTGACCCATCCGGGGCCGGTGTCGAGCGTGTAGCTCACCCAGTAGGGGCCGCGCTCCAGCGCGAAGGCCCGTCCACGGGCGCGCAGCCGGTCCCCCTGGAACTCCCCCCACGCGGTGTCGTACCCCCGCCCGGCCGAGACCTCCCACGTACGGGTGAAGCGTTGGACATCATCCGCCCCCGGTTCGCTGCTCACGGCACCCACTATCGGCCCCCGCCGGCTCCGGACGGCCGCTGCGACACGGCACGGCACGGCACTGCATGGCACTGCACTGCACGCAGGCCTACGTCCTGTGGGCCCCGAGGAAGCGGCGCAGCCGGGTCCACGGCCAGGTGTTGACGACGTCCTCCTTCGTCAGCCATCCGCGCTGCGCCGTTCCCACCCCGTAGCGGACGTACGGCAGGTGCGTCGTGGCGTGCGCGTCCGAGTTCACGACGAATTTCACGCCGTACCGTCGCGCCCGCAGGATGTCCTCGTCGCACAGGTCGAGCCGCTCCGGGTGGGCGTTGATCTCCAGGGCCGTGCCCGTGCGCGCGCAGGCTTCGAACACCGCGTCGAAGTCGGCGTCCACGCCCGGCCGTTTGCCGATGCGCCGGGTGGTGGGATGGCCGATGACCGCCACGTACGGGTTCTCGCAGGCCCGGATGAAGCGCCGGGTCATGGCCTGCCTGCTCTGGTTGAAGTGCGAGTGCACGGAGGCCACGCAGAGGTCGAACCCGGCGAGGAAGTCGTCGGGCCAGTCCAGGCCGCCTTCGGGGCCGATGTTGAGTTCCGTGCCGTGCAGCAGCCGCATCCCGCGCGTGGTGCGGTCCAGCGCACGCACCTGCTCCCGCTGCGCGAGGATCTTCTCGCGCGTCATCCGCTGCATCGCGAGGTCGGGAGCGTGATCGGTGACCGCGTAGTAGGCGTAGCCGCGCGCCGCAGCGGCGGCGACCATGTCCTCCAGTGGGGCGAGACCGTCCGTGAGGTCCGTGTGGGTGTGCAGGTCACCCTTGAGGTCACGCTCCGTCACCAGTGTCGGCAGGGCGCCCTGGAGGGCGGCCGCGATCTCCCCGCGGTCCTCGCGCAGCGGCGGCGGGATCCAGGGCAGGCCCAGCCGGGCGTAGATCTCCTCCTCCGTCTCCGAGGCGAGGTTCTTGCCGCTCTCGGCGTCGAAGACCCCGTACTCGGACAGCTTGAACCCCTGCCGTACCGCGAGCGCCCGGGTGCGGATGTTGTGCCCTTTGGAACCGGTGAAGTACTGGAGTCCCGCACCCCACGAGGCCGGCGGCAGGACGCGCAGGTCGACCTGGAGGCCCGTGGTGGTCCGGATGGAGGTCTTCTTCGCGCCGTGCGCGATGACCTCGCCCGTGTACGGCAGCTCGGCCAGGGCCGTCATGAACGGCGCGGACCGGTCGGCCGCCACCAGGACGTCGATGTCGCCGATCGTCTCCCGCATCCGGCGCAGAGAGCCCGCGTAGGTACACCGCACGCAACCCGGGATGCGCGACATGTCGGCGACGATCTGCTCGGCGATGTCCATCGCGGCGCCGAGGAGGATGCGGCTCCCGGCCTTCTGGAGCAGGGAGATGCCGTGCAGGATGTTCTCCTCGGTGCGCTCCCCGAAGCCCTTCAGATCGCGCAGCTGCTCCTCCTCGATGGCGGTCTGCAGCGCTTCCACGGAGGAGACGCCGAGCTCCTGGTAGAGGACCATCGCCTTGCGGGGCCCCAGCCCCGGGATCCTGATGAGCTCGCGCACGCCGACCGGGATCGAGGCCCTGGTCGTGTCGATGTCGGGCACGTGGCCGGTGTGAAGGTACTCCACGATCTTGTCGGCGATCGATTTGCCCACGTTCGGGATCTCGCGCAGGCCCTTGGCGTCGAGCCGGGCGATGTCGGCGGGGTGGCCGCCGATGGCGCGGGCGGCCTTCTCGTACGCACGGGCCTTGAAGGCGTCCCCGCCCGTGATCGCGATGAGGTCCGCGTACTCCTGGAGCAGCGCCTCGACGTCCTCGTTGGCCCTGGGCATATCTCCAGGGTGCCCTGCCGGCCGGGCCCGGGCGCGCCCGCGTCGCCGAGGGTCGCCGCGCCGTCACGTCCGGTGCGGAGCGGTCCGGCCTTATGGTCGGGGCATGGTACGCAAGCACGTGATCGTGTCCGGAAGGGTCCAGGGGGTCTTCTTCCGGGACACCTGTCGCAGTCAGGCCCTGGAACACGGGGTGTCCGGGTGGGTGCGCAACCTGCCGGGCGGCGAGGTCGAGGCGGTGTTCGAGGGCGAGGAAGGGGCCGTCGCGCAGCTGGTGGGCTGGGCGCACACGGGACCTCCGGCGGCCGAGGTGCGGGACGTGGAGGTACGGGAGGAGGCGCCGGCGCGGGAGCGGCTCAGCGGGTTCGAGGTGCGGCCCACGCCGCGGGGCGGCGCGTAGGGCCGTCTTCCGGCTCTTGCCGCTCAGGCGGGATCCGCAAGGGTCGGCCTGACCGCCCCGCAGCCGGGCAGCCCGCGGGGGGCCGGCCCGGCAGCGCCGGCCCCCGGTCAGCCCGCGTGGTGGTGGACGCTGCGCTGGCCCGGGATCTTGCTCAGCCGGGCCCGGTGGCCGCGCCGGTGGCTCGCGCGGCGACGGCGCCCGGGAAAGGCGTTGCGCCGGGCCGGCACCGGCGGGGCCAGTACGAGCAGGGCGATGAGGGCGAGGACAGCGACCAGGATGAGCACGGTGACGAGGGTCATGTTCCTGCCTTCCGTCGAGTACTGACTGGCTGTCACTACGTCATGTAACCGGAATGGCGGCTCATAAACACGAAGAGTAGTGTTCTCTTCGCGCCAACCTGGGAACCACCGGGTCGAGTTCGCCGGGGCCCGCCGCGCCCGGGCAACCGCGGAACGGGCGTTGGACGTCCCTGCGGGACCGCCACGGACGCCGAGCGGCCGATCCCGACTCCCCTTGCCGCCGTACGGCTGACGGCCTTTCGGGGATCGTGTGCAGCCGCGTAGCGTGGTGACATGACGACGTCGCCGACCGAGGCAGGCGGGCCGAACGCCCCGTCCCGGGGCCGCTCCGCACCCCGTATGCAGATCCGCAACCGGCGGACCGCCGGGCTGACCTTCCGTGCGGACGAGTGGGCCGCGAAGAAGGCCGGCGCGCAGGCCGCCGCCCGCGTCCGCGCCTGGGGCCACCCCCATCTCGACGAGCACGAACTGGACACCGCCGTAGGGCTCCTGGTCCGCGCCGCGGTCGCCGACGGCGGGCGGCGGATCAGCCTCCACCTCGCCGACCAGGACCACCGCATCCTCGCCGTCGCCCTCAGCCACGTCACCGGAACCGCCCCCGACGACAGCGTCCTCACCGAACTCGCCTCCCTGCCCGGCGTGGTCGCCTGCGGCACCGACGCCGCCGCGGACGGACGCCGCCTGTGGGTCCTGCTCGACGCCGAACGGCCGGCCCGCGCCGCCAAGTCCCCCACGTAGCACCCCCGTCGCCGGAGGTCGTACGGCTGCGGCCGTCAACCGCCCGGTGCGCAACGCACCTTGGCGCGGCCGCCCAGGGCTCCACCGTCTTCCCGATACCCGCGCCCCTGCCCGCATCGTCGCCGCGCCGCGGCAGCCGGGCGGTGTCCGCGGCCCGCCCGGGGCCGTCTCCAGCCGTGCCGCCCCAGCGGCTGCCCGGGGGGATGCGGGCCGCTTCGCCACCCCGGCGCCGGGGGAGCGGGCCGCGTTCCGTGAGAGCGGGCCGTTCTCCGGGTAGGCGCACCGCAGGCCGGTGTGCGCCGGCCGACACCCTCGTCGAAGGGAGCGGCGCCATGGGACGCGGCGCAGACGTCATCGCCGAGCTGATCGCGGACCACCGCGAGGCGGCGGAGATGTTCGACCGGATCGAGCACACCACGGGGGCGGAGGACCGCCAGAGGGCGGCCGAGCGGCTGACGGTCGAACTCGTCCGGCACACCGTCGTGGAGGAGGAGCACCTCTGCCCGGCGATCCGGGAGCACCTTCCGGACGGGGATGTCGTCGCCGACAAGGAGGTCGCGGACCACTCCCTGGTGGAGAAGCTGCTGAAGGACCTCGAAGGGCTGGACGCCGAGGGGCCGGAATTCGACCGTCTCCTCGCCGCGCTGAAGTCCGAGGTCACCGCCCACGTGCGGGACGAGGAGGAGAACCTCTTCCCCCGGCTGCGCCGGGCCTGTCCGCAAGGCGTCCTGGACCGGCTGGGCGACGAGGCGCGTCGTGCGAAGGAGCTCGCGCCGGCCGGGCCCGACCCGGCAGCCCCCGACACCGGTCTGGTCGACCGGGTGCGTGATCTCGTTCACGGGCGGCGGCAGGTGACCGGCGGCAGGTGACCGGCGCAGGTGACCGGCGGCCGGGCGGCACCCGGATGGGCCCGCCTCGCCGGGGCGAGGCGCGGGTAGGTGCACCGTACCCGGCCGGAGCGTCCGCGCCCGGGCCCGCCGACCGGGGAAAGCCGACCGAAAGGCAGTGCCATGACTCAACCTCTCGGAGCCCGCGGGCGCAGGCCGACGGCGGCCGTGGTGACGGGCGCGGACTCCGGCATCGGCCGGGCCACGGCCGTCCGGCTCGCGGCCGCCGGCCTGGACGTCGGCATCACCTGGCACACGGACGAGGCCGGTGCCCGGGCCACGGCTGCCGAGGTCCACGCGTACGGCCGCAAGGCGGCCGTACGCCGGCTGGACCTGACCGGACTGCCCGAGGCCGCCGACGTCATCGACCGGCTCGCCGAGGACCTCGGCCGGATCGACGTCCTGGTGAACAACGCGGGCACCGGAACCGCCACACCGTTCCTCGACATCCGCCTCGACACCCTCCGCGAGGTCCTGGACGTCGATCTGGTCGGCCCGTTCCTGTGCTCGCAGCGGGCGGCCCGCCGCATGATCGACCAGGGCGACGGGGGCAGGATCGTCAACGTCACCTCGGTGCACGAGCACCAGCCCCGCGTCGGCGCAGCCCCTTACTGCGCCGCGAAGGGCGGCCTGGGACTGCTCACCCAGGTCATGGCCCTGGAGCTGGCCGAGTACGGCATCACCGTGAATTCCGTGGCCCCCGGGGAGATCGCCACTCCCATGACCGGCCAGGAGGACCGGGACGTACGGCAGGAGACCCGGCCCGGAGTCCCCCTGCGCAGACCGGGCGATGCCCGGGAGGTCGCGGCCGTGATCGCCTTCCTGGCCGGCGAGGACGCCTCCTACGTCACGGGCGCCTCGTGGGCGGTCGACGGCGGCATGCTGCGGATGGGGCCGATGGCCGGCTCCCACCTGGTCGACGACCGGTGGCGCGAGGTGTGAACCGGGCGCTTCGGCCCCGCGTTCGCCCCCGGTGCGGTGACGTCGTTTGGCGGGCCCCGGCCGGGGCAGGCGCTCAGCCCGGCAGAGGGGCCCGCACCAGGGACCCGGGCCACGGCGCATCCCGCAGGAGGACCGGTGCTAGCCAGCGACAACGAGATCAAGCTCAAGGCCATCGCAGTACTGACGGGCCTGCGCAGTGGTGTCGATTCGGATTACGTGTCCGCGCTGCTCGGCGAGGTCACGCCGTCGACGTTCCTGGTCCCCGCCGGAGCGGACGCGGCAGAGATCGGGCGCGCGATGCTGGAGCAGCTCTCCGGCCCCTGGAGCTCCCTGGTCACCGGATTCGTGCTGGCCTTCGAGGCGGTCGCCGATGCGTACGACGAACTCGACCCGCCCCGGTCGGCGCAGGAGATCCTCCAGGAGCTGGCCCTCGAACTCGCCGACGAATCCGCCTGACGCCTCACGCGGACGGCGGTCCGACCGGCCGGTCCGGTGGTCCGGTCACGGCGACCTGGGCGGGCCGCAGCAGGTGGGCGCCCACGCGGTAGCCCGCGCGCAGCACCTCCGTACACACGGGCGAGGTAGTGCCCGCCGCGGTGGTGCAGGTGGCCGCCTCGTGGACCCGCGGGTCGAAGGGCTCTCCCGGCTCGCCGACGCTCTGCAGACCCAGAGAGGCGAGCTGCGCCTCCAGGAGGCGCGCCACCGACCGGAAACCGCCGGTGACCTCCCCCTGCGCCCGCGCCTCGTCGATCGCGTCGAGCACCGGCAGCATCCCGGTGAGCACGTTGGCGACGGCCGCCTCCCGCACGGCGAGGCGGTCGCGCCGGATCCGCTTGCGGTAGTTGTCGTACTCCGCCTTGACCTGCTGCAGATCGGCCGTGCGTTCCGCGAGGGCGGACTCCAGCCGTTCGGCGCGGTCCTCGCGGTCGGGATCCCGGGGCTCGCCCGGCCCGTTCATCCCGTTCCCCCCTTCGGCGTTTCGTCGTCGACGATCTCGGCGTCGACGACGTCGTCCGCGGCGTCCGTCGCACCGGCCCGGCCCGCGTCACCGCCCGCGCCCGCCGTACCCGGCGGCTCCTGGCCCGTGGCCTGCGCCTGCGCGTACATGGCCTGGCCGAGCTTCTGGCTGACCGCGGCGACCTTCTCGGTCGCGGTGCGGATCGCCGAGGTGTCCTCGCCCTTGAGCTTCTCCTTCAGCTCGGCGACGGCGCCCTCGACCTCGGCCTTGACCTCGGCCGGGACCTTGTCGGTGTTGTCCTTGAGGAACTTCTCCGTCTGGTAGACGAGCTGCTCGGCCTGGTTGCGGGTCTCGGCGGCCTCCTTGCGGCGGCGGTCCTCCTCGGCGTGCTGCTCGGCGTCGTGCATCATGCGCTGGATGTCGTCCTTCGGCAGCGCCGAACCGCCGGTGACGGTCATCTTCTGCTCCTTGCCCGTGCCGAGGTCCTTGGCCGTGACGTGCATGATGCCGTTGGCGTCGATGTCGAAGGTGACCTCGATCTGCGGGACGCCGCGGGGGGCCGGGGGCAGGCCGGTCAGCTCGAACATGCCGAGCTTCTTGTTGTACGCCGCGATCTCGCGCTCGCCCTGGTAGACCTGGATCTGCACGGACGGCTGGTTGTCCTCGGCCGTCGTGAAGGTCTCGGACCGCTTGGTCGGGATCGTGGTGTTGCGCTCGATGAGCTTGGTCATGATGCCGCCCTTGGTCTCGATGCCGAGGGACAGCGGGGTCACGTCGAGGAGCAGGACGTCCTTGACCTCACCCTTGAGGACACCGGCCTGCAGAGCGGCGCCGATGGCGACGACCTCGTCCGGGTTGACGCCCTTGTGCGGGTCCTTGCCGGTGAGCTCGCGCACCAGCTCGGTCACCGCCGGCATCCGGGTGGAGCCGCCCACCAGGATCACGTCGTCCACGTCCGAGACCTTGATGCGGGCGTCCTTGACCGCCTCGTGGAAGGGCGTCTTGCAGCGCTCCAGCAGGTCGGCGGTGAGTTCCTGGAACTGCGTCCGCGTGAGCCGCTCCTCCAGGTGCAGCGGACCGTCGGCCGAGGCGCTGATGTACGGCAGGTTGATGTTGGTCTCGGTGGCGGAGGACAGCTCGATCTTCGCCTTCTCGGCGGCCTCGCGCAGCCGCTGGGCCGCCATCTTGTCCTTGGACAGGTCGATGCCGTACCCGTTCTTGAACTGCTGGACCAGGTGGTCGACGATGCGCTGGTCCCAGTCGTCGCCGCCCAGGTGGGTGTCGCCGTTGGTGGCCTTGACCTCGACGATGCCCTCGCCGATCTCCAGCAGCGACACGTCGAAGGTGCCGCCGCCCAGGTCGAAGACGAGGATCGTCTGGTCGTGCCCCTTGTCCAGCCCGTACGCGAGCGCCGCGGCGGTCGGCTCGTTGACGATCCGCAGCACCCTCAGCCCCGCGATCTCGCCGGCCTCCTTGGTGGCGGTGCGCTGCGCGTCGTTGAAGTAGGCGGGCACCGTGACGACGGCGTCGGTCACGTCCTCCCCGAGGTAGGCCTCCGCGTCCCGCTTGAGCTTCTGCAGCACCCGCGCGGAGATCTCCTGCGCGGTGTAGCGCTTGCCGTCCACGTCCCCGGCCTCCGGGAACCGCCACTGCGGATCCCCGACGTGCCGTTTCACCGAACGGGCCGTGCGGTCCACATTGGTGACGGCCTGCCGTTTCGCGACCTCCCCGACCAGTACCTCCCCGCCCTTGGCGAAGGCCACCACGGAGGGGGTCGTACGGGCACCCTCGGCGTTCGGGATGACGGTGGGCTCGCCGCCCTCCAGGACGCTGACGACGGAATTCGTGGTTCCGAGATCGATACCCACCGAGCGCGCCATGGCTCGTGCTCCTCTCTGCTCACATCCGCCGCAGGAGCCGCTCCGGGGAGCTTCGGGGCGAAGAGCGCCCCGGTGCCGCGCCGGATGCCCCCGAGGTTTTGCCTCCACCTCCCCCGAGGCCTGCCACCTGCGCAAACAACGCCTTCACTGACTGGGATAGAACCTGGGACCGGCACTGTCAAGATGCCTCCGGCATGACCGCGCCCGCCCCGGGTAGACCCCGGGCCTGGGGTGCGGCCTCGGCCATCAGGGCTGCGACGGGGGCCGCACCCCGCCGCCCGTCTCCCCGGTCCGGTCCCGGGCTCCGTGCTCGGCCCCTCCCCGGTCCTCGGCTGGGCCCCCGTCCGCGCCCTGGTTGGCCTCCCGTACCCGCTCGTCGTCCGCCGGAGGCTGGGCTCCGGTCCCCGTCCGGGAGGGCGCGCCGGGCCTGCGGCCGTGATCGTCCGCGGTCCCGCCCTCGTGCTGGAGCAACGGCCGGTGCGGCGGGGGAGGCGCCGGCCGGCCGCCGCCTTCCTCTTTCCCTTCCTCTTCCGCGGGGAGGAAGGCGCTCAGCTCCTCGCACAGCCGCCGGGCATCGGGGACGGAGACCGCCACCCGGCGCAGCGCACCCTCCCCGGCCAGCTCCATGCAGAGCACCGGCCCCTGCGCCTTCACGGCGACGAAATCGTCCCCGCCCGGCGCGTGCCGGACACCCAGGCACCGCCCGGGGCGCCAGCTGCCGTGGCCGGGCACCCCGCGCAGCACCCGCCACCAGCTGGACTCGACCTCGACCCGGCGCAGCGAGGAAAGGGGTACGCGGACCTCGCGCCGCCGGGCGGCCAGGCTCTCCCGCAGGGACAGCCGGACGACCAGCTCCCCGCCTTCCACCGTCACCCGGGCCATGGCTCCTCCTTCCGCCTCGCCACGTTCAGGCGTCCGTGTCGACGTAGCGCAGCAGCACCCCGAGCCCGTCCTCCAGGGCCAGTTCCTCGCGCTCGACGACCAGCAGCTCGGCGTGGGTGCCGTACGCCGCCCTGATCAGCGCCGCGCCGGGCTCCTCCTCCCAGTAGTAGCCCACCCCGAACGCGGTCAGCTCCGTACCCGAGAGCGCGAGGTGCGTCGGCTCCGCTCCCGCCCACAGCCGGCCCGGCAGCCGCGCGGGCCGGTTGACCAGCAGTGCCCGGGCCTGTCCGCGCTGGAGGGCGGTGACCGTCGCGGCGAGGCCCTCGACCTCCTCGGGGCGGCGGGCGCGCTGCGCGTGGAAGGCGTCCAGCCGCTGCCGGTCGTGCTCGGGCACCTTGCCCGCGAGCAGCGAGCGGAGCTCCGCCTCCAGCAGGGCCCGGCCGGGCTGAGGTCGCCGGGGGTGGCCGTCGCGGAGCCGGACGAAGCGGTCGTGCAGGTGCCGCGGCGCCTCGCGGGTGAGGGTGTTCGCCGCCCAGGGGTCTCCGGCGAGCACGATCACCTCGGTGCCGCGGGCCTCGACCTGGTCCGCGAACTCGGCGAGGAGCTGCTCGGCCTCCTTGGCCCAGCCGTCCACGGGGATGCGCCGTGCGGGGGTCCGGCGGGCCGCGACCCGGCTCATCGGCCATCGCCCGCTCTCGCGCTCCACCTCCAGCTCGTCCTCTGCGTTGCCCGTGTCCATGGTGTGCGTCCGGTGGACGACCAGCGCCGTGTACGGGATGTCCGGCGCGTGCTGGAGGGCGAGGGGGAGGGCGTCGGGGACGACCCCGTACCGGGCCGTCGAGTCGACGGGCGGCTCGGGCAGGCACGCGGCCAGCAGGAGCTCGCCCTCCGCCGCGAAGACCGCCTGGCCGTGCGGGCCGGACACCGGGGCGTCCGTACCGACGGCTCGGCCGGCGGCCCCCACGGTGGCCGGGTCGGCGCCGTGGGCGAGCAGGCCCTCGCGCAGGCTCCGCCACCGCAGGTCGATGGCGCGGTCCGGGTCGTCGATGTCGCGGGAGGTGTCGAGGTACACCGACGCCACCGGTCCGTGATGCTCGTACAGGGCGCTCAGGAACTGCAGTTTCACGGCTTCCTCCCGGTCGGGGCCGGGCCCGGCCCCCGGTGCGGCGGGCCCTCAGTGCGGCGGGGGCCTCGGCGCGGGTTCGGGTCCCGGCTCGCGGTCCGGCTCCGGAGGCGAGGGCGGCTTCGGTTCGGGCGCGTGCGGGTCGGCCGGGAAGGGGTGGGTGGGCGGCGCCGGGTGCGGGTCGGGGCCGACCGGGAACGGATGCGTCGGTGGCTCGGTGGGCGCGGTGCGGATCGCGGGTTCCTGTGCGACGGGCGCGTCGAAGCCCTCATCCATGCTTCCTCCCGGGGCTGCTATCCGGGCGTCTTACCAGATTCCCGATACCCATGCCGGGCCTTCGGAAGCGAATCCGCTGCCCTGGAGATGGAGGCTGCGCAGCGTGCACTCGGTCTCCCAGCGGAGGTGCTCCCACGAGACCAGCCGCTCCCAGACGGGGTCGGGCGTCCCAGGAACGGTGGCCCCGCGGGCGGCCCAGTCCCGTGCGAGCGTGTCGAACAGCGGTGTCCGGCCGGCGGCCGGGTGCCTCGGCTGCCGAGGGATCCCCGAGGCCGGCCGGGAGGCGCCGGCACGGCCGGGGAGGAGGGTCATGAGGGTCCCGGTGGCGCTGGCCGTGGGGGCCGGGGTGGTCCCTGTCGGCGGGGCGGGCAGTGTGCTCGGCGTGGTCATGGGCGGACACCCCCTACTGGTCGTGGGGTGCGTCGAGGCGGTGGAGGGCGACGAGCTCCTCCGCGGCGTGGACGGCGTGGTGGGGACTGCGGCGGCCGGTGAGCACGCACAGCGTGTAGGAGGCGTCCTCCAGCTCGCAGCGCAGCCCGGGGTCCTCGGGGGTGGCGAAGGTCCGGCGGCGCAGGGCCCGGAAGTGGCGCAGGTGTCCGCGGAGCACGCCGGGATTGGGCTGGAGGGCGGCCGGCGCCGGGTCGGGGGTGTGCAGGGTGTGTTCGATCACGGTCTGCAGGATGGTTTCGACAGGGGTCGGCGGCGCGTCCTCGCCGTCCCGCAGGGCGAGTGCGGCGCCCACCGCCTCGGGCAGGCCCACTCCGGCGACCCGGGCGGTCTCGGCGAGGATGCGGCGGGCGGTCGCGGTGCTGCACGGCACGAGGGCCATCAGGATTCCGGTGGCCCGTCCCAGCGCCGCGCGTCCGGCCGACTCGGGGGAGGCACCGGTGGCGGCGGTGCCGTCGTCCGCGATGAGGCCGGTGGGGGGACGGTGTCGTGCTGGCGTGCTGGTCATCCGCCACTCCTCTGGCCGGTGCCCCACTTGGGGGTATCTGTGTAGGCCAGTTGTGTACCACCGGCCCGGGCGTGCGGGGCGCATTTGCGGGGCGCCACGGCGTTTGTCCCACGATCGGACGCCCATCCCGCCCGGGTGTTGACGCGCCACGCCCCTCGTGTGCGGCGGCGATCCGCAGGGTCGGTGGCCCATCATGGGCCCCCAGGTCTTCCGGTACGCGCCGAACCCCCGAGCGGAGCGTCCCGGAGGACCTCCCGCTCAGACACCTGACGGTGTGCCCTCACCCCCGGGCCCGCCCGCGGCCGCGGGCCCCTCGGGCCGAGCGCCCGACGGCTCCGCGGACGGCGGCGTCCTCGAAGGCTCCTGCGGCGGGGCGGCTCCGTGAGGGTGCCACTCGGCCAGGAGGATCGTGGCGTCGTCCGTGAGGCGGTCGTCGTGGTGGTCGAGGATGGCCCGTACCAGGCGGCGCAGGGCCTCCGGGGCGGCCTCGCCGGCGGCCGTCGCGCGGACGATGGTGTCCACGAGCCGTTCCTCACCGAACTGCTCCCCGGTACTGGAGCGGGCCTCGGTGACCCCGTCGGTGTACACCAGGACCCGGTCGCCGGGCTCCAGCTGCGCATGGTGGATCACGCTGGGGGCCCGCCGGGTGCGCGGTCCGAGACCGAGGGGCAGCTGCGGGGGGCGTTGCAGGGCTCCGGGTACCACACGGTGGTTGCGGATGATCAGCGGCGCCGGATGCCCGCAGTTCACCCAGGTCAGGGCGCCGGTCCCCAGGTCGACATCCGCGAACACGGCGGTGAGCAGACGGTCGGGGAGCCAGGTGCCGAGCGCCTCGTCGACCGCGGTGGCGATGTCGGCGAGATCACCGCCGGTACGCCGGGTGGAACGGCAGCCGGCCATCGCCACGGCGGCGCAGAGCCCGGAGGCCAGATCGTGCCCCATCGCGTCGATCACGACCATGTGCAGCGTGGTGGCGGTGATCGAGTGGTCGAAGGCGTCGCCGCCGATCGCGTACGCGGGCTCCAGGACCGCGCTGGAGGTGGCGGAGCGGGTGCCGATCGTCCGCGGAGGCATGAAGGCCCAGCCGAGCTCGGCCTGCAGCGTCATCGGGCGGGTCCGCAGTGCCCGCAGGACGGTGTCGCTGGTCGGGAGCTTGGAGAACAGGAACTGTCCCGTCAACGCCGCCAGTGTCCTGCACTGTTGGAGGGCGGCGGGGTCGAGCGGGGGCGCGGTGACGCGCAGGACCCCCATCCGCTCGACGCCGTCGACGAGCGGCAGCCACACCACCGTGTCGTCGGACGAGGAGAGGCGCAGGGACTGCGTGCGGTACGCCCAGCCGGCGAGCGTGCCGTCCACGGCCAGACGCCCGCCCGCAGGCGGCCCTCCGGCCGGGGCCCGTGGGGCCCGCCCGGCGGCGCGGAGGGGGACCAGCTGCGCCTGCTGTACGTCGGCCAGGTAGATCACGGCGTCGTGCATCCCCATGGCACGCGCGGCCCCCTGAACCAGGGCGGGCAGGTCGTCGGGGCCGCAGCGGTGGGCATCGCCGAGCAGCCGGGCCAGCAGTCGGCCGAAAGCCGCATCGTCCATCCCCGCACCTCGCCGCCGAGCGCCGATTTCCCTTCCTCATTCTCGTGCGGGGTGTCCGGGGCCGCCTCCCGTGACGTCCGCCCGGTTCCCCGGAGCGCCAGGGAGGGCATATTGCCCGGAATGCAGGGAATGTGCAGTAAGAGAGCTTCTTCTCAGGAGGTGGCTGGGGATGGCCGGAGGCAAGAAAGCCAAGAACGTCGGCAAGACGGCGAAGGGCAAGATCAAGGAAACCACGGGCAAGGCCCTCGGGAACGAGAGCCTGGAGATGAAGGGCCGGGCGGAACAGGCTGCCGGTGACGCGAAGCAGACCGCCCAGAAGGCCAAGGACACCTTCAAGCACTAGTCACCGAGGACGCGCGCAGAGGCCGGCGGATCCCGGGATCCGCC
>NZ_JBEXRC010000035.1:0-82372 GCF_040612915.1 Streptomyces sp. NPDC006326 | reverse complement strand
ACCGAACGCGTCGGCCCCGCCCCCGCGGGGGCCGGGCAAGACGGCATGTGCGGCGGGGACCACTGCCCTCGCCGGGAGGCCGGCCTCCGGCGCTGTCCAGGCGGGGCCGGGCGCGGTCGGGCGGGGTCAGGCGCCTTCGTCGAAGAATCCCGCCTCCACCTGGAGGGCCAGGGTCTGGAGGACTTCGATCGAGGAGACGTCCGTCTGGCCGGCGTCGTGCGCCATGGCGAGACTGGTGAAGGCCAGGCTGAATCCGGCGGCCATGGTCTGCAGAGCGGGGCCGAGCGCGGCCGCGACCAGGCGGGCCACCTCCTGCGGGGCGGCATCGGCCGGCACGCTGATCGAGGGGAGCATCTCGTTCAGCAGCTGCGTCACCACCCGCGATTCCAGTTCGGGATGGTCCTCGTCCTCCTCCCCGGCTTCCACCGCTCGACGGATCTCCTGGGCCTCCGTGAGGATGCCGATGACTCGCTTCAGGATCTCAGCGCGTTCCATCCCGGGAGCGTAGCCCCCGCTCCGGTCCTCCTCCGAACGCCGGGAAAGCCGTCCCGCGGCATGCCGCTTGACCCGGACGGCGCAGCCCTGATGGACCTCTCCCCCGCCGTGGCCAAAGGTGAAGGAGGCCAGAGGAGAAGGAGAGGGGCCGTCCTCGCCGCTGCCCGGCCGGGCAGCCCCTGCACCGTCGTGGAGAAAGCATGCGCCGCTACCCGCCGATCGCCGAGCACGGCCTGATCGGGGATCTGCAGACCTGTGCGCTCGTTTCCTCCGAGGGCGTGCTCAACTGGTTCTGTTCACCGCGCTTCGACTCGCCCAGCGTCTTCGCGGGCCTGCTCGACCACGACCGGGGCGGATACTTCGCGATCACCGCCGATGCTCCCGGCCTGACCACCCGCCAGCTCTACCTGGCCGACACCGCCGTCCTGGTCACCCGTTTCCTCACCACCGAGGGCGTCGGCGAGGTCGTCGACTTCATGCCCGTCGACGACCCGCACACCGCCACCGACCGCCACCAGGTGGTGCGGATCCTGCGGGTGGTCCGCGGGACCGTGCGTTTCACCCTGGAGTGCCGCCCCCGCTTCGACTACGGCCGGGCGGGGCACGGCCTGGCGCTGGACGGGGCCACCGCCCGCTTCGACGGCCCTGGCCTCACCGCGTACCTGCAGTCCACCGGGGCCGTGCCGCTGGAGGCGGAGGGGACGGACGTACGCGCCGCCGTGGTCCTCGACGCCGGCGAGTACGCGGCCGTCGCGCTGACGGTCTGCGACAGCGCGAGCGGGCCCCCGCCGCCCGTGACCGCGGCGTACATGGCGGAGAAGTTCACCGCCGTGCGCCGCTTCTGGCACTCCTGGATCGGCCGCTGCACCTATCGCGGACGCTGGCAGCAGACGGTCAACCGCTCGGCCATCACGCTCAAGCTCCTGACCTACGCCCCCACCGGCGGCCCGATCGCCGCCGCCACCATGGGCCTGCCCGAGCAGGAGGGCGGCGAGCGCAACTGGGACTACCGCTACACCTGGATCCGCGACGCCTCGCTCTCCGTCCGCGCCATGCGCGACCTCGGCTTCACGGAGGAGGCGACCGCCTTCCGCAACTGGATCGGCAAGCGCCTCGCGGACGGCGGTGCCCCGGACCGTGAGCCCCTGCAGATCATGTACCGCATCGACGGCGACCCCCACCTGGACGAGGAGGTCCTCCCCCATCTGGAGGGCTGGCGCGCCTCGGCCCCGGTCCGTGCGGGCAACGGCGCCGCGGCGCAGCTCCAGCTGGACATCTACGGCGAGGCCGTCTACGCCCTCGCACAGGCCGGCCAGACCGGCGATGTCGTCGGCTACGACGCCTGGATGCGCTCCGCAGCCGTGCTGGACTGGCTCTGCGACCACTGGGACCGCCCCGACGAGGGCATCTGGGAGACCCGCGGCGGCCGGCAGGACTTCACGTACAGCCGCGTGATGTGCTGGGTCGCCGTCGACCGCGGGATCCGCCAGGCCACGGCCAACGCCCGGCCCGGCGACCTGACCCGCTGGACCGCCACGCGCGACGCCATCCTGCACCAGGTCATGACCCGCGGCTGGAGCGAGGAGCGCCGGGCCTTCGTCCAGCACTACGGCAGTACCGTCCTGGACGCCTCCCTGCTACTGATGCCCCTCGTCGGCTTCGTCCCTCCGAAGGACCCGCGCTGGCTCTCCACCCTGGACGCCCTCGACGCCGAGCTCGTCTCCGACAGCCTCGTCTACCGCTACGACCCCGCTGCCTCGCCCGACGGCCTCCGGGGCTCGGAGGGCACCTTCTCCTTCTGCAGCTTCCTGTACGTGTACGCCCTCGCCCGGGCGGGCCGGCTGGAGCAGGCGCGTTACGCCTTCGACAAGATGCTCACCTACGCCAACCACGTCGGCCTGTTCGCGGAGGAGATCGGCCCCACCGGCGAGCAGCTCGGCAACTTCCCCCAGGCCTTCACCCACCTCGCCCTCATAACGGCCGCCCTCGCCCTCGACGCCGAACTCGACGCCGAGCTCGACCGTGCCGGGAACCGCTGAGGCGCGTCCGGCGGCTCGGCACCGGTGGCGGGAACGACAGGCGCGGGCCGGACCGCCTACGTGTGGGGCTTGCAGACTTCGGTGACCCGTCCGCCGTGGTGGTGTTCGTAGTCGTTGTAGGTGATGCTCTTGCCGTCCCGGTTGAAGGTGAGCGTTCCGTCCTGCGCGTCGTCGACCGTCTGACCGCGCCGGAGGACCGCGTTGATGAAGTTGCCGCTGCCCGCGACCAGCACGGCCTGGTCGCGGTCGATGACCACGAAGCCGTAGCCGACGGGGCAGTACGGCATCCCGTCGATGCTGCCGGCGAGGACCGTCCCGACCTTGTACTCCGGGGAAGGCCTCGGGGTGGGGTCCGCGGCCGCGGTGACGGCCGATACGGCAGCCAGGACGGTGCCCAACAGGGCGGCGGCCGCCAGGCGCGGGGGCGATGTACGCATGACGATGACCCTCTTTTCGCAGTGACTGCTGTCCGCGCGGTCAGGAGTTCAGCTGGAATTCCTCGCTCCGGTCGTTCTGGTTGACGCAGGCGATGTACGGATTGGGGGAGCCTTCGCGGGTTTCGCACCGCCACGGCACGTCGTCGACGCGTACGGTCACGGGCTCCTCGGCCCTGCGGGGCGCCTGCTGCGACGCCCCGTGGAACGCCTGCGCCACCTGCAGGGCGGTGGGGCACAGGCGCCTGACCTGCGTATGGACCGCCAGGCCCCCGTACCACCCCGTACCGCAGTACTCCCACGGGCCGTCCGAGGAAGCGGCCCTGGCCCGGTGGGCGGGCGCCGGATCCCCGGTGTCGGCCCCCGCGGGGGCGGTCAGCGCCGCCAGAGCTGCGGCTGCGGCCACGGCTACGGCGGTCGTCCTGGTGAAGCCCATACCGTCCTCCCTCGTACAGGGGCCGCGCGGGCGCGCCACGGCACACGTCACACGTCCTTTCGACGGTAGGGCCACCCGGAAGGCCGAGCCTCCTCACGTAGGCCGAACGGGTGACAGCGGGCGGGGCGGGGGTCCGGGGGTGCGTCCCGGGGCTCGTCCTCTAAGGTGGCTCACCGGATGGACCCCCGCACCGTGTGGGTGGGCAACGGCCGTGAGGACCGGTGGAGTTCGTGGAGTCTCTGCAGCCCGTTGATCCGCGGGAGATCGGCGGGTACCGCCTGCTGGCGCGGCTCGGCGCGGGAGGCATGGGTGAGGTGTTCCTCGCCCGGACGGCCTCCGGCCGCCCGCTGGCCCTCAAGACCGTCCACCGGGAGCTGAGCCTGGAGCCGGACTTCGCCGCACGGTTCGCCCGGGAGATACGCACCAACGACCGCGTGCGCTCCCCGTGGACGGTCTCGGTGGTGGACTTCAGCCCGCCGGACGCGTCGCCGCAGTGGCTGGCGACGGAGTACGTCGCCGCGCCCTCGCTGGCCGACTGGGTGCGCGGGCAGGGGCCCCTGGCGGAGCCGGCCGTCCAGTGCCTGGCCCGGGAGCTGTCGGCCGCGCTCGTCGCCGTGCGGGCGGCAGGGGTGGTCCACCGCGACATCAAGCCGGCGAACGTGCTGCTGGGCAGGGAGCGGCCCTACCTCATCGATTTCGGGATCGCCCGCGCCGTACGGGACCCGCGCCGCACCCGGACGGGCGCCGTCATCGGTACGCCCGGCTATCTCGCGCCGGAGCAGGCGACCGGCTCCCTGGCCGAGGCGCCGGCCGACGTGTTCTCCCTCGCCGCCGTCCTCGTGTACGCGGCCACCGGCCGCAGCCCCTTCCTGGCGGGCGGTGAGGAGCTGAGTCTGCCGGCCCTCCTGTACCGGATCGTCCACGACGAGCCCGTGCTCGACGGCGTCCCGGAATCGCTCGTGCCGCTGGTGAAGGAGTGCCTCGCCAAGGATCCGGACCGGCGCCCGACCGCCGAGGAGGTGCGGGCGCGGCTCGGGGCCGCCGAGGAGGAGGGCTGGGGCGGGGTGGTGCCGGCGGCCCTGCTGGCGGAGGTCGGCCGCCGGGAGGCCGGGCTCGGGCGGCTCCTGGAGCCCTCACAACCGCCCGTATCCGCTGCTCCGGTGGGGGAGATCCCGGCCGCTTCCCGGCCGCCGGTGCCGGCGACGGCTCCGGCGTACCCGGCCACGGCTCCCGGCACTCCGCTCCCCCTCCCCGCCTCCTCCGGGCGCCCCGGTGGGCGGGTGTCCCGCCGTGCCCGGGCGATCGGGGCGGCGGCCGGCGCCGCGGTCCTTGCTGCGGTGGTCACGCTCCTGGTCCTGCTGCCCGACGGGGGCGAAGGCGACGGCGGCAAGGCCGCGTCCCCCAAGCCGTCACCGTCACCGTCACCGTCCGAACGGTCTTCCTCCTCGTCGTCGCTGCCCGCGGCGTGGGTCGGTACGTGGTCCGGCGTCGGGCCCGGCACACCGGACGCGGACGGCATCACACGGGCGAGGACGGGCGAGTTCTCCGTCACGGTCACCCTGCGCGCCGGGGCCGTGGGCGAACTCGTGGGCCGGCAGGTCAGCGAGGTCAAGGAGCTCTCCACCGGGCGGAACCTGGGATGCACCGAGGCGCTTGAGCTGCGGCAGGTCAGCGGGGCCGGCGTGGTCCTCGCGGCCGTGACCAGTCACCCCACCGACGGCGCGGCCACCTTCGACTGCCCCCGGAACAACCTCTACGTGGTGACGATGGCGGAGCCGGACCGCTTGACGCTGGAGTCCGAGGGAGCACAGTCGGCCGGTGCCCCTGCGGCCCTGACCCGCCACCGCTGACCCCGCAGGGCTTCGGAGCACGGCGAACCGCCCTGCCGGCCCCGCTCAGATGCGCTCCGTGAGCAGCCTCGCCAGGGCGTCTGCGTACGCGGTGAACCGGTCCCGTTGCGGCCCGCTGCGGGCGATGCGGTACCCGTGCCGACGGCCCCGGAACGCGGTCTGGACGGCGTGCAGTTGGGCCCAGCGCCCGACCCGTTCGCGATCGAGTCCGGCGGCCTCGGCGAAGACGTCGAGCGTGCGGTGCACCAGCGTGCGCGGGTCACCCCCTGCCAGGAACCGCAGCGCGTGGGACTTCAGCAGGGTGCCGCCGTCGTAGGCGGGGTCCCCCGCGTACCCCTTGGGGTCCACGGCCAGCCACGGCTCACGGTCGGCGCGCAGGATGTTCCCGGCATGGAGGTCGCCGTGGACGAGCGTGTCCGGCTGGACGCCGGCCAGCTCGCGGACGGTCGCCAGCGCGGCGTCCACCACGTACGGCGACAAGGTGTGCGTCAGCTCCCGGGCATCCTTGCGCAGCTCCGCTTCCCAGGCGCCGGCCCGGTCCCGCAGCCGGGGCAGACCGTCCGGCGCGGGTACGGCCAGTCGGCGGCTGATCCGCCCGGCGACCGTCGCGACCCGGTCGCCGTCCTCGACCTCCGCCAGGGTCGACGTCCGGGCCCGCTCCAGCAGCATCGCGAAGCAGGCGTCGTCGCGCTCGTGCATGCGCACCGCCCCGCGGCCGCCCCATGCCGCGAAGGCGTCCGGTTCGTGGACGTTCCCGGGGTGGGGGAAGGACACCTTCAGCACCGCGGGCCCGTGGCCCTCCCGGCGCACCGGGACGATGACGCCGACGCCACCGTGCAGCACCTCACCGTCCGGCGCGCACGTCCAGCGTCCCAGCAGTTCCTCCACGATCCCGGGCAGTTCGCCGAGCCACGCCGCTCCGGCCTCCCCCTCGCGCTCGATGGTGCTCCGCGAGAAGGCCTCTGGTGTCGCGATCATCCAGGCACCCTACGCACCACCTCGACGCTGCCGCCACGTTCCCGCCGATGCCGCGCCAACTGCCGGGAGGTGGCAGGATGCCGTGTCATGACGGTCGACGGCAGCACCACCTTTCGGGCGGGCCAGACGGGGCTCGTCATCAGGATTCCGGAGGCCGAGCCCGCTGTCCGAGCATGGCGTGAGCGGCGCGATCCCTCGGCCCGCGCGGGGGTGCCGGCGCACGTCCGTGCTGTTCCCGTTCCTCGACGACAGCCGGATGGATGGATCCGTCCAGGCGGACCTCGCGGACCTGATCGGCGGCCATCGTGCCTTTAACCTGCGATTCGCGAGATTCGGACGGTTTCCAGAGGTGCTGTATGCCGTTCCGGAACCGGACACGCAGGTGCGTCGGCTCACCGAGGCGATCGTCGAACGCTGGCCGGAGGCCCCTCCCTACGGCGGCAAATTCGCCGACGTACTGCCCCACCTGACCATCGCTCAAGGAGTCGACGAAGATGTGCTGGGCGAGATCGAGGCCGCTCTGCTCGGCTCGCTCCCCTTCACGTCTCGGGTCTCGTCGGTCGACCTCATGGTGTTCGACGGCACGAAGTGGCAAGAGGGAGCGTCGTTCAGGCTCCGGCCCTGAACGTCCCCGCGCGTTGAGAACGGCCGTCGCCCGGCGCCCGCCGGGCGTCATCTGTGGGGGCGGGCCATGAAGCCGCGTTCGTGCAGGGGCGGCAGGCCGATGCGGTCGCGGGTGGTCTCGTCGAACTCGTCGAGGAAGGTGTGAAGGATGTCGGCGAGGTGGGGCAGGGAGTCGGCGGCGAAGAGGATCGGCTGGTAGCCGGCCACCTGGTAGGGCAGGCGGACCATCTCGGCGAGGTCGAACGGGTGGATCCGGGCCCGGGCGAAGCGTCCCAGTTCTCCGTAGGAGGACAGCAGCGCCGCCCCGTACGCTCGCGGTTCCCCGGCCCGGAGGGTGACGCCGTATTCGAGGGTGAACCAGTAGACGCGGCTGACCAGGTCCAGGGCGTCGGCCGAGTGCACGCGGGCGGCGGCGCGGCCCACGGTGCGGTAGAGGTCGGCGAAGAAGGGGTCGGCGAGGTGGATGCCGTGCCCGAACACGTCGTGCAGGACGTCCGGTTCCGGGGTGTACAGGGGCATGGCGGGGTGCCGTACGTACTGCACGGCGTGGAAGTAGCCGTCGGCCATCGCTCCGAGGAAGCGCGCGTTGGGCACGATGCCGCCCGCGAGGGTGAAGCGGAAGCCGGTCAGGGCCTCCAGGGCGTCGGACACCTCCTGGTGCTGGGGCACGCCGTCGGCGGGGATCGGCGCGGTCGCCCGGGCCCGGAGGACCTCCGGGCAGGCCCAGGTGTCCTGGGCCTGCCACAGTGCGGCATGCACGCTGCGCCAGGTGGCGTGCTCGGCTTCGGTGTAGGCCACGGGTGGGGAGGGCTCGCCCACCCGGTGGCCTTCCGCCCGCGCCGCGATCGCGTTCCTGCGCTGCACGTAGGCCCCGTCCGCGAAACCGGGATGGTCGTCGGCCCTCCCGAGGTTCTCGCCGTAAGGGTCCAGCGGGGTCTGACCCATCCAATCGATCATGTACAGCATCCTGGACCGTGCCCCGCCCGCCCGGGCCGACCCTTGCCGGTGTGGCGGCGGACGGTCCCACGAGCGCACGCCCCTTCCGTGTCCCCGTCCGACCGATCGCAACGGTGACAGCTACCGCTCAGGAGCAGTTGGTGTCACCCGCCACGGCTTCCGTGCCCGGGTCGGCCGCGTGAAGACTTCCGGTGTCGCCGACGCGACCGACCGGTCCCGGCTCCCCCCTCTCCGTACGCCTCCCACCATCGAGGTTCCGGCATGCCCGCAGACCCAGCCGTTCTGTCCCCCCGCCCCCGCGCCCGCCCGGACGCGCCGGTGTACGGCAGCCCGTGCTCCGCACTGCGCGGGGCGGTGGTCGGATACCGGGGCTTCGCGTCCGCTCCGGACCGGTCCGTCCGGCGGATGCACATGCCGACGGGCCTCGTCTCCCTCGTCATCGGCTTCGGTTCGCCGCTCGTGGTGTACGACGCCGTCGCGCCGTCGCCGCCCGCGCTGCCGGTGTCGCTGGTCGCGGGGGTCCGTACGCGGACGGCCGTCACCGAGTGCGCCGGACGGACCGCCGGGATCGTGGTGGCGCTGACCCCGATGGCGGCGTACTCCCTCTTCGACGTGCCGATGCACGAACTCGCCGACCGGTACGCAGAACTGCCCGGCCCCGCCCTGCCCGGCGCGGCGCAGCTGGTCGGCATGCTGCGCCGACTCCCCTGTCACGAGGCGAGGTTCGCGGCGCTGGACCGGTTCTTGGCGGGGCGGATCGCGGCCGGACCGCAGGCCGCGCCCGGAGTTGCCCTGGCGGTCCGGGCCGTCCGGCGCAGTGCCGGCCGCCGCACCGTGGCCGAGATCGCCGCCGAGACCCGGCAGAGCCGCCGCCATCTGGAGCGGCTGTTCAAGGAGCAGGTGGGGGTGACGCCCAAGGCGTACGCCCAGATCGTCCGGTTCCGCCACGCCCTGCGCCTGCTGGACGCCGGTGTGCCGCCCGCCGGTGTCGCAGCCCGGGCCGGCTTCCACGACCAGGCCCATTTGAACCGGGACTTCAAGTCGATGACGGGCCGTACGCCGCGCCGATTCCTCGACTCGCACACGCGCGAATCGCGAGCAATCGACGCCGTCCGATAATCCGGGTCGCATTCTTACAATCCCCCGAATCGCATGGCCGACAGCATTGATTCCCGAGGGGCCGGACATCATCACCACCCCTCCACAGCATCCGTTTCCGGGGAATCGACACGGATTCGCCGGGGGAATCCGGAAGAGGAATCTCATGAACTTCAGCCAGAAGCTCGCCACCTCGGCGGCCGTCGCCGCCATCGCCACGGCACTCGCCGGCGGGGTGCTCGCCGCCCCGGCCAGTGCGGCCCCCGGGGTCTCCAACATCTCGGTCGGTTCCGGCAACACGCACGGCGTGTGGTGCGTCCAGCTGGCCGTGAACAACTGGGCCGAGCGCACCGGCCAGGGACGCCCGCTCGTCCAGGACGGCAAGTTCGGCACCAATACCAAGACCTGGGTGGTGAAGTTCCAGAAGGCTTCGGGCCTCGGGGCGGACGGAATCGTCGGGCCGAGCACCGGAAACAGCATTCTCGACAATGACGGCGGCTACCGCGCCTACTGCTACGACTACGTGCCCAGCACCCGCCACTGAGCCCGTCGCCTTCAACCCATCGGGCCCCCGCACCTGCGCGGGGGCCCTCGGCCCGTTTGAATGCGCAGGCTCGATCCGGTGTACATGGCCGGCGACGGCGGACGGCGCGTACGGGCCGTGCGAGGCCTGGTGCGCCCTGTTCGCCGGCTGGACCTGGCGCAAGGGCGGCGTGCACGTCAGCACCGCCTTCAGCGGCGCGTTCCCTGCCCGACGGGCGGGTGGTGAGCATCGAGGGCAACCACCGCGACCAGGTGGAGCGGGTCGGCCCCTATTCGCCCGCGGTCAGGGGGCGTACGCGATCGTCTCGCCCTGACCCGGGCCAGACACCTCGGCGCCGGGACAGGGACTGCCGGAGTCCGGGCGGACGGCGTACTCGCGCCGTGGCCGTCGGCGCAGGCGGCGCCCGGTCCTCTACTGGAAGTGCCGCACCACGGTGTCCGGGCCGGGGCTCATGAGGGTCTCGTGGCCGTCCTCGAAACGGACCCGGTAGGGCGGGCTGCCGTTCTCTCCGAGGACTTCGATGACCTCCGCGATCCGCTCGCGCTGTCCCACGATCCGCCCGTGCACCACGATCCGGTCGCCCACGCTCGCCTGCATGCCGCATCTCCGTTCCCCAGAGGTGGCGGCCCTCACCGCCGCACCCGGTCCGACCCTCCACCGCGTCCGGGCACGGACCCGGCCGCTGGGCCGTCTCCTCGCCCCCTGGCGACGTGACGGCTCAAGGGCGAGGAGACGGCCTGCCGGGACCACCGTCCAGCGGTCGCGACCCCGGGCACCCCATTCCACCCCGGCTCCCGCGCCGTTGGCCGCCTTCACACGGCTCGGCCGGGCATGTGCCACCCGATCGGCCCAGGCACGGGATCCGCGGCGGGCCCTTGATCACGCCACATGTGTACGCTACCGTACACATCGCATGTACGGTGCCGTATAGACGAGGGGTCGAACCGTGTCACGACTCGCAGAGACCGCACACACCGAGCAGCCATGGCGCATCCACGCGCTCACGCCCGACTTCACCGTCGAGGACGTGTGGTCGTTCCGCACTCCCGGGGCCGGCCCCGACGACTTCCCGGCGATGCTCGCGGCGATGCAGGCCGCCGGCGGACCGGCGAAGCAACCCTGGCCGGTGAGGGCCTTGTTCGCCATCCGGTGGAAGCTCGGGGCGCTCCTCGGCTGGGACAAGGCGTCGGCGGGCGTCGGCGAGCGGGTCGTCTCGCTCCGCGACCGCCTGCCCGCCGACCTGCGCGAGGCCCCGCGCGGCCCGGACAACGACGCCATGCCCCTGAAAGCGGTCTACGAACTCGACCGGGAGTCCGCGCGCGAGCTCGCGAACAAGACCGTGCACACCGTGATGCACCTCGGGTGGGTCCAGGGGGCCGACGGCGACCACGAGCTGCGGATGGCCGTCCTCGTCAAGCCCAACGGGCGGTTCGGGCGGCTCTACATGGCCGCCATCGCGCCCTTCCGGTACCTGATCGTCTACCCCTCCCTGACCCGTCAATGGGAACAGGCCTGGCGCGAGCGCGACCAGATGAGGGCGCAGGGACACTAACTGGCCTGCGTGCATGGGCTTTTGGCCACTGTCCTATCATCAGTTCGATTCCCCATCCGCCCGTGCCACCACCGCAGGGCCGGCGGGAAGTGATTCTTGACGAGAGGGCAACGAGCACGTGCGATTGACTGGCAAGCACCGGATATCCATCGTTGCCGCGGCGGCCGCCGCGGCCGTCGTGGGAAGTCTGCAGCTCTCCTGGAGCGCCTTCGGCACCGAGGACACCGGGAGCCCCGCACCGGAAGCAGCCCAGACGGCGCCGGCGACCGCGCAGGCACCGGAGTCCCACGCCGAGGACTCGGCCGTCTACGGCAGCGACGGCACGACCTTCAAGGGCGGCGTCCTGTCACTCGGCGCGGAAGCACCCCGGAGCGCGCCCCGGTCGGCCGTGGCTGCCGCCCCCGCAGCCACGCCCACGCCCACACCCACCTCCACTCCCACACCGCCGCAGGGCGAGGGGTGGAAGCTGAGCGGTGCGACGAAGTGGCTGCAGACCGGCTACACCATCAAGTTCTACGACCAGAAGTCCGCGGACTGGCTGGCCCCGTACGTGCAGGCCTCCGCCGCCGACCTGCGACGCATCACGAATCTGCCGGTCACCGTCGACACGAAGCCCGTCGGCTGGGACTACGTCAGGCCCAGGGGCGAGGTCGTCGTGGGCGTCCTGCACCGCCCGTGCGTTCCGCCGGCCGAGGGCGGCACCATGGGCAACACCGGCTGGAAGGTGGTCCGCGACGGGTCGGGCACCGCGAACCTCAGCTGCGGTTTCACCTCCTCCTCCCTGCCCGAGACGGTGACCAGCGGACACGCCTACATCGACGACTCGTTCTTCACCCCGGACGGCAAGCCCACCGCCGCCATGGGCGAGACGTACATGCGCAACCACATCAGCCACGAGCTCGGCCACACGCTGGGCCTGACGCACGCCAACCGCAGCATGAACAAGAGCGACTGCGTCAAGGGGAGCGACTCCGGCGAGTTCCCGGTGATGTGCTCGCCGGCGTACGCGTACCAGGACAAGCGCGCGGGCACCTACGTCCAGCAGTTCGACGTCCAGGGCCTGCGCCGTCTTGCCGCAGGTGCCGGGGCCGCGCTGTCCCCGCAGGGCAAGGTGAGCGGACTCGGCGGCAAGTGCCTGGACGTCAAGGGCGGCAAGGCGGCCAACGGCACGCAGATCCAGCTCTACGCCTGCAACGGCACCGCGGCGCAGTCGTGGATCCTGGGCAAGGACGGTACGTTCCGCGCGCTCGGCAAGTGCCTGGACAACGCGCACAACGCGAGCACCGACGGCAACAAGATCAGCCTCTACGACTGCAACGGCACCGCGGCGCAGCGCTGGTCCGTCAACGCCAAGGGGCAGATCGTCCACGTGGCCTCGGGCAAGGTCCTCGACGTGACCGGCGGCTCGACCGCCAACGGCACGGTGGTCCAGCTCCACACGGCGAACACGAACAAGCGCCAGGTCTGGGTGGCTCCGAAGTAGGAGCCCGGGCACCCGCCACCGGCAGCCCCTGCCCCCGCTCCTGCGCCGGAGCGGGGGCAGGGGCTGCTGCCGTCCGTGGGCGGCGGTCTGGGCCGGGAAGGCCATCCCGGTCACGCGTGCGAGTGGTCCGGCTGCACGCCGCCTTGTCCTGCCCGCCGCGGCGTGGCAGCGTCACACGCCCTTGATCCACCACAGAGGAGACGCGTCCCATGTCCGAGGACCTGGCGAACGACATCATCCGGAAGCTGGAAGACGTCGTGGCGTCGAAGGCGCTGCCCGACCACACCGTCGAGCTGCTCCGCGTGTCGCTCAGCCAGGCACAGACGGCAAAGGCGACGGGCCACGACCAGGAGGCGATCACCATCGCCAACCAGGCTCTCCAGACGGCGGAGAACGCCACCGGAGACCGGTGACACGTCGCGGCCGCCGATCGGTGCCGTTCGGGTGCCGTGCGGTGCGCCGCGGTACGAGGCGAGGAGGTGCCCATGGGAGCCGGTTCCGGAGCGGGTCCGGCGCGCAGGCAGGTGCTCGGGCTCGCCGCGGCCTTCGCGCTCCCCGCGCCGGGGTCCGCTGCCGCCTCCCCGCTCGCGCCGGCGGCGGTCGGCGAGGCGGCGCTCGGCCAGGCCCCTCTCGACGTCCGCGCCGAGAACCGCCGGCCCGGGGACCGGGACTGGCGGATCACCCGTGCCGGCCCGGCCCGGGCGATCGAGGGCTTCGCCGACCGCACCTCCGTACTGCCGGGTGAGGCCCTCGGGCTGCGGGTTTCGACGACGGCCGAGTGCTACACCGTGTCCGCGTACCGCATGGGCTGGTACGGCGGCAGGAGGGCCCGGCTGGTGTGGCGTTCGTGCCCGCTGCCCGGCGGGCTCCAGCCCGCGGCCCGGGTGGAGCCCGCCACCAGGCAGGTCGGCGCCCCGTGGCGGCGGACCTGCACCGTCGACACCACCGGCTGGCCCGAGGGCAGTTATCTGCTGCGGCTGGACACCGTAGGGGCGGCCGAGCGGGCGCAGCGGTACGTCCCGGTCACCGTGCGGTCCGCCTCCGCCGCCGGGCGGATGCTGTTCCTCAACGCGGTCGGGACCTGGCAGGCGTACAACCGCTGGGGCGGCGCGGACTTGTACAAGGGCACGACCGGCAAGAAGGGCTCGCGGTCGCTCGCGGTCACCTTCGACCGGCCGTACGCGAACGCGCACGGGGCGGGGCTGTTCCTGACCTACGAGGCTCCGCTGCTCGCGCTCGCGGAGCGGGCGGGCCTGCCCCTGGCCTACGCCACGGGGATCGACGTGGCCCGCGACCGGGAGCTGCTGTGCGGGGCCGTGGCCCTGGTCTCTCCCGGGCACGACGAGTACTGGAGTCCGGAGCAGCGCCGCCACGTCACCGAGGCCCGGGACGAGGGGATGAACCTGGCCGTGTTCGGGGCGAACTGCTGCTACCGGCGCGTCCGGTTCGAGGACTCCCCCATCGGCGCCGACCGGGTCGTCGTCTGCTACAAGGAGGACTACGCGCAGGATCCCGGCTTCCGGCGCGGACTGCCGCCCACCCACGATTTCCGGCGCCGGCCGGCCCAGGAGCCCGAGAGCGCCCTGCTGGGCGTCATCTACGACGGCTACCCGGTCGACGCACCGTACGTGGTGACCCACCCCGGCCACTGGCTGCTGGCGGGCACGGGGGCGGTCGCCGGGGAGTCCTTCGCCCATCTCGTGGGCGTGGAGTACGACCGGATCGACCTGAGGTACCCCACGCCGCGGCCGATCGAGGTCCTGGCGCACTCACCGGTGGTGTGCAAGAAGCGGCACACGTACGCGGACACGGCCTACGCCTCGCTGCCGTCGGGTGCCGGGATCTTCGCCGCGGGCACGATGCGCCGGGTGGAGGCCCTGGACGCCGGCGGCCCGGGCGGGGGCCGGGCGAACCACGGACTGGACGGTCGGGCCGGGGCGTTCACGCGCACGGTCACCGGGAACGTCCTGCGGGCCTTCGCCGCCGGTCCCGCCGGCCGGGCGCGGCCCGCCGTCGACAACGTGTCGCTCCATTACGGTGCCGGCGGTGCCCCGACAGGCCCAGCCTCCGGCGTGTAGCCGGGGCGCGGCCGGCCGGAGTCGCTAGCGTCGGCCTCCGATCCGCCGGCCGGCGACACGCGACGCGTCGGTCCGCCCGGCTTCACCGGCTTCCTTGGAGTAGGCGTTGATCCGTCTTGCCACAGCCCTGACCCTCCTCACCACGCTGGTCTCCGGGGTGGCGTGGGCGGGTCCGCCCGCCGGCCGAGGCGCCGCGGGTCACGGGACGAACATCCTGGTCGTCGGTGTCGACAGCCGGGCCGGTCTGTCGAAGGCGGAGAAGGAACGGCTGCACGTCGGAGGCAAGGGGTGCAACTGCACCGACGTGATGATGCTCGTGCACCTGTCGCAGGCCGGTGACCGCGCGAGCGTGGTCTCCATCCCCCGTGACTCCTACGTGGAGTACGCCGACGGCAGCGGGGTGCGCGGCAAGATCAACGGCGCGTACGCCCGCGGCGGCGGGGCCCTCACCGTCAAAACGGTGGAGAAGGTCACCGGTCTGCATGTCGACCACTACCTGGAAACCGGCTTCAAGGGCTTCGAACAGGCCGTCAACGGACTGGGCGGGGCGACCCTGTGCACCGACAAGGCCCTCCGGGACGAGAACTCGGGACTCGACCTGAGCCCGGGCGTCCACCACGCCGACGGCCGGGTCGCGCTGCGCTACGTCCGCGCCCGGCACATCGAGCGCCCGGGCGACCTCGGCCGGGTCCGGCGGCAGCAGCGGACGGTCTCCGACCTGCTGACCCGCCTCACCGTCGAGGGCGCCCTGGCCGATCCGGCGGCGGCGGCCGGTACCGCACGGACGCTGCTCAAGTCGGTGCGCACCGACAAGGGAACGGACCTCGCCGACCTGGTCCGCATCGGGACGGCGCTCGGACGGCTGCGCGCGGAGCGGACCGAGTTCGCCACGGTACCGATCAAGGATTTCGACCACCGCGTCACCGGCGTGGGATCCACCCTCGTCTGGCACGAGGGACGCTCCCGGGCCCTGTGGGAGGCGTTGGCCGCCGACCGGCGGATCACGGGTGACCGGCGCATCCAGCCCGTACCCGAGACGCCTGCGCCCACCAACCCGGCCGGCATCAAGGCCCGCGTGGACGACGCCTCTGTGGCCGCGGCCCTGCGCGCGGGCGGGTTCGTCGTCACCGACATCTCGGCGGCGGCCCCGAAGGTACGTCCGGCCGGACCCCCGTTGATCCGGTATGCGCCCGGGCGGGAGAGCGACGCGGCGACCCTGGCCGCGGCGCTGCCCGGGGCCAGGCGGCAGGTCGTCCCCGGCCATGACGCCCACCTCGACGTGGCCGTCGGCTCACGGCCGGTCAGCGTCAAGAAGGTCACCTACGACCGGAACGTCGCCGAGGGCGCCCCGACGACCGCCGACCGGCTGGGCTGCCTCGTCCGCCCCGCCCGGCGCCAGTAGCCGCTGCATGGTCCCCGCGGCGCGGACGGCGGCGTCGGCGCAGCAGTTGTTGAAGAGGACGTGGAGCTGCGCGACCCGGTCCGCCAGGGCGTGCAGACGGGGCAGCCACTCGCACAGCTCCCGTTCCGTGTAGGTGTGGCGGAAGCGGTCCTCCTTGCTGCCGGCCCCCCAGGCGGCGCTGCGGCCGTGGAAGCGGACCACGGCCAGTTCCGGGGAGGTGACGGGGGCGACCGGGGGCATGGAGGCGGGCAGGGACCGGGCGGTGTCCACCGCCACGGCGGTGGCGTCCAGGTCCTCCAACAGGGCGGCGGTCCGGGTCCGCCGGTCCTCCCGCCACCAGTCGGCGTGCCGGAACTCCACGGCCACCGGCCACCCTGCGGTGCGCTTCCTCATGCGGTGGAGGACGGTCTCCGCGCGCGCTCCGGGGGTGAACCACGGCGGGTACTGGAACAGCAGGGTGCCCAGCCGGCCGGTCTCCCGCAGCGGCAGCAGGGCGCTGCTGAAGCGGTGCCAGACCTCGTCGAGGACCCCCGGGTCGCCACGGTCGTGGTCGCGCAGATCGGCGGGCAGGGCGGCCGTGCGGGTCGGGTGGCCGGTGAGCAGGGAGAAGGCCTTGACGTCGAAGCGGAAGCCCTGCGGGGTGCGTTCGGCCCACAGCAGGCTGTTGCGCCTGCTGGGGAGCGCGTAGTAGGTGGCGTCGACCTCCACCACGGGGAACCGCTCGGCGTAGTGCCTCAGCCGCGCCTCGGCGTCGCGCCCCACGCCCGGCGGATACCACCCGCTCCGCACCAGTTCCTTGTCCGTCCAGGAACACGTACCGGTCAGAATTCCCGTCATTGCGCCGCTCCTTCCCATGCCGCCCCGTCTACCCGCTCCTCGCGAGGGCAGTTGCGGGCGGGCCGCAGGGGACCGGACACAATGTCGGGGACACTTCACCGGTACGCGAGGGCAGCGAGGAACCAGATGAGCGACATGTCCGCCTCCTTCCGGCTTCACCCGGGGGCTCCCGGCTCCCCCGTGATCCTGCACGTCCCGCACTCCTCCCGCGCCGTACCGGCGGACGTCCGGGCCGGGATCGTGCTGGACGACCGGGACCTCGAAAGGGAGTTGGACCACATCACCGACGCGCACACGGCGGAGATCGCGGCCGGGGCGGCCGCGAAGGCGCGCATCACGCCCTGGCGGTTCGTGAACCGGCTGTCGCGTCTCGTCGTGGACCCCGAGCGATTCCCCGACGAGCGCGAGGAGATGGCGGCGCGGGGCATGGGCGCGGTCTACACGCGGACCACGCACCGCGCCGAACTGCGCCCGGCCGGCTTCGACGGGAAGCCGCTGATCGAGCGCTATTTCCACCCCTACGCCGAGGCGATGACGGCCGCGGTGGAGGAGCGGCTCTCGGCGGTCGGGCGGGCCGTGGTCCTCGACGTCCACTCGTATCCGGCCGAGGCCCTGCCCTATGAACTCCACGGCGACGGGCCGCGCCCGCCGGTCTGCCTCGGCACGGACCCCTTCCACACGCCCGCCCCGCTGCTCGACGCGGCGCGGCAGGCGTTCGCTCCGTTCGGCGGCGTCGGACTGGACAGCCCGTTCGCGGGGACGTACGTGCCGCTGCGGTACTACGGGAAGGACCCGAGGGTCAGCGCACTGATGGTGGAGATCCGGCGCGACCTCTACATGAGCGAGCCGGGCGGGCCGGCGGGTCCCGGACTCGACGCGCTGGCGGGTGCGCTGGCCGCTCTGGTGGCCCGGGCCTGCGCATGACCTGAGCCGCGGGAGCGGTACGGCCCACCGCGCGCTGTCGCACGGTGGGCCGGGAGTTTCGGCGGCCGGGGGGTTACGGCGCCATCTCGTACGCCCCGGACAGCGCCTCCACGCGCTCCCAGACGCGGGCCGAGCGGGCCTCGTCGACGACCGGCCGGCGCACCGCGCCGAGCGCCCAGCTCTGCTGCTGCCCGGTGGCGGAGTCCTTTCCGTACAGCTCGACGGCGTGCGCGGAGAAGTCGCGTACGAGGACGGAGAACAGCTCGTCCAGCACGTCCTCGTCCAGGCCGGTCAGGCGCGCCTGCTCCAGGATCAGCTGGCCGTGCACGACGAGCGCGAACAGCTGGCCGACGGCCAGGAGGAGGTCGAGGTCGCGGCTCTGCTCCTCGTCGGGGGCGGCGGTGGCGACGAACTCGCACAGAGCGTCGGCCTGCTCGCGGAAGCGGCCGACGTTCGCCACCCCGGCGTACGTGTCGTACGCGGTGCGCCAGTCGTGGAAGCGTACGGAGCCGAGGCCGCGGGCCGGACCCTGGCGGAAGAGGAACGTGTCGTCGGCCGCGTCGAGACGGGTCGGGACGGGCGCGTACTCGGCGGGGTTGAGCAGGTGGTTGCGCATGAACTTGAGGATGAGCGCGAGGTTGACGTGGACCGTCCCCTCCAGCTTGGGCAGTCCGCGGATCTCGACGGCGGCCTCGGCGAAGTAGGTGTCCTTCTCGAAGCCCTTCGCGGCGATGACGTCCCACATCAGGTCGATGACCTTCTCGCCCTCCGTGGTCACCTTCATCTTCGTCATCGGGTTGAAGAGGAGGTAACGGCGGTCCTCGGGGCCGGCGGTGCGGAAGTAGTCGACGGCGCGGTCGCTGAACAGCTTCATCCCGACGAGGCGGACGTACGCGTCCGTCAGCTCGCGGCGCACGTGCGGGAAAGCGGTGACCGGGCGGCCGTAGAGGATGCGGTTCTGCGCGTGGGTGACGGCCTCGTACATCGCGTGCTCGCAGATGCCGATGGAGGCGGTGCACAGGTTGAACTTGCCGACGTTGACCGTGTTGAGGGCGGCGTCGAAGGCGGCCCGGCCGGTGTGCAGGACGTCTTCGGCGGCGACCGGGTAGTCCTCCAGGCGGAATTCGCTGACGTACTTGGAGGAGTCGACGACGTTCTTCACGAGCCGGTACGCGGGGTGGCGGCTGTCGGCGGTGAAGAAGACATAGCCGTCGGGGCCTTCCACGTCGGTGCGGCGGCCGAAGACGGAGACCATCGCGGCGGCGTTGCCGTTGCCGATGTAGTACTTGGAGCCGCTGGCCCGGAAGCCGCCGTCGCCGTCGGGCTCCAGCAGCATGTCGGTGGAGTAGATGTCGGCGCCGTGCGTCTTCTCGGACAGGCCGAAGGCGAACACCTCGCCCTGCGCGAGGAGTTCGGCCGCGCGGCTGCGGGCGGCGGCGTTGTCGCTCTGCCAGACGGGACCGAGACCGAGGATGGTCACCTGCCACGCGTACCAGTAGTCGAGCCCGTAGAAGCCGAAGATCTCGTTGAGGGCGGCGATCCGGGCGGTGTCCCAGCGCCGGTCCTCCTGCCCGGCGGCGGCGGAGGCGGGGGTGAGGAAGGTGGCGAACAGGCCTTCCTTGGCGGAGAAAGCGAGGAAGTCCGCGAGCCAGGCCCGGGAACGGTAGTCCTCGATCAGCCGGCGCTTGCCGCGCTCCTCGAACCAGTCCACGGTGGCGCGCAGCAGCCTGCGGGTCTCGGGGTCGAAGTGCGCCGGGTCGTAGGTGCGCGGGTTGAACAGCAGGGTGTCGGTCATGGAGGCTCGCCTTCCGGGGGTTGAGGGGTGGTGGGTCGGAGCAGGTGGGGGCGGGACGGCTCAGGCGGGCGGGCGGTCCGCGCCGAGCCGGTGGACGGTGGCGAGCACGTCGTCGAGCCAGGCGATCGTCATCCGCTCGTACGCGATGCCGCCCCGCAGTACGACGTGCTGGAGTTCCTGGCCGGCGTCGAGGGGCGCGGGGGCCTCGGGGCCGGTGAAATCGCGCAGCTCTCCGGCGAGGTAGTGGGCCAGCCGGTCGCCGTGCACCTGGCGGTGCCGCTCGACCTCGCGGACGAGTGCGGCCGGATCGTCGAAGGCCGCCCCGCGGATCTTCACGGCGAGGTCGTGGCGGAGGCTCTCGGGTTCGATCGGCTGGTGCAGCCACTCGGAGAGGGCGGCGCGGCCGGGGCCGGCGACGGAGTACTCCCTCTTGTCCGGCCGGCCCTGCTGCGGCACCTCGCGCACGGCGAGCAGCCCGTCGGTCTCCATGCGCTTGAGCACGCGGTAGATCTGCTGGTGGGTGGCGGTCCAGAAGTAGCCGATGGACCGGTCGAACCGCCGGGCGAGTTCATAACCGGAACCCGGTTTCTCCAGCAGGGAGACGAGGATCGCGTGTTCGAGCGCCATACCTCGATCTTTCTATGCAACTCGTTGCATAGACAAGCCGCTCCGCCACGGTGAGACGCGGCTCACTCGCCGTCGGCCGCCACGCGCGAGGAGCAGCCGGGAGAAATCACAGACAGGGCCCCTTATGGACTCCTTGCCCCGTATGCCAGTCTGACCGGGCGAACCGGGCATCCCCTGCCGAGCGACCCGGACGACCGATACGGGAAGCCCATGCCCCTGCCCCTCCCCTTCCGAGCCGCAGCCGCCCTGGCGGTCGGCGCCGTGACCGCCCTGGCTGCACCGGCGGCGTCCGCGCCGGCGCAGGACCGCTCCCCGGCCACCGCATCCGCCGGGGCTCCGGCCGGGGCCTTCACGCTGTCCATACCCTCCGCGGGCATAGCGGGGCTGCGCGTGATGCCGTACGAGGGCACGACCGACGACCGCCCGGGCACCCGCATCCAGGACCTCGGCGTGGCGGCCAGCCCGTACGGCGAACGGGGCGGCGTCGGCCCCGGCCGGGTGGGCAATCTCCTGATCACGGCGCACCGCCTGTCGGCGGGCGGCCCGCTGCACGACCTCCCCGCCGCGGACGAGGGCGACACGGTCCTCGTCACCGCGGGCGGCGTGGTCTACACGTACGAGATCGTCGCCACGCGCACCACGTCCTTCCGCTCGGCACGCTCGCTGAGCGAACAGCGCGCCGCCGTCCCCGGGGCGCCCGGGAAGGCCGCCACCCAGGCCATGATCACCATCTCCACCTGCGCCACACCGGAGGATCACGCCGCGGGCAACCACTGGAGCGACGCCCAGGGCAACCCCGAGCACCGCATCGACAAGATCGGCGTGCTGCGCAAGACCTCCAAGGCCTCCGCCCCGCAGGGCGGGTAGCGCACTTCGACGCCCGGGGCACAGCCCTCAGGGCCGGCAGTCACCACGGCGGCGAAAGGCGTACGCCTTTACCGGCTCCTGATGGCATGCTCCAGTCAAATCTGACAGGCTTTCGGCAGCCGTCACCCCGGTCCCCGGGACACGGCAGAACTCTCACCACAGCGGTCGCGCAAGCGATACGCGCTGCCCCGACCGCCCTCCGGCACACCCGAGCCGGAGGGCGGTCATCGAGCAGGCCGGCATCCCGGCCGTCTCAAAGGAGTTTTGCGTGAGACTTACCCCCCACAAGGCCCGCGCGGCGAGCGCATTAGCCCTCGCCGCGTTGACCGCCGCCTGTCTGTCCGTCACCCCCGCTGCCGCCGCCCCGGCCGAGGCACCGGCGGCCGACGCCTGCACCCCGGCCCAGGTGGTTTCCAACGGAGGCCTGGAGAGCGGCACTTCGCCGTGGAGCCAGTCGTCGACCAGCGTGATCACCAACCGGGCCGGCCAGAGCGCACACGGCGGCACCTACTTCGCGTGGCTGAACGGTGTCGGCAGGACGCACACCGACACCCTCTCCCAGAGCGTCACACTGCCGTCCGGCTGCAGCGCCGCCACGCTCAGCTTCTGGCTGCACGTCGACACCGCCGAGACGACCTCGTCCACGAAGTACGACAAGCTGACGGCGAAGATCGGCTCCACGACCCTGGCGACGTACTCGAACCTCGACAAGAACATCGGGTACGTGCAGAAGTCCTTCGACGTGTCCGCCTTCGCGGGCCAGACCGTGACCCTCTCCTTCACCGGAACCGAGGACTCCAGCCTCCAGACGAGCTTCGTCGTGGACGACGTCGCCCTCGACACCTCCGGCGGCACCACTCCGCCCGGCGATTCCACACGTACGCCGGCCGCCCCCTCGTACACCGTCAGCCTCAGCAGCAACACCAGTGGCACCGTCTGGACCGGTCACGAGAGCGCGAGCTTCACCAACGCCTCCTCCACCGCGCTCAGCGAGGTGTACCTGAGGCTGTGGGACAACTACCACGGCACCTGCTCGGCCATGCCGATCACCGTCACGAAGCTCACCGGCGGCACTTCGGGCGGCCTCTCGGCCGGCTGCACGGCCCTCAAGGTCGTGCTGCCGGCGCCACTGGCGCAGGGGCAGAGCGCCGCGATCGGCTTCGACCTGGGCATCACCGTACCCAGCGGCGCCGACCGGTTCGGCTACGACGGGGCGTTCAGCATGCTGGGCAACGCCCTTCCCGTCCTCGCGGTCAGGGACGCGGCGGGCTGGCACCTGGACCCGTACACCAACAACGGCGAGTCCTTCTACTCCCTGGCCTCCGACTTCCGGGTGAGCCTGGAACACCCGGACACCCTGCTCGTGCCCGCCACCGGCGCGTCCGTCGACACCCCCGGCTCCAGCGGCCGTACGGTCACCACCGCCACCGCCACCAAGGTCCGTGACTTCGCCTGGGCGGCCGGCCCGTTCAGCAAGATCTCCGGCACCTCGGCCGCCGGGACACCGATCAACATCTACTCCGTCTCGGGCATCAGCTCCTCGGACTCCCAGTCGATGCTCACCACCGCCAAGTCCGCGGTGGACGCCCACGCGGCCCGGTTCGGCGCGTACCCGTACGGCGAACTGGACGCAGTGATCGACAACAACTACTGGTTCGGCGGCATGGAATACCCCGGGTTCGTCCTCGACCTGGTCAGCACCACGGCGCTCACCCACGAGATCGGTCACCAGTGGTGGTACGGCATCGTCGGCGACGACGAGTACACCAGCCCCTGGCTCGACGAGGCCTTCACCGACTACGCCACCGACCTGGCGCTGAACAAGACCGGGACCAACTGCTGGTCCGGGGTGTCGTGGTCCTCGTCGGCGGAGAAGATCACCAACTCGATGGCCTACTGGGACGCCCACTCGTCCCGCTACTCCACCGTCGTCTACGGCTACGGCAAGTGCGCCCTGCACGACCTGCGGCGCGTCCTCGGTGACGGCGTGATGGCCAAGCTGCTGAAGGACTACGCCGCGTCGCACTGGTACGGCGTCTCGACGACCTCCGAGTTCAAGGCGGCCGCCCAGGCCGTCACGACCACGGACCTGACCGCGTTCTGGACCCAGCACCGCATCGACGGCTGACCGGGACACCGCTTCGCCGCGGTACCAGGATCGGGGCCCGGCATCCGTCGGGCCCCGCATCCGGTGGCAGTGGGGAGTCAGCGCCTGCGGTGTTCAGGCGCTCAGGGCCACAGCTCAGGAGCTCAGGGCTCAGGAGCTCAGGGCTCAGGAGCTCAGGGCTTCAGGAGCTCAGGGGCTCAGGACGTGGGGCCGGGGCAGCAGAGCCGTGATCGTCTTGCCGTCGCCGCGGAGGCGGACCTCCGTACGCTGGGCGAGGCGGTTCACGAGCAGCCAGCCGAAGCCTCCCGGCAGATCCACGGGCGTACCGGGAGCCACGGGCCGGTTCCGGGACCCGTCGGCGACCTCGACCACCACCGCGTCCCGGGTGCACCGGACGCCGAAGCCGACCACGCCGCCCGCATGGCGGCGGGCGTTGGACACCAGCTCCGTGACCACCGTGAGGACGTCGTCCAGCAGCCGGTCCACCACGCCGTGCGCCCCGAGGACGCCCCGGGTGATGTCCCGCGCCTCTTCACAGCTCAGAGCGATCGCTCCCCGATGTCGGACACCGAGCATCACGCCTCCCTCCACGTACGTCGTCTTCCCCACCGTCCCCACGGAAACCACCCGGCTGACTCTTTCCTGCGCCGCGGTGAAGCACCGACGGCTTCACGGCGGCGCCCCGGGGCCCGCGGTTGCCGGGCGGGCTGCGGGTGCAGGTCTGGGCCGGATGGGGGAAGCTGGGGAAGGCCCCAGCCGGCTACGCGAGGACGTACGAGGAGGTCTCGTGGACGCTTCAGGAGACGGCGGGTCTGCCCGCACGCCCCGTACCAGGCCCAGGACGGCCGCCCTGCTGTGCGCGGCGGCGGCCCTCGCCGCGGGTGCCGTACCGGCGTCCGCGCAGCACCGGGCCTCCGCGGCCGCGGCGCCGGATCCCTCGGACCCGGTCGTGGTCGTCGACTGCTCCTCCCAGGCGCAGGTGCGCCCCCGGGAGTACCTGCTCGCCTGCGGCGACGGCAACAACCGCCTGGTGCGACTGCGCTGGGAGTCCTGGGGGCCGGGGAGCGCGACGGCCACCGGCACCGACATGGTCAACGACTGCCGTCCGTACTGCGCGGCCGGCCGCTTCCACGCCTACCCGGTGAAGGTGACGCTGAGCCGCCCGGAGCCCTGGCCCGGCCATCCGGACCTGCGGCGTTTCACCGCGATCCGGCTCTTCTACACCGACACCGCACCGTACCCGGGCGGACCCACGGACGTGACGTACAAGCTCGTCTGGTGACGCGGCGCCGCGGGGCCTCAGCCCACGCTCCACGACCAGGTGTGGTCCGCGCTGACCAGGCAGGCCAGGACGACCAGGTCGGCGACGCCGAGCGCGAGGCCGAGGCGGGCGCGGGCGGGGCGACGGGTGCCGCGGCGCAGGGCCAGGACGGCGAAGGTGATCGCGGCCGGCCCGAGGACCAGGTTCATCGCGAGCAGGCCCACCAGGCCGAGTACGAACGAGACGACGGCCATGCCGTCGGCGTCACGGGTGTCGGTGCGCCGGAGAGCGGCGCTGCGGGTCGTCACGAGGACCCCTCCCCCCGGTGGAGGCGCCGGGAATGCCGTCCGGATCGCTCCCTGAGCGCGAACACCAGCAGCCAGCAGGCGATCGCGGCGGTGGCGAGCAGGGTGACGGGGACCGGTACGTGGGCCACCGCCCCCAGGACGATGCCCATGAGCATGAGGGCTGCCACGAGGAAGAGCATGTGCTTCCTCCCAAAATAGGAAACAGTTGTTCACTGACTACCCAGTCTAAATCCTGGCATGCGGGCTCGGGCGTCCGGGGGGTTAACTTTTGGACATGAGCCAGATCACCGGGGTCCGCCAGGCCCAACGCCACAGAACGCACCGCGCCTTGTTGGACGGAGCGCTGGGCCTGCTGGCGGAGCAGAGCCTGAGCAGCCTCGGCCTGCGGGAGGTGACGCGGGCCGCAGGGGTGACCCCGTCCGCCTTCTACCGGCATTTCCGGGACGTCGAGGAACTCGGCATCGCCCTCGTCGACGAGGCTCTGCAGAACCTGCACAGCACCGTCCGCTCGACGCTCGCCACCTCGGGTGATGCGGGGCAACGGATCGACGCCGCGGTGGAGTTGATCGCCGACCTGGTGCGCAGCTACCCCGCACACATCCGCTTCATCGTCAGGGAGCGGCACGGCGGAGTGCGCAGGGTGCGCGAAGCGGTGGCCGGCCAGCTCGACCTCTTCGCCGAGGAGGTGGCCGAGAGCCTCGGCTCCGATCCGCTCGGGGAGGGCTGGAGCCGCAGCGACCTGCTGATGCTGGCCCGGCTGTACGTGGACCACATGGTGATGACGGCGTCGGCCTATCTGGCCGCGGCGCTGGAGGACCAGGCCTGGGCCGCGGTCACCGCCACCGCCCGCCGCCAGCTGCGTCTGATCCACACCGGGCGCGTGCACTGGGCCGGCGCGGGCGGAGGATAGACCCGGGAGGCAGGCCTTCCGCCTGCGCCGCCCGAGGCGCCCTGCCGTGTCAGACCCCTCTTCTATGCTGCCGGGCATGAGCGACATGAAGATCATCGACTCGGCACTCGACGGGGTCTACGAGACCCTGCGCCTCTACCGGCACGGTGCCTTCGGTGTCCCCTGCCCCGACTGCTCCGCCGAGGCGGGAGCGCTGTGTCTGGCGCGCAGGAGCGTCCACCGCGGCCGTCGCCGTGCCTACCGGCGCCAGGTCGAGGCCTCGACGCTCGTTCCGCTGCTCTCCGCGGCCGTCTGAGCCGGCAAGCCCGGTCCCGTGAAGGCTACGCGGGAGGGCCGGGACCCCGATCACGAGGCCCCGGCGCCTGCGGGCGACAGTCGGCTCCTAGCGGCGGGCCGCGAAAGCCTTGGTGAAGGCCAGCGGTTCCTGCGCCACGGACGAGCAGGTCGCGTCGGCGGTGTTCTTCGGGCCGCCCGGGCACTGCTTGTCGCGGGCGCCGGACCACATCGCGAGCCGGCCGATCCCCTTCGTGCGGGCGAAGTCCGCGAGCTGCGTGGCGTCCTCCACCCGGAAGACCTCGCTGCTCACGTCGTTGACGCCGATCATCGGGGTCACGGCCACCGCCTTCCAGGCAGCCGCGTCGGAGAGGCCGAGCACGCCCTTGATCTGGGCCTGCGTCGCGGTGGCCGCCTGGATGGCGTATCCGCCCATGTCACCGCTGTAGGCGGGGCCGTAGTCCATCGCCATGATGTTGACGGCGTTGACCGCCACCCCGTTCTGCCGGGCGTTGGACAGCAGGTCGACGCCGGGCTGGGTGAGGCCCTCGGGCATGACCGGGAGCGTGAACGAGACGTCGAGCCCCGGGTGGGACTTCTGGAGTTGCGCGATCGCCTGCGCGCGGCGGGTGTTCGCCGCGGTGTCGGGCAGGGCGGCACCTTCGATGTCGAAGTCCACCTTGGTCAGCCCGTACGTGTCCACCACCTTGCCGTACGCGGCGGCAAGGGCGTTGGCGGAGCTGCACACGAGGCCCAGCTCCGAGCCGGCCGCGCCGCCGAACGACACCCTGACGTCACCGCCCTTGGCCCGCAGGGCGGTGACCTGCGAGGCGACCCGGTCGGCGCCGAGGGCCGTGACGCCGCCCCAGAGCGGCTCACAGCTGCCGCCGGATGTGATGAAGGCCAGGTTGAACTCCTTGACGCCGGTCTGGGCGACGGTGTCCAGCAGGTCGTACGCGGGGTAGAGCGAGGTGTCCACGTACGGGGCGAACCCGGCGGACGCGGTGGTGCCGCCGCCCGGCGGACGGGTCGGGACCGGCTGCGAGGTGGCCGTGGCGGTGGGGGTGGGGGCCGGCTCGGACGTCGGCGCGGTCGAGGGCTTCGGCGTCGGCGCGGCGGTGGGGGCCGTGGTCGGCCTGCCACTGGGCCGGGGCGCGGGACCGCTGCCCACGGAGCACTTCTCCTTGTTGATGAGGCAGCCCGTCGGGTCGCCCGCGCCCCCGCTCGCGGCGGTGACGAAGCCGACGGTGACGGAGGCGCCGGGCGCGAGTCCGGCCGAGTCCCAGCGCGGCGGCCTGACCGTCACGTGCTGTCCCTTGACGGTCTGCTCGCCGTTCCAGAGGGAGGAGAGGGTGGTGCCGGCGGGCAGGTCGAACTCAAGGGTCCAGTCCTTGAGCGCCGTCCCGCCCCGGTTGGTGATGACGTACTGCCCGGTGTAGCCGGTGGTCCAGCTGCTGGCCTTGGTGAAGGCAGCGCCGACCGATGCCGCCTGTGCGGTACCGGTCAGCGCGAGGGCGGTGCCGCCGACGACGGCCGCGACGGCCAGGGCCGCGGCGGCCTTCGCCTTGCCACTGGTCGTACGGCGATGGGAGTTTCCGGCCATGAGGACCTGCCTCTGCGAGGGGGATGAGGGGTGAGCAGCACGCTAGCGACCGGTAAACGGACAAACGTGCGGTTCGGGGCTGACCCCCGGGGTCTTGAGGCAGGCTTAAGGAACAGATCGGCGGCGGTTAATGGCGGAGCGCCCCCGCCCGCGTTGCGCGCCCGTCAGGGTCGGCTGTACCCCTCGCACGAACGGTGAAGGTGATCGGCGCGACCCCGTTGCACAGGGTGCTGCTGCTCCTGACGCCCAGTTCGTTGACGGCGGAGTCGTACGTGTAGAGGTACGTCCTGCCGCAGCCGCTGGCGCTGATGGCCCGGTGGGTCCCGTCGACACCGACGGACCGGTTCGCCCAGAGCAGGGTGGCCCACCAGCTCCTTCGACGTCACCTACGGAGCCACCTACACCCGCGTAGGCGGCGGCCCGCGCGCCGGCCCGGAAGGAGCGGGCGCGGGCGCCGGGGCGGCAGCCGGCCGGCGCCCGCCACAGACCGCATGTCCGCTCCGCGAGCGGGTGGGAGCGGCGGCGTACGCTGGGGACACCGGGGCCGGCGGCTGCCCCGCCGGACGCCGGCCGGGCGGAAGGGCGCGCACGATGGCAGAGGGACGACTGCGGCACCGCGGGGCCGAACTCGTCTACGACGACATCGGCACCGGTCCCCTGGCCGTCTACGCCCACGGCGGTTTCGTCAGCCAGGCGGTCGAGGACCGGATGGGCCTCTTCGGCTGGGAGCCGGTCCTCGCCGCGGGACGGCGCCTGGTCCGCTACGACGCGCGCGGCCACGGCCGGTCCACCGGGGAGCCCGTGGACGCCCATTACACCTACGCCGGCCTCGCGGACGACCTCCTGGCCCTGCTCGACCACCTCGACACCCCCGGGCCCGCCGACGGCATGGGCTCCTCGATGGGATGCGCCACCGTCCTGCACGCCGCGGTCCGGGCACCCCACCGGTTCTCCCGGCTGGTCCTGCTGATCCCGCCCACCGCCTGGACCACCCGGGCGGCCCACGCCCGGGCCAACCGGGCTTCCGCCGAGACGATCGAGCGCGCCGGAGCCCGCGCCTGGTCGGCCACCAGGGACGAAGGGCCGCCGCCGGCCGTCGTGGCCGATGTGCCCGCCTTCCCGCCCACACCCGCCGAGCGGGTGCTGCCCTCCGTACTGCGCGGCCTGGCCTTGTCCGATCTGCCTCCGCCGGCCACGCTCGCCGGGCTGCACCGGCCGGCCCTGGTCCTGGCCTGGACCGGTGACCCGGGGCACCCCCTGTCGACGGCGCAGGCGCTGGCCGCGGCCCTGCCGTCCGCACAACTGCACGTGTCCCGCTCGCGGGCCGACGTCCGCACGTGGGGGCAGCGGATCGCCGCGTTCCTGTCCCGCCCGCCGAATAAGAACTGACGGTCCGTCATATCGCGATCTCAACCGGTCCGTTGATCCCCCGGGTGGGCCGAGCGTGCGGCACATATGCTCCGTCCGGGCGTCCGTACAGGCGTACGCCGCGCATCCGCATACCTCGCGAACCGTAAGGGGACCGCCCGGTGAGTGTCCGCATCCAACCCTCCTCCCAGGTCGACGAGAGCGCCGAACTCGGGGACGGGACGACCGTCTGGGATCTGGCGCAGATACGGGAGGAGGCGCGGCTCGGCCGCGGCTGCATCGTCGGGCGCGGCGCGTACGTCGGGCCCGGGGTGCGGATCGGGGACCACGTGAAACTGCAGAACTACGCGCTGGTCTACGAACCCGCCGTCCTCGGCGACGGGGTGTTCATCGGCCCGGCCGCGGTGCTCACCAACGACTTCTACCCGCGGGCGGTCGACCCCGACGGCCGGCAGAAGCGCGGCGGCGACTGGGAGGCGGCCGGAGTCGTCGTCGCCGAGGGAGCCTCGCTCGGGGCGCGGTCGGTGTGCGTGGCCGGGGTGCGCGTCGGGCGGTGGGCGCTGGTGGCGGCCGGGGCGGTCGTCTCCCGGGACGTGCCGGACTTCGCACTGGTGGCCGGGGTGCCGGCGCGCCGGATCGGCTGGGTGGGCCGGGCCGGGGTGCGCCTGGTGGAACGCGGGGGCGAACCGGGCGTGTGGGAGTGCCCGCGCACGGGTGAGCTGTACGAGGAGAGGGACGCCGCCCTGGTCGAGCGGACCTGACGGGACGTCGACCATTTGGGTCACCGGCATTTCCTCAAAACCACAATCAGCGAACACCCTTGGGCATACCTTGTCCCTGTACACGGGTGCTGAGCAGGCAACAGGCCTTGTTCAGTGGGGGGTTGTACAAGACGAGGGCATCACGGACGAGGTGAGGGCCGGCGCGCGACCGCGCCTGCCCGACGCCGCAGTCCGCGCGTACTCCGGTCCGGGGCATCGCTGGGGGGTTCCAGTGGGCGGTCCCGGACGGTTCGTGCCATCGGGGGGATCACACCGCCGGCACGTGCGTCGTCATGCGCAGTCCCCTCCCAGGAGCGATCAGAGGGGGTAGGTGTGTTGGAGCGGTACGGCTCGGACATACGGGGTGCGCACAGCACAGCGGAGGCCGGGGTGGGGACCCGGTGAACGCCGCACGATTAGAAGGACTGGTCCACGAGGACCCCTCGCTGCACGCGCTCGCCGAGCGGCTGCTCGCGCTGGCCGAGGCGGGGCTTCCCGAGATGTACCTCCCGGGCGCCGAGACCTTCGTGTTCACGCGGGTGGGAACGGTCGCCCGGGACGGCACCCGCCGGGTGGAACGGCGCGGGACCAGCACCCGGTACGCGGCCATCACCGCACTGGGGGCGCGTTTCCTGCCGGAGGACCGGCAGCGGGCCGTCTTCGGCGGGCGCACCGCCGAGGAGTTCACGGGACTGCTGGTGGAGCGGCTGCCCGCGGTGACCAACCTCGGCGACGCGGCGCTGATCGCCTGGGCCGCCGCCGAGACCGGCCACCCCAAACTGGCCGACGCCGTGGCGCGGGTGGCCGCCCTGGACGTCCCGGACCGTCCCCAGTACACGGTCGAAGCGGCCTGGGTGCTCTCCGCCCTCGCCGCCGCCCGGAGCGCCGTGGACGTGGAGTACCGCCTGGCGGCGGCCCGCGACCGTCTGCTGGCGGCGCGGACCGGCGGCAGCCCGCTGTTCCCGCACGCCACCGGGCCGGGGCTGGTCCCGGGCTACCGCTTCCACGTGGCCTGCTTCGCCGACCAGACCTACCCGCTCCAGGCGCTGGCGCGGCTGCACGCCGGAGGCGCCGACCCGGAGGCCCTCGCGGCCGCCGACGCCTGCGCCGCCCGGATCTGCGCCCTCCAGGGGGACGGCGGACAGTGGTGGTGGCACTACGACGCCCGCACGGGCCGCGTGGTGGAGGGCTACCCCGTCTACAGCGTGCACCAGCACGCGATGGCCCCGACCGCCCTGTTCGACCTGGCCGAAGCGGGCGGCACCGACTTCGGCGCCGCCGTCCGCCGGGGCCTGCGCTGGATGACGGAGGTGCCCGAGATCAGCGGACCCGACGGCAGCCCGCGCGAGCCGATGATCCGCGAGGACTACGGCGTGACCTGGCGCAAGGTCTACCGCGGAGACCCCGCCAAGGCCGTCCGCGCCGCTCGCGGGCTCGGCACCCGGGTGGCCCCGGGGATCCGGCTGGCCCCGCTCGACCGGCTCTTCCGCCCCCTCGCGGTGGACCGCGAATGCCGGCCGTACGAGTTCGGCTGGTTCCTCCACGCCTGGCTCGGGGGGCTCGGGGGGTTGGAGAGATGACCCGACGACCATCCCGCCCGTCCCTCTTCGGCATCACCCTCGACGCCCTGACCATGGACGAGACCGTCCAGCGCTGCCTCGACGCGGTACGGCGCGGGGAGCAGATCGAGATCGGCATGGTCAACGCCGCCAAGCTGGTCAACATGCGGCGCGACCCCCGCCTCGCCGCGGCGGTCGCCGGCTGCGACCTCGTCCTGGCCGACGGCCAGGCGGTGGTGTGGGCCGGCCGCGTCCTCGGCGTCCGGCTGCCCGAACGGGTCGCCGGAATCGACCTGTTCATGCGGCTTCTGGCCGCCGCCGAGCGCGCCGACGTGCCCGTCTACCTGCTCGGCGCCCGGCAGGACGTACTGGAGCTGATGCTCCGCCGGATCGCCGCGCAGTTCCCTGCGCTGCGGGTGTCCGGCAGCCGCAACGGCTACTTCGACGACTCCGAGCAGCCGGCGGTCGCCGGGGCCGTGGCGGACAGCGGCGCCCGGCTGCTCTTCCTCGGCATGACCTCGCCCAAGAAGGAGATCTTCACCGCCGGCCACGGCAGGAGCACCGGCGCGAACGTGGTCCACGGCGTGGGCGGCTCCTTCGACATCCTGGCCGGTATCACCAAGCGGGCCCCGCTGCTGTGGCAGCGCATGGGGCTCGAATGGTTCTACCGGGCCCTCCAGGAACCGCGCCGCCTCGGCAAGCGCTACCTCACCACCAATGCAGCCTTCCTCCTCATGACGGCCCGCGAGCTCGTGCGCCCCACGAAGCCGCCGTCGCCGTCCACCGGTTCCGCGAACAGGAGTCACTGATGCGCGTCGTCGTCGTGGGACAGGGATACGTGGGCCTGCCGCTGGCCATCAGGGCCGCCGAGGTGGGCCACCAGGTGATCGGGTACGACGTGGACGCGCAGCGGGTCAAGAGCCTCGCCGCCGGCGAGTCGTACGTGGAGGACGTCTCCGCCGAACGGCTGAACCGGGCGCTGGAGCGCGGCACGTACCGGCCCAGCGAACTGGCCCGGGACTGCGGCGGATTCGACGTCGCGGTCGTCACGGTCCCCACCCCCTTACAGGACGGTGCTCCCGACCTGCGCTACATCGAGGAGTCCGCGCACACCCTGGCCCGCTTCCTGCGGCCGGGCGCGACCGTCGTCCTGGAGTCCACCACCTATCCGGGCACCACCGAGGAACTGTTCGCCCCGATCCTGGAGGACGGCTCCGGCCTGACCGCCGGGGCCGACTTCCACCTCGGCTACAGCCCCGAGCGGATCGACCCCGGCAACACCGTCTGGGGCTTCCAGCAGACCCCGAAGGTCGTCTCCGGTGTGGACGCGGCCTCCCTCAAGGCCGTGGAGGCGTTCTACGGAGAGCTCGTCGACAAGACGGTGCCGGTGCGCTCGCCCAAGGAGGCCGAGCTGGCCAAGCTGCTGGAGAACACCTTCCGGCACGTGAACATCGCCCTGGTCAACGAGATCGCCATGTTCGCCCGCCACCTCGACATCGACGTGTGGCAGTCCATCGAGGCGGCGTCCAGCAAACCGTTCGGCTTCATGAAGTTCACGCCGGGGCCGGGGGTCGGCGGCCACTGCCTGCCGATCGACCCCTCGTACCTGTCCTGGCGGGTGCAGCGCGAGCTCGGCCAGAGCTTCCGCTTCGTCGAGCTGGCCAACGACATCAACAGCCACATGCCCGAGTACGTCACGCGCCGCGTCATCGACGCGCTCAACGGGAGGCGCCGCTCCGTCAACGGCTCCCGGATCCTGCTCCTGGGGCTGGCGTACAAGAAGAACACCGGCGACGCCCGGGAGTCGCCGGCGGTCCGCATCTCGCAGCTGCTCCTCGACATGGGGGCCAAGGTGCGCGCGGCCGACCCCCACGTGGTGGAGAGCATCAAGGTCGACGCCCGTCTCGCGCGGGTCGAGCCGACCCGCAAGGAGCTGGCCGCCGCCGACGTGGTCGTCCTGCTCACCGACCACGACTCCTTCGACTACGCCCTGGTCACCGAGCACGCCTCCCTCGTGCTCGACTGCCGCAACCGGCTGTCGGGGCCCAGGGTGGAGGTGCTCTGAGGCCATGGCCAGGATCGTCTGCGTGGCCGGAGCACGGCCCAACTACATGAAGATCAAGCCGGTGATGGACGCACTGGAGCGCCAGGGTGCCGAAGTGGTCCTCGTCCACACCGGCCAGCACTACGACGAGTCCATGAACGACGTGTTCTTCCGCGACCTCGGCATCCGGTCCCCCGACCGGTACCTGGGCGCCGGCTCCGGCAGCCACGCCCAGCAGACCGGACGGGTGATGGCGGCCTTCGAGCCGCTGCTCGACGAACTGGCTCCGGACGCGGTCGTGGTCGTCGGCGACATCAACTCCACCCTGGCCTGCGCCCTGGTCACCGCGAAGGCCGGCCCGCTGCTGGCCCACGTCGAGGCCGGTCTGCGCAGCCGGGACTGGAGCATGCCGGAGGAGGTCAACCGGGTCGCCACCGACCGCGTCAGCGACTACCTGATGGCCCCGTCACCCGACGCGGCCGCGAACCTGCGGTCGGAGGGGTACCGGGAGGACCAGATCCACGTCGTCGGCAACGTCATGATCGACACCCTCCTCGCCAACCTGGACCGGGCCAGGGCCTCCGACGTCCTGGAGCGGTACGGGCTCACCCGGGGCGGGTACGGCCTGGTCACCCTGCACCGGCCGGCGAACGTGGACGACCCCGGGGCCCTGCGCGGGCTGCTGAAGGCCTTGGGCGAGGTCGCCGGACGGTGCCCGCTGCTGCTGCCGGTGCACCCGCGGGCCGCGGAACGGCTGACCGCGCTCGGGGTCCCCGGCGGCATCCGGCTGGTTCCGGCCGCGGGGTACCTGGACTTCATCGCCCTCCAGGACTCCGCGCGCCTGGTGCTCACCGACTCCGGGGGCGTCCAGGAGGAGACCACCGCCCTCGGTGTGCCCTGCGTGACCCTGCGGGACAACACCGAGCGCCCCATCACCGTCGAGGAGGGCACCAACGTCCTGGCGGGCACCGACCCGGACCGCATCACGGCCACCGTGGACCGCGTGCTCGACCATCCGCCCGCGCCCCGCTGCCCCGCGCTCTGGGACGGCCGCGCGAGCGAACGCATCGCCCGGGTCCTGCTGGAGGGCGGGACCGCGCGGACCCGGCCGCGACCCACCGCCCTCGCCCCGGGCGGGACGGCCGCGGCACCGCACCGACCGTAACCACCACCATGAGAGGGCGGCGGCGCGTGGGGACACGGCGCCGCCGCGAGGGGGAAGACCATGGATCTCGCGGAGATCTGGCGGGTCATGCGCAGGCGCTGGTACGTGCTGCTGCCCGGACTGCTGCTCACGGCCGCGCTCACCGCAGGGGTCTACGTGCTCGTGCCGGTGGAGTACCGGTCCCAGAGCACGGTGACGCTCCTGAACTCGCAGAAGGCCACGGTGGCCTTCGACGGGAACCCCTTCCTGAGCACGCAGGCCTCGCTGACCGGAATGGCCGACGGGCTGGCGCGCAACCTCAACTCCGACGACTCCCGGGCCGCGCTGAAGGCCCAGGGGGTCACCGGCGCGTACGAGGCGAAGATCGCCGACAACGCGCAGGGGCCCTTCATGTGGCTGAGCGTCACCGGAACCGACCCGGCCGCCGTCCTGAAGTCGGACCAGATCTTCACCGCGTACGCGGAGAAGCGCCTGCAGGAGTTCCAGACCCAGCAGTCGGTGACCCCGGAGGCCATGATCCGTATGGCGACGATCGTCGCGCCGCAGAAGCCGCAGGCTCAGACCAAGACCCGGATCCAGTACCTCGTGATGGCGGGGGCGCTGGGCTTCGTCCTGAGCCTGGTGGCCACCTTCTTCGTGGAGGCCCGGCGCCGCCGGCCGGCGGGGGCGGGCAGGCACCGGCCGGCCGGGGCCGTTCCAGCCGAGGACCCGCCCGGCGACGGGGACCCCGGGGCGGGCGACCCGGGTGCGGGCCGGCCGTCCGCCGCGTACCACTCCGCCGGATCGCCGTGACGGGCCCCGCAACGGGCGCCCGGGCGGCCCCGGTCCCGGCGCCTTCCCTGGGCCGCAAGGTCGGCTCCGCCGCGCGGTGGAGCCTGGTCAACACCGTGGTCATGCGCCTCGGCAACTTCGCCACCGGCATCGTCCTCGCCCGCTTCTTCCTCGGCCCGGAGGCCTGGGGCGTGTACGGGGTCGCCCAGACGGTCCTGCTGGTCCTGCTCTCCGCGAACGAGCTCGGCGTCTCGCTGGCGATCGTGCGCTGGGAGGGGGACCCGCGCCGCTTCGCCCCGACCGTCCTCACGCTGAGCGCCGCCTCCAGCTGCCTGCTGTACGCGGTGCTGTTCGCGGCGGCGCCCGCGGTGGCCCGGGTGCTCGGCTCGCCCGAGGCCTCCGGTGTGCTGCGGGTGATGTGCGTGTGCGTGGTCCTCGACGGCCTCTCCCAGGTACCCGCCGGCTTCCTCACCCGGGAGTTCGCGCAGGGCCGGCGCATGGCCGTCGACGCCGTCAACTTCCTGCTCAGCACCGCGGTGACCCTGCTGCTGGCCGTCCAGGGCCAGGGAGCGATCAGCTTCGCCTGGGGTTCCGTCGCCGGGAACGCGGCCGCCCTCCTCGGATGCTGCCTCGCCGCGCCCGGCACCCTGCGGTTCGGCTGGGACCGGGCCCAGGCACGGGCCCTGCTCCGCTTCGGACTCCCGCTCGCCGGGGCCAGCATGCTCGCCCTCGGCGTCGTCAACGTGGACACGATGGTGGTGGGCTCCGCCCTCGACCAACTGGCCCTGGGCTTCTACGTGCTGGCCTTCAACATCTCCGGCTGGCCCGTACGGGTCGTCTCCGAGGCGGCCCGCCGCGTGTCCTTCGCCGGATTCTCCCGGCTGGCCGATGCGCCGCAGGCGCTGGCCACCGGGTTCGGCCGCGCGCTGGGCGTCCTGATGGCGGGCACCGTCCCGCTCTGCGTCCTGCTGGCCGCCCTCAGCGCACCGGTCGTCGAGCTGGTCTACGGCGAGCGCTGGCTGCCCGCGGCGGCCGCGCTGCCCTGGCTGATGGCGCTCGGCCTGGTCCGGATCGGCTGCGAACTCGCCTACGACTGCCTGGTGGCCATCGGCCGGCGCCGCTCCCTGATCGGGGTCCAGGCCCTGTGGCTCGTGGTCCTGGTCCCCGCCCTGGTGGTCGGCGCCCGCGCCGACGGGATCGTGGGCGTGGCGCAGGGGCATGTCCTCGTGGCGGGGGCCGTCGTGGTGCCGGTCTTCCTGACCGCCCTGCACCGGGGCGGCATCGGCCTGGGCACCGTGGCGCGGGCCTGTGCCCGGCCGTTCCTCGGCGGCGCCGTGATGGCCGCGGTGGTCCTCGGCCTGGAGCGTCTCCTCGGCGACGGCCTCCTCGCGCTCCTGGCGACCGGGGCCGCGGGCACAGTGGCGTACGTCCTGTGCGTCCTGCCCGCCGTCGGCTTCCTGCGCGGCTCCGCGCCCGCGGGCCCGGCCGCGCCGGCCGGGGGGTAGCGGCCCGTGGCGCGCGACCGGAAGCGGATCGGGGCCTGGCTGGTGGCCGGACTCCTGCTGGCCGTCGTACTGGTCCTGTACCGGGCGGAGCGGACCGGCGTGAGCGAGCACCCGGCCGTGCCGTGCCCGGACAGCGCCCCGGCCTGCCCGGGCAGCGCCCCCGCTTCCGCCTCCCCGTCCGCGGGCCCGCCCGGCACGGGGACGCCGAGCCCCTCCGCCACCTCCGCGCCGCCCTCCCCCACTCCCCCGCCCGCGACCGGCGCACCGACCACCGCCGCCTGCACCTCGCCCGGTGCCTGCGGGTTCCCCGACGCGCACTCCACGGGCCCGCGGACCGCGCTGGAGCGGCACGACACCGGGAACATGTCCGTCAGGACCGACGGCACGGTCATCAGGGGCTGGGACATCCGCGGTTCCCTGGACGTCTACGCCAACGACGTCACCGTCATCGACAGCAGGATCACCTCGGCCAACTGGTGGGGGATCAACCTGCGCCCCGGCTTCAGCGGCCTGCGGGTCCTGCACACCACGATCACCGCCGTTCCGGGCAAGGGACCCGACAACGGGGGCGTCGACTACGCCGTCTCCAACATGGGCGGCAGTTCGATCGAGGTCGGCTGGTGCGACGTCTCCGTCTTCGGCAACGCCCTGTCCATGGGCCAGGGCGATCTGCACGACAACTACGTCCACGACCTCGCCGCCTTCCGCAACCAGGGCGGCGAATGGCAGCACACCGACGCCGTCATCAGCGGTGGGGGCAACAAGGGCCGGCTGACCGTCCGCCACAACACCCTGCTCAACCCCGTCGCGGTGGACCGGGGGGCTTCCGCCGCCCTCGGGCTCTTCGCCGACACCGGGGCGGTCTCCTCGGTGGTCGTCGACGGCAACTGGCTGGCCGGCGGGGCGTACGCCCTCTACGGCGGCGGCCCGGGAGCCACGGGCATCCAGGTCACGGACAACGTGTTCTCCACCCAGTACCACCCCGCCTCCGGGGCCTACGGCCCGGTCGCCGCCTGGAACGCGCAGGGCGCCGGGAACGTGTGGCGCGGGAACCGGATGAGCGACGGCCGGCCCGTGGTCCCCGAACCCGCCCCCTGACTGGTTCGACCCGACGACCGAGAGGACATGATGCGCCGTATCGCCCGGGCCCCCTGGGAGCTGCTCAAGCGGGCCTTCGGCTGGCTGGTGCTCTTCGAGGCCAGGAACAAGGTGCTGCTCGCGCCCTCCGCCGTACGGCTGCGCCGTTTCGAGGACGCCGAGACCAGGCGGCTCGCCGCTCTCCTGGGCCGGCCGCCGACCGCCCTCGTGGCCACGGTGATCGCCACCCACCGGCGCCCGGAGGCGCTGCGCGCGGCGGTCGCCTCGGCCCTGGCGCAGAGCGTGGCGGACCAGGTGGTGATCGTCGTCGACGACGGCGCGGGCCTGGCCGAACTGCCTTGCGATCCCCGGCTGTTCGCGGTCTCACTGGCCCGCAACACGGGCACGGCCGGAGTCGTGCGCAACGTGGGGATCCGGTTGACCCGGTCCCGGTACGTGGCCTTCCTGGACGACGACAACCTGTGGGAGCCCGACCACCTGGAGCAGGCGCTGGCCGTACTGGAGGCGCCCGGCGGGCCGGACGGGGTGTACACCGCCTTGCGCCGGGTGCTGCCGGGCGGAGCGGAGCGGGACGTGCTGTCGGTCCCCTTCGACCGCCGGCGCGCCGCCCGTGAGGCCTTCCTCGACACCAACGCCTTCGTGGCCCGCCGCAGCCGGTCCCTGTACTTCAGCCGGCTGCGGCGCACTCCCGAGGTGCTGCCCCGCGAGGACTGGGAGCTCGTACGCCGCTTCGCCCGCCGCCACGAGGTCCGCCACCTGCCCCGGCCCACCGTCCGGTACCTCGTCAACCCGGAGAGCTTCTACACCGCCTGGGACGGCCGGACGCCCTCCGGATGAGCCCGCCGGGGCCACCCCGGTCCGGCCGCCGGCCCGGTCAGGGTCCCGGCGTGACCCGCAGAGCGGAGGGGCTGGCCAGGGCCCGCGCCGCCGCACGGCTCGCGGGGCGGCCGAGCAGGGCCCGCGAGCCTTCCCTCAGCAGGACGGCGCCGCGGAAGGCGGCCGTGGCCAGCCGGCCGTGCCGGCGGCCGTAGAGCCGTACGCGGTTGAGGGTGAGCAGCGTCCACAGGCGCGGCGACACCTGCGAGTCCCCGCCGAGGTGGGTGGCCGAGGCCTCGGGCCGGAGCCGGGTGACGAAACCCCGGTCGCGGGCGCGCAGGCAGTATTCGGTCTCCTCCGAGTACAGGAAGAACGATTCGTCCCAGGGGCCGCAGGCGTCCAGGCAGGCCCGGGAGAGTGCCATCAGGGCGCCGGTCGCCCAGTCGGCGACCGTCGGCCGCCGGTACGCGGACGGGTCGGTGACCAGTTCGCTCCACCGCGGGAAGCGCCCCGCGCGGCGGTTGCCCACCACCGCCTCGCCGAGCGCGCGCGTGACGCGGGACTCGCGGCGCAGCGAGTGGTGCAGTGTCCCGTCCTCCTCGTACAGCAGGGGGACGCTGATGCCCACGGTGCGGCCGCCGGAGAGGGGGGCGTCGAGTGCGTCGACGAGCAGCCGGGCGGTGCCCCGTCGCATCCGGATGTCGGCGTTGCACACGAGAGCGGCACGGAAGCCGCCCTCCCACCCGGCGGCGGCCTCCAGGGCGGCGTTCACCCCGGCCGCGTACCCGGCGTTGCGGCCGGTCTGGACGACCGTCGCGTCCGGGGCCAGGGAACGGACCACGTCGACGGTGCCGTCGGCGGAGTCGTTGTCGGCGACGACCAGGCGCCAGTCCAGTCCGGCCATGCCGTCCGGCAGGGAGGCGAGGAACCCGGGCAGGACCCGGGCGCTGTTCCAGGTGACGACGAGGACGGCTACGGGACCGGTACCCGCGGCGGGGTGAGGGGAGGGCATGGGGACTCCACGGTCGGGGGCTTCGGCGCCGCGCGCCGCAGGAAGCCGAGGTGACTGCCGCCGGCGGCGATCGTCAGGAAGAACAGCCCGGCGAACATCGGGAAACTGAGGGCGTCGAAGGTGGCGCTGCTGACCAGGGCGACGAGGGCGGAGGCGAAGTAGGCCTGCCCCAGCTCCCGGTCGGACTCGCTCGCGGCGAGGCGGCGGATGGCCCCGCCCTGGTGGATCCCCGTGAGGAACAGGGCCAGGAGCGCGACGAGGCCGAGCAGTCCCATCTCCGCGAGGGTCAGCATGTACTGGTTGTCGGTGAAGAAGTAGAGGTCCGGGGTGAAGGTGCCCAGGCCCCGCCCGAACAGGGGGTGCTCTTCGAGGTAGGGCACGATCGCGCTGTACTTGACGGTACGGGCCTGGGTACTGCTGTCGGAGTTCGACAGGAAGGACCCGAAGAGGGTGGTGATGGTGCCGATCAGCCCGGGAACGAGGACCTTGAAGCAGGCGACGGAACCCAGGAGCAGGCCGATCGCGGTCCACCGCCGCTGCGGCTTCCACCGAGGCACCATCACCAGCACCACGATCAGCGCCCCGATGATGGAGGTCCGCGACACCGTCAGCGGCAGGGCGCCGCCCATCAGGGCCACCGCCCCCCAGCGGCGCAGGCCGCTCAGGTGCCGGCGGACCGGGTCGAAGGCCTGCTGCACGGCGAACGGCAGCAGCAGGGCGAGCATGCCGCCGAACTCCAGGGGCTGGGCGGTGGTGGAGCGCGGCCGGGTGAACGCCCCGCGGTCCATGGCGGTGATCTGCGCGACGCTCGACCGGAGCCCCGGGATGCTGATGCGCTCGGCGATGTTGGTCGCGGTGAAGAAGTCGTAGTAGCCGATGGCGGCGACCACGGCGGCCATCACCACGGCCCGCCGCAGCAGCACGTCGAGGCGGGCCCGGTCCTGGATGCCGGCCGTGACCAGCACGACCAGGGACACCCAGACGAGCAGCCCGATCAGCCCCCGGTCCGCCCCGAGCACCTCCTTGTGCGAGCTGCCCCGGGAGGCGTTCGCCAGGTAGGAGGCGAGCACCGAGACGGCCAGCAGCCACACCACGACCCGGGGCAGCCGTGTGCCCGCGGGCGGCCGGATGCGGCCGGTCATCCAGGTGGCCAGGTACCAGAACAGCCCGAGCAGCGCCCATACGTTGGCCGGGGTTCCCACCCCGCCCAGTCCCGGCAGGGTCAGGTTCGAGGGGATGAAGAAGGCCAGAACGAGGTAGCCGGTGAGGATCGCGGTGGCGTCGAGCTCCCGGATCCGGGCCCTGCGCCGTCCGCGCGTCCGCGCCGCCCCGGTCGGGGCGGAGGCCTCACGCCTGCGGCGCAGGGCCGCGACCACGCTCTCGGTGACGAAGGAGAGGGTGAACCCGGCGGTGACACCGGCGATGACCACCGCCAGCACCTGCTGGTAGCGGCTCTTGAGCTGGGGCCTCGGGGTCTGCGGCAGCACCACCGGGGCCGTCTGCACGAAGTAGGCGGGCTCCACCTTGGCGGCCGCCTGGAGGGCGCCCAGCTGTTCTCCGGCGAAGACGGTGAGGGTGTTCGTCTCCTGAAGCACCTTGGCCCGGTCGGTGCCGGTGACGGTCAGGGTCAGCAGCGGCCCCGAGGTGTTCGCCGCGAAGCCGACCGTGTAAGGGTCGGTGACGCCGAGGCCGTGCAGGTCCCGGGCCGCGTCGGCTCCCGACAGGGTCCTGATCAGCACGTCGGCGGTCACGACCAGCGAACCGCCCGCGTTCGCGATGGGGTTGCCGAAGGCCGGGGCCAGTTCGGCGACCGCCGTGGAGTCGAGCAGGGCCACCGAGCTCTGGGACTGGTAGGACACCGGCACGGACCGGTACAGGTGCAGCCCGGCGAGGAGTCCGATCAGCGTCAGGGGCACCATCACGTACCAGCGGCGCCGCAGGACCGCGCCGATCTCACCGATGTTCACGAGCGCCTCCGGCGAGCTGCCGGAACCGATGGCGGGCCGCCCGGCGTCCTGGAAAGATCGATCGCGACGGAAGGAATCCTGTGTCGCCCGGAGAGTTGTTCCGCACGCTGCGCCGCCGCTGGTACGTCCTGCTCCTGGCGGCGGTCCTCGCGGCCGTCGGAGCCCTGCAGGTGCTCCACCCGGCCGTCACCCACGTGAGTTCGGCGATCGTCGTGCTGAAGCCCCCGGCGACCGGGACCCATCCGAACCAGCTCGCCAACCTCCAGCCGCCGCTCGCCGCCGTCTCCTATGCGGCGGTGCAGCAGCTGGACTCCCCCGCCGGGGCGGTCGAGCTGCGCGCCGCGGGCGTGCAGGGCACGTACCGGCTGATCCCGCGCAACAGCGGCACCAGCGTCACCCCGCGCTATCTGATCCCCTCCCTGCAGGTACAGGCGGAGCACGCCGATCCGGCCGTGGCCGACCGGACCGTGCGGAAGGTGATCGAGGTCTACACCGGGCACCTGACGGCCCTGCAGGACGAGCAGCAGATCCCGGCCGCGGCGCGGATGAGCGTGACCCTGCTGGTGCCGCCGACCTCGGTCGCGCAGACCGGGACCAAGAGCCGCGGGCTGGCCGGGACGGCACTGCTGGCCGCGCTCTGCGCCGTGGCGGGCGCGCTGTGGACCGAGCGGCTGTCGGCGGGCCGCAGCCGGCGCCGGCGCGAGCGCGCCGACGCCGGTCCGGATCGGGCCGCCGAGAGCCGGGTTCCCGCGGCCGCGGCAGCCGGCTGAGCCGTGCTGGGCGTGCATCAGATCCCCCGGCGTTTCCACGACTGCCACCACAGCCATTCGCGGCCCCGGTCGGCGACGGCCGAGAGCACCAGCGGCTGGAGGTACGGCATCACCCGGGCCCCGATCCTCCGGCGTCTGAGCAGCGCCCGGTACTCGGCGAGCCCGGTGTACTCGGGCAGGCATGCGGCGGCGAAGGCCTCCAGCTCCTCCACCGGCACCACCCCGGTACGTCCGCGGTCGTAGGCGCGGTAGGCCCGCCGCAGCGCGTACCGGGCGAGCCGGGTGCGGGCCGCCGTGGACAGGCGGTCCGCCTCGGGCAGCAGGCCGGCGCACTTCTCCAGGACCGAGTCGAAGGCGACGAGCCGCTGGCGCAGGTCGTCGAGCTGGCCGCCGAAGTCCGTGGTGGACATGTTGTTGCCGTGGACGCGGTAGAAGGCCTGGTCGGCCCCGCGGACGTAGCCGACGTCGGCGTGCGCCGCGAGCCGCATCCACATCTCGATGTCCCCGGCGTGCGGGAGTTCGGGGTCGTAGCCCCCGACCTTGCGCTGGAGGCTGCTGCGGACGACCACCTCGGGCGAGGTGATGCAGCCCGTGCCCTCCCGGAAGCGCCGTTCCAGCCACCACCGTCCCGGGTAGACCACCGAGCCGGTGCTGCGGGTGCGGGCCGCGGGGAGCGGCCCGCCGTGGCGGAACTTCAGCGGTCTGCCGTAGCAGAAGCCGGCTTCGGGGTGTGCGTCGAGCAGGGCGGCGGCGCGCACCAGGGCCCCGGGCACCAGCCGGTCGTCGGCCGAGAGCAGGGCGGTGTAGTCCCCGTCGGCCCACTCCAGGAGGCCCTCGTTGTAGGTGGCGATATGACCCTGGTTGCGCTCGTGGACCCGGACCTCGATCCGGGGGTCCGAGGCGGCCAGGGCGCGGGCGACGTCCGCGGAGTCGTCGGGAGAGGCGTCGTCGATGATCAGTACCCGTACGTCGACGCCGTCCTGTTCGTCGAGGACGCTCTTGACGCAGTCGGCCAGGAAGTGGCCGTACTTGTAGCAGGGGATCACCACGCTGACGGTGCTCACCGGCCGGACACCTCCGTCGAACCGTTCGAGCCGTCGGCGGCGAGGGCGGCCGGCGGCGTGGTGGTGAAGACGGGGCCGACCCAGTAGTTCACCGAGCCGAAGGTGTGGGTGGGGAAGGCGGTCGCCGTCCCGTACGTGTAGAGACCGTTGGCGCCTCCGCTGCCGTCGGCGGGGGCGACCAGCGGGTAGGAGCGGTGCGCTGCCGTGAAGTAGCCGCCGTCGACCGCGTACTTGCCGTTCGGCGCGTGGTAGGAGGCCACGTAGGAGGTGCCTGCGGTGACCGGCACCGGGGTGGCGAAGTGGAGCTGCTGCCAGCCGGAGAGGGTCTCGCTGCCGAAGGTTCCGGTGGCCAGGAGCGTGCCGTCGGCGGACCAGAGGCTGCCGGTGTGGGTGCCGGTGTTGCCCGGGCCCTTGTAGAAGGTGATGCCGGTGACGTAGCCGTTCACGGCGGACTGGAAGCGGGTGCCCAGCTCGACGGAGTTCGTGTCGTCCCCGACGGCGGCGGTGGTCGGCTGGGTGGCCGGACTCCACAGGGTGCAGGGGCAGTTCACCGTCGGTGGGCTCGCGCTGGTGGTGAAGGTCCAGGTCACGGGAGCGGCCATGGTGTTGCCCCACAGGTCGGCGCTCTGCACGGACGCCGTGTAGGTGCTGTTCAGCCCCAGCTCGGTGGAGGGGGTAAAGGTGGCGCTGTTGGAGGCGTCGAGGACCTTGCTGCCCGGGACGGTGGCGCCGCCCGCGTCCTTCAGGGTGAACACCAGCGTGTCCGCGTCGACGGCCTCGTTGAAGGTGGCCTTCACCGCCGTGGTGATCGCGGTGCCCGTCGCGGCGGACTGGGGTGTGGTGGAGGTGACGGTGGGCGGCGTCGTGCTGGCGGTGGAGGTGTCCAGGACGGCGTCCACCCAGTAGTTGCTGCCGGAGGAGGCCGTGGAGGGGAATCCGCCGGTGGCGCTGTAGCGGTAGACGCCGTTCCCGCCGTCGGTGCCGCTGCGCAGTGCGGTCAGCGGGGCCAGGCCCGCGTCGGACGAGGCGAAGGTGGTGTCGTGGGAGTACCCGCCGTGCGGGGCGAAGTAGGAGGCGATGTAGGTGGTGTTGGCCTTCACCGGGACCGGCGAGGAGAAGTTCAGCTGCTGCCAGCCGGAGGCCGTCTCGTTGGTGAAGGTGCCCGTGGCCAGGCGCTGGCCCGTGCTGCTCCACAGGCTGCCGGTGTGGGTGCCGGTGTTGGCGGGTGACTTGTAGAAGCGTACGCCGGTGATGGAACCGGGCGCGGTGGTACGGATCTTCACGCCGAGTTCGACGGCGCTGCCGTCGCCGGCGTTGACGGTGCCCGGTACGGCCGCGGCCGGCCAGACGGTGCAGGGGCACTGCTGGGGGCCGACGGTCAGCGGCACGGTGGTGGTGGCGCCGATGTTGACGCTGTCGTCGACGGCGCGGACCTTGATCTGGGCGGTTCCGGGCGCGGTGGGGGTCCACTTGTAGCTCCACGAACCGATGCCCGTGGTCGCCTTCCAGGTGGTCCCGCCGTCGGTGGAGACCTCCACCCGGGCCACCACGCCGCCGCCGCTGTCGGCGGCGGTGCCCGTGATGGTCACCGGGCGCAGGGCGGGCACCGTGGCGTTCGCCGCCGGGCTGGTCACCGTGACGGCGGGGCCCGTGGCGTCCGTGGACGCGGTCGCCCGGACGAGGTCGGTCTGCAGGGAGCCCGGCTGGACGCCCATGTCGGCGAAGACGTTCACCGTGGCCTGCTGCATCCGCTTGTCCTCGGTGACCACCGCGTCGTCGGGGTTGCCCGTGGGCATGTTGGTCAGGCCCCAGGACCACTGGACGGTGCCGGTGCCGAAGACGAGCGCGTGGGAGGTCTGGTCACGGAAGGCGAGCAGGCTGTGGGTCGCGGTGCCGTTCCCGTACGTGTTCCCGTAGTCGAGCCGCAGCTTCCCGTCGTTGATGTCCACCGTCGTGGACGAGAGCTGGATCTGTCCGGGCGGGCGGGCCGCGTCCTCCACGTCGCTGTCCCACTCGTAGCCGAGGGTGCCGACGGGGAAGGTGGCGGTCTGGGAGGGGGTCAGGCTCGCGACGGTGGTGTTCCGCCACAGCCGCATCCTGGCGAACGAGCCCGGGACGGTGATCGCGTCACTGCGGTAGCCGTTGACGCTGAACAGGGAGCCGGTCAGCTGGTTCTGCGGCTGGTAGGGCCGCCCGTTCGCGGCGCTGGCCGGGTCCATGAAGGTGCCCGTCCAGATGCCGCTGGGGTCGGGGACGCCGTTGGGCTGGGGGAAGGAGAGCTTGGTCTCCTTGTAGCAGACCAGTGTCCGGTTCGCCGTGGCGGCGCCGTCGATGCTCGGGGCGAGGCGGGTCTTCCAGAAGACTTCGTTGCCGCTGAAGTAGGTCTGGTGGACTCCGGCGCGGCGCGCGCCCAGGGCGTTGGTGAACTGCTCCTGAGTCCAGTACTCGTCGTGTCCGGAGGACATGAAGACCTTGTGGTTGCGCAGCTGCGTCGCGCCGCGGGTCGACATGTCGATCCCGGACATGTAGCTCACGTCGTACCCGTTGCGCTCCAGCCAGGCGATCATCTGGAACTCGGACCCGTAGATCCCGTTCTCCCCGCCGATGTCCATCGGCCGGTTGTAGCTGACCTCGTACGCCCGGCCGTCGGGGGCGGGTCCGCCGCCGTCGTAGAGGTCCTGGCCGCCGTAGTTGTTGTAGGCCTGCCAGGTCTGGTCACTGGTCTGGACGACGATGTCGGAGTGGGAGGCGTCGTTGCGGACGACGAAGGGATAGGGCATGACCCCGTTGCCGTCCGCCTGGTCGAGGTTGGCGATGTACACGCCCGAGACGGCATCGGCCGGTACGGTCCAGGTCGCGGTGACGGGCCAGTTGCCGCAGTCGACCAGGCCGGTGGCGGCCTTGGTGGTGCAGCTGCGCGGGTTGCCGCCGGCCAGCACGTTCGCCGGGTAGGTCTGGGCCGCCTGGGCCTCGGTCGACTGCAGGCGGGCGCCGTTGCCCCCGTAGTGGCCCAGCCGGTAGACCGAGATCCGGTACGGGGACGGCGACTGGACCTTGAACTGCACGGTTTCGCCCGGCTGGACGCTCGTCTGGGCGCTGAAGCCCTTGATGTCACCGTAGGCGCTGGGCGCGAACCAGTCGGACATCGGCGTGCCCGGCTTGGAGTTCTCGCACACGATCGCGTTCGTGCCGGGACCGCAGGGGTCCGCCGCACCCGCCACCGCGGAGGGAGGGAGGACCGCGCCCAACAGGGCCGCGATCACGGTGAAGAGGCCGTACCGGAGCAGCCTTGTCCGTCTGTTCATCTGTACCTCTTTTTTACGTCAGCACGGTGCGTCAGCGCAGGGCGCCGGTGAGTGCGTCCACGACCCGCTCCTGTTGGGCGGCGGTGATCTGCGGGAAGAGCGGGAGGGAGAGCATCCGGTCCGCGGCCCGCTCCGCGTGCGGGAAGTCCCCGCGTCCGTGGCCGAGGTGGGCGAAGGCCGGGGTGAGGTGCACCGGGGCCGGGTAGTGCACGCCCGCGCCGATCCCCTCGGCGTTGAGCTTGCCGACGACGGCGTCACGGTCGGCGCCGTGGACACGGACGACGTAGAGGTGCCACACGTGGACGTTGCCCTCGGCGGTGACCGGCAGGGTCAGGCGTCCGGCAGCGGCCTGCTCGCCCAGCAGCGCGTCGTAGCGGGCGGCGGCCGCGCGGCGGGCGGCGTTTCCCTCGGCGAGCCGGGCCAGTTTCGCCCGCAGCACCACGGCCTGGAGTCCGTCCAGCCGGCTGTTGAACCCGGCGACGTCGTGGCGATACTTGGCGGTGCCGCCGTGGTTGGCGAGCGCCCGCACCAGCTCGGCCGTCTCCGCGTCGTCGGTCACCACCGCGCCGGCGTCTCCGTACGCGCCCAGGTTCTTGCCCGGGTAGAAGCTGGTCGCGGCGATCCCCCCACTTCCGGGGGTACGGCCGTCCCGGCTCGCGCCCTGGCTCTGCGCGGCGTCTTCCACGACCTTGACGTGCGCGGGCAGCCGCGCGGCCAGCTCCGCTGCGGCGGCGCACTGCCCGTACAGGTGGACCGGGACCACGGCCCGCGTGGCCTTGCCGACCGCGTCCAGTGCGGCCTGCGGGTCCATCAGCAGGGTGTCGGGGAGGCAGTCCACGAGGACCGGCCGGGCGCCGATCCGGGCGACGGCTCCGGCGGTGGCGATGAACGTGTTGGCGGGCAGCACCACCTCGTCCCCGACGCCCACCCCGCTCGCCCGCAGGGCCAGTTCCAGCGCGTCGGTGCCGTTGGCGACGCCGACGCAGTGCCCGACCCCGGAGAAGGCGGCGTACTCGCGCTCGAAGGCGCGGACCTCCTCGCCGCCGATGAAGGCGGTGTCGGCGAGCACCCGGTCGAAGCCGGCGCGTAACTCCCCGGCGACCTCGGCGTGCGCGGCCTTCAGGTCGACGAGCGGTATCTGGTTCATCCGGTTGTGCTCCCCATCCGTGTCCGCGGCCTGCGGCCGCTGCTCTCCTTGCCCTCGGCCCGCAGCTCGTCGAGCGCCGGGCCGTCCGCCTCGCGCAGCCGGCGGGCGGGACTTCCGGCCCACACCTCGCCGGGCGGTACATCGGCCAGGACCGTGCTGCCCATGCCCGTCAGCGACCAGGCGCCGATCGTGGTGTACTCCCGGACCAGCGCACCCGCGCCCACGTACGCCCCCCGCCCCAGCCGCACCCCGCCGCCGAGGCGGACCCCCGAGGCGAGCGTCGCGAAGTCCCCGACGGTGTCGTCGTGGGTGAGGACCGTGTGCGGCATGACCGCCACGTGGGCCCCGACCCGGACGGCCGCGGTCAGCACGCAGTGGGCGAGCAGCACGGAGCCCGCGCCGAGCACCGAGGACACCGAGACCGCCGCCGTGGGATGGACCACCGTCGCGTACCGCGCCTCGGGCAGGGCCAGGCGGCGTACCAGGCGGGCCCGTACCGCGTAGTCGCGCGGGCTGCCGACGCAGACCACCACCCGGGCGGCCGGCAACTCGTGGACCAGGCCGCAGGCGCCCAGCACGGGCACGCCGTCGACGTCACGGCCGTGCAGGGCCGGGTCGTCGTCGAGGTGCCCGGCGAGGCGCCACCGCGGGGCGCGGCCGTGCGCGAGGTCGTCGGCGGCCGTGTCCCGTACGGCCTGGGCGGTCTCTCGGGCGAAGCCGCCCGCGCCCACGACGAGCAGGTCGTCGGTGGCCGGGCCGGTCATCCGGCGGCCTGTTCGCGGAGCACCGCCACCACCCGGTCCTGCTGGTCCTGCGTCATCGTGTGGAACAGGGGCAGGATCAGCGAATCCCGGCTGATCCGCTCGGTCACCGGCAGCGCCGCCGCCCCGTGTCCGGCGTACGCCGGTTCCAGGTGCGAGGCCATGATCCCGCGCCGGGCCGAGATCCCGGCCCCGGCGAGCACCGCGAGCAGATCGTCCCGGCGCAGGGGGAAGTCCTCGGTCAGCAGGACCCAGTACGACTGGAAGTTGCCCTCGCCGTGAGCGGGGTCGCGGACCGGGCGCAGGCCCGGAACGGGGGCGAGCAGCTGCGCGTACCGGTCGGCGAGCGCGCGCCGGCGGGCCACGATCTCGTCCAGCCTGCCCAGTTGCACCAGGCCCACCGCGGCCTGGATGTCGGTCATCCGGTAGTTGTAGCCGACCTCCAGGTAGCTTTCGGCGATCGGCTTGCTGCTCGCGTGCCGCTCGGCCGCGGACACGCTCATGCCGTGCTCGCGCAGCCGGCGCAGGCGCTGCGCGCACTGGGCGTCGTCCGTGGTGACCATGCCGCCCTCGCCGGTGGTGATCACCTTGCGGGGGTGGAAGGACCAGGCGGCGAGCAGGGCGCCGTGGCCGACGGACTTGCCGCCCACGGTCGCGCCGATGCCGCAGGCGGCGTCCTCGACCAGGGCGACGCCCCAGTCGGCGCAGGCCGCACGCAGGGCGTGCACGTCCGCCGGCACCCCGCCCTGGTGGACGGCGAGCACCGCCTTCGTCCGCGGGGTGCGCACCGCGGCCACGGTGGCCGGGGTCAGGTTCCCGGTGGCTTCCTCGACGTCGGCGAAGACCGGGTGCGCGCCCACGTAGCGCACGGCGTTGGCCGTGGCGATGAACGACAGGGAGGGGACGACCACCTCGTCGCCCGGGCCGAGGTCCAGGGCGATCAGCGCCAGGTGCAGGGCGGTGGTGCACGAGCTCACCGCGATGCCGTGCTCGGCGCCGACCCGTTCGGCGAAGGCCCGCTCGAACTCCGCGACGCGGGGGCCCTGGGCGACCCAGCCGGAGAGGACCGCGTCGGCGGCGGCGCGTGCCTCCTCCTCGCCGAGCCACGGGACCATCACCGGGATGCGGGCGGGTGTGGGGCTGCCGGTGCTCATCGCCCCGCCTCCCCGGGCGCGCCGGTGCCGGCGGCGGGGTTGCTTGCGGCGATGGCGGAGCCGGTGACGGTGCCGGCGGTCGCGTCGGCCGCGCGTTCGGCCCGCCACCAGTCCACCAGGTCCCGCAGACCGCCGCGCAGGTCGATCCCGGCCGTGAAGCCGAGGCGCGCCGCGGCCTGCGAGGTGTCCGCGAGCCGGCGGGTCACCCCGTTCACGGCGCGCGCGGGGCCGTGCTCGGGCACCAGGCCGTCCGCGCCCATGGCCTCCAGCAGGGCCAGCGCCAGTTCGAGGAGGCTCGTCTCCGTGCCGCTCGCGACGTTGAACACCTCGTCGGTCAGGTCCGATTCGGCGGCCAGCAGGTTGGCCCGCGCGATGTCCCTGACGTGGACGAAGTCCATGGTCTGGGTGCCGTCGCCGAGGATCAGCGGGGGCTCGCCCGCGGCGATCCGCTCCATCCACCGGATCAGCACCTCGGTGTAGAGGCCGTGGATGTCCATCCGGGGCCCGTACACGTTGAAGTAGCGCAGTGCGACGTAGTCCAGGCCGTACATGGAGTGGAAGCTGCGCAGCATGCCCTCGTTGAAGGCCTTCGCCGCCCCGTAGAAGGTGTCGTTGTTGTACGGGTGGTGGCGCTCGGTGGTGGGGAAGGCCTCCGCCAGCCCGTAGACCGAGGCCGAGGACGAGGCGATCACCTTGCCCACCCCGACGGCCGCCGCGGCCTCCAGTACGTTGAAGGTGCCGTCGACCATCACCTCGTTCGCGAGCCGCGGTTCCTCGGCGCACTGGGTGATCCGGATGGCGGCCAGGTGGAACACCAGGTCGGCGCCCTCGGTCGCCTTGCGCACGGCGGCCGTGTCGCGGATGTCGCCCTCGACGACGTCCACGACGCCGCTGGGCAGGGCGCGGGCCAGGTTGGCGCTCCGCCCCCGCACGAAGTTGTCGAGCACCACGATCTCGCGGGCCCCGTGGTCCACCAGCAGGTCCACCACGTGCGAGCCGATCGTGCCCGCTCCGCCGGTGACCAGAATCCTCTTGCCTCGTACGCTGCTCAACGCCTCGCCCCTACTGAGTCGGTCATGGTGTGTCGTGCCGAAGGGTCAGCGACCGGTGCGCAGTCCGACGACCGCGCCGCGGAACTCAAGGCTCCGGGAGGCTGCTTCGAGGATGTCGAGGACCTGCAGGCCCGCCCGGCCGTCGGTCTGCGCCGGCCGGCGCGTCCGGATCGCGGCGGCGAACTCCTCGACCATGGTGCGCAGGGCTTCCTTCTCGACGAGCGCGGGCGCCACCATGTCGCCGCTCCGGTAGGAGACGAGCATGTCGCGGCGCTCGTCCGCGCCGATCTCCTGGGGGGCGGTGAGGTCCACTCCGCGGTCGTACACCGCCACGCGCTGGGTGGGGTTGAGGTCGTCCCACACCAGGGTGCGCTTGGAGCCTCCGACCATGGTCGTGCGGACCTTCACCGGGGACAGCCAGTTGACGTGGACGTGCGCGATGGCGCCGGTGTTGAGCTGGAGCGTCAGATAGGCCACGCAGGACTGGCCGGCGCCGATCGGGTCGGCACCGGTCGCGGCGACGGCGACCGGCCGGACGTGGTCCGGGAGGATGAAGTCGAGGACCGAGAGGTCGTGGGGGGCCAGGTCCCACAGGACGTCCACGTCCTTCTGGACGAGCCCGAGGTTGATCCGGACGGAGTCGACGAACTGGATGTCGCCGAGTTCACCGGAGCGGACCATCTCCCGGATGCGGGCCACGGCCGGGGTGTAGCAGTAGGTGTGGTCGCACATGAGGGTGAGACCGCGTTCCTCGGCCTCGGTCACCAGCCTCAGGCCGTCCTCGTACGTGGCGGCGAGGGGCTTCTCGACGAGCACGTGCTTGCCGGCGCGCAGGGCGGCCAGGGCGACGTCGAGGTGGGTGCCGGCCGGGGTGGCCACGGCCACGGCGTCGACGGCCGGGTCGGCGAGGACCGCCGCGTAGTCCGCGGTCGCCTGGACCGTCGAGTACCCGCCGAGGACCCTGCGGGCCCGGTCCACGTCCAGATCGCACAGCCAGCGGAGCCGGAACTCCGCACTGGACTGGAAGTTGCGGACGAGATTGGGCCCCCAGTAGCCCGCGCCGACGACGGCGACGCCTAACGGCTCCACCGGTCCCGGGGCCGGGGCCCCGGCCCCGGCGTCACGCCCCGCGTTCCTCGCGGTGTCCTTCACAGCGTTCCCCTTCCTGCGCACACGCCGGCCGGCGTGTCGACAACCCATGGCCGGGACGCATGTGAAGGAAGGACGCGACGGACGCGTGCGAAGGAAGGGGGTGCCGTCGACGAAGGCCCGGGTGCCTGCGCGACCCGTGCCTGACCCTCCCGACGGTGATGGCCCCCCACAACCGCTGCCCGCGTGTTCCGCGTACTTCCGCCCCCCGGCCGTCCGGCACCCCTCGCGCCGGTCCGGCCCCGGGCAGGCGGCCTGTTTCCCCCACGCCGCCGAACCCGTACTTGCCCAACTGCCCTGCTCCGGCTGGATCGCAGCGTCGCCGAAGCACGCCGAATCCGGTCGGCTGCGTTCAATCTAGACCACCCGACCTACCCCCGGGGGGAGTTGACGGAAACGGGGGGCGCGGGCGTTCGAGCGTGCATACTTCCGGGGTGACCAGCATCGTGATCCCGGCCCACAACGAGGGCCGGGTCCTCGGCCGGCTCCTCGATGCGCTCCTGGCGGACGGCCCGGAACCGGGGCCCGACATCGTCGTGGTGTGCAACGGCTGTACGGACGACACCGCCGCGGTGGCGGCCGCGCGGGGGCCGCGAGTACGGGTCGTGGAAATCCCGGTCCCTTCCAAGCACACGGCGCTCCGGGTGGGCGACGAGCACGCGCGGGGCTTCCCCCGGCTGTACGTGGACGCCGACGTCGTGCTCGGGGCGCGGGACGTACGGGCCCTGGCCGGCGCCCTCGCCGCCCGTCCGGAGCTGCTCGCCGCGGCCCCCGGGCGGGACATCCCGCTGGCGGGCTGCGCCTGGGCGGTCCGGGCGTACTACCGGGTGTGGGAGCGGCTCCCGGCCGTCCGCGAGGGGCTGTTCGGGCGCGGGGTCATCGCGGTGTCCGGGCCGGGGCACGCCCGGATCGCCGCCCTGCCGCCCCTGATGGCCGACGACCTGGCCGCCTCGCTCGCCTTCGGGCCGCACGAGCGGTGCGTGGTCGAGGAGGCCCGGGTGGTGGTGCACCCTCCGCGCACCTGGGCCGATCTGATCAAGCGGCGGATCCGAGCGGCGACTTCCTCCGCCGAGCTTGAGCGCCACCAGGCGTCGGCGGCCCCGGAGGCGGGCGTCCCCTCGGCGCGCACCAGTGCGGGTGACCTGCGGGCCCTGCTGCGGGAGCGGCCCGGTCTGCTGCCCGGGGTGGCGGTGTTCGCCGTGGCGGCCCTCGCCGCCCGCCGGGGCGCCCGCAAGGCCGTCCGGGCCGGCGACTTCTCCACGTGGCTGCGCGACGAGAGCAGCCGGCGGCAGGGCTGACGTCCCCTTGCCGAATCAGGCCGTATGCCGGGCAGTCGAGCCGCCGCCGCACTAGGGTTCACCCACACGTACGAGTGATCCAGACACGAGTGATCGAGACCGCCGGCACCGGGAGCCCCAGAGCATGTACCTCGCGGACCGCTCCGCGCCCGGCGGCCCCGGGGGCGCACGGGAGAGGGCGCCCGGCCGGGGTCCCCGCGTCGCCGCTGCCGTCCTCGCACTGGGCACGGTCAGCCTGATCACCGACGTCTCCTCGGAGATGGTCACCGCGGTCCTGCCCCTGTACCTGGTCGCCGGGCTGGGCCTGAGTCCGCTCGGCTTCGGCGCGCTCGACGGCGTCTACAACGGCGTCGGCGCCCTGGTCCAGCTGGCCGGCGGGCACCTCGCCGACCGGGTCCGGAACCACAAGCTGGTCGCCGGCCTCGGCTACGGCCTGTCCGCCCTGTGCAAACCGCTGCTGCTGCTCGCCCACGGCCTCGGCCCGCTCGGCGCGGTCCTCGCCCTGGAGCGCACCGGGAAGGGCCTGCGCACCGCCCCGCGCGACGCACTGATCTCCCTTTCCACTCCCGCCGCGTTACAGGGCCGCGCCTTCGGCGTGCACCGTGCCATGGACACCACCGGGGCCCTGCTGGGTCCCCTCGCCGCCTTCCTCATCCTGGGGCTGACGCTCGACGGGTACGACGCCGTCTTCGGTGTCAGCGCCTGCGTGGCCGTGCTCGGGGTGGTGGTGCTGGTGCTGTTCGTCCCGTCGGGGGCGCAGCCCGGCCCGGGCCTCGCGGGAGCCGGCGCCCCGGCGGAGCCGGGCGGGGTGGACCTGCGGGAGGCGCTGGCCCTGCTGCGCCTGCCCCGGCTGCGCGCGCTGGCGGGGTGCGCGGCCCTGCTGGGCCTGACCACCGTCAGCGACTCCTTCCTCTACCTCCTGCTCCAGGACCGCGCCGGTGTGGGCGAGCGCTGGTTCCCGCTGCTGCCGCTGGGGACGGCCGCCGTCTTCCTGCTGCTGGCCGTACCGGCGGGCGCCCTCGCCGACCGGATCGGGCGCCGCAGCGTCTTCCTCGGCGGGCACGCGCTCCTGCTGGCCGGATACGGGCTGCTGCTGTGGGCCCCCGGCCTGCCCGCCCTCCCGTACGTGGTCCTCGCGCTGCACGGCCTGTTCTACGCCGCCACCGACGGGGTCCTGCCCGCCGCGGTCGGCGCGACCGTCCCCGCGCGGCTGCGGGCCACCGGCCTCGCCCTCGTCGGCACCGGCCAGGCGCTGGCCCGCTTCGGCTGTTCCCTCGCCTTCGGCGCCGTCTGGACCCTCTGGGGCGCGGGTCCGGCGCTCGCCTCCGCCGCGGCCGGCCTGTGCTGCTGCGCGGTGGTGGCCGGCCGCGTACTGCGCCCGTCGGCCCGGGGCGGAGCTCCCGGGCCCGCCGGATGACCGACGGCCGGACCCGACGGCCCGACCCCGACCGTCCCAAGGCCCCGACGCCCCGACGCCCCGACGCCCCGACGCCCCGAGGATCCCCGATGACGCGCTCCCGCCGACTGCTCGTACTCGCGCTGGCCGTTCTGCTCCTCGGGGGGCTCGGCACCACGCTGGTGCTGCGCTCCGCCGCCCGCGCCGGACAGACCCGCGAGGGCGACCCGGCGGTCGCGGAGGGCCGGGTCACGCTCGGCCGGCCGGCCGGGCTGGCCTTCCTCAACGCCGCCCCCGGCCCGCACCGCGGAGCCCTCGTCTCGGTCCCGGCCCGGACACCGCAGGCGGAGCGGACCGCCTCCGCCCTCACCTGCCGGCGCTTCCACGCGGCCGCCGGGACCGGCGTCTGCCTGAATTCGACGCCGGGCGCGCTCGCCCAGGACAACCAGGCCCTGATCGTCGATTCCGAGCTGCACACGGTGCACGCCTTCCCGCTCGCGGGCACTCCGTCCCGGGCCCGGGTCTCCCCGAGCGGCCACTTCGCCGCCTGGACGGTCTTCGTCTCCGGGGAGTCCTACGGGGCCGCGTTCTTCTCCACCCGCACCGCGATCGTGGACACCCGTACCTGGGCGCTCGAACCGGACCTGGAGAAGTTCTCGGTCCTGCGGGACGGGCGGCCCTACACCTCCTCGGACGTGAACGTCTGGGGCGTCACCTTCGCCGAGGACGACGACACCTTCTACGCCACCCTCGGCACCGCCGGCCAGACCTACCTGGTGAAGGGCTCGATCGCGCGGCGCAGCCTCACCACCCTCGCCCCGAACGTCGAGTGCCCGTCGCTGTCCCCGGACGGGACACGGGTCGTCTACAAGAAGCGGGTGGCGCGCGGCGCCTCCTTGTGGCGCGAGCACGTGATGGACCTGCGGACGCTGCGGGAGCAGCCTCTCGCGGAGAAGCGCAGTGTGGACGACCAGGCCTTCTGGCTGGACGACCGCACCGTGGCCTACGCCCTGCCGGCCGAGGGCTCGGTGGACACCACCGACCTCTGGACGGTCCCGGCGGACGGCACGGGCGCCCCCCGCCTCCTGACCCCGTCGGCCTCTTCCCCGACGCACCTCGGCTGACGGTGCCCGCGCGGGCGGGGCGCCCGGGGCGCGGGAGCGCTCCGGGGCCGGGGGAAGAGCACCGCTAGGATTGCGGGGCCGTGGAGTGCAACGACCAGCTCTTGATGCGGCGCCGTGTCAGGCAACCGCCGGGGAGAGGCCACGTGAGCGAGAACACGCCCGAGGACGCGACCGCGGCGGCGGACCACGAGAAGTGGAAGGAGAAGGGGGTCGCCCTGCGCGCCTTCTTCTACATCTTCGGCACTCACGTGTTCGCGGGCTTCGTGTGGCTGCTGTTCTATCTGGGGCAGCACGCCCAGAAGTAGACGCCGCGCCACCGGCGGTGCGCGGCCATCCGGCGGGGATTCGGTGTGTGGCGTGGGCGGCGGGGGAACGGATACCGGCGATTGCCTACGCCGATAGGCCGCTACGCCGCCGATACCGGCGGTGCCGACGACAGAGAGGCCCGACCTCCATGCCCTTCATGCACCGCAAAGACCTCGGGCTGCTCGCCCTGCGCCTCGGAGCGGGTGGTGTGCTCATCGCGCACGGCACGCAGAAACTCTTCGGCTGGTTCGGCGGAGGCGGCATCGAGGGCACGGCGAAGGCCATGGAGCACATGGGCTTCACCCCGGGCCGGCAGAGCGCGATCGCGGCCGGCCTCGGCGAGGCGGGCGGCGGGGCGCTGCTCGCGCTGGGGCTGGCGACCCCGGCTGCGGGCGCGGCCGCCGCGGGCGCCATGGCGGGGGCCGTCTCGGTACACGCCCCGGCGGGGTTCTTCGCCCAGGGAGGCGGCTTCGAGTACCCGGCGTTCCTCGGCTTCGTCGCGGCAGCCCTGGGGCTCGCGGGGCCGGGCTGCTACTCGCTGGACCACGTCGCCGGGCACCGGCTGAACCGCCCGGGCGCCGTGATCCTGGCCTTCACCCTGAGCGCGGCGGCGGCCACGGTCGTGGTGAACCGCCGGGTCGCCGCGCTCGCGTCGGCGCAAGCGGCGGAGGCCGGCGCGGAGGTCCCGGCCTGAGAGGCCCCGCGGTCACCACCAGTAGGCGGGGTACCTCGGGGCCTTGGGGCGGACGCGGGAGGCCGCGTAGCCGGTCAGGACCAGCAGGACCGTCGAGCCGAACAGCAGCGGGATGAACCGTGCGGGGGCCGGGGTCTGGAGGACGACGACCACGGAGCTGGCGACCGCCGGCGAATGCGGGGTACGGGCGAGCGTGTTCAGCGCGAGGGTGGCACCGGCCGCCACGGCCGCCGCCCAGGCGCTGCTGCCGGCCACCGAGAGGACGGCGTAGCCGGCGGCCGCCCCCATCAGGTGCCCGATGATCACGCTGCGCGGCTGGGCCAGCGGCAGGGTGGGGGCACTGTGCACCAGCGCCGCCGTCGCGGCCAGCGGCGGGATGAGCACCGGCTCGTGGATCATGGCGCCGATCGCGACGAGGCCCAGCAGGACGGCGGTCACCGCGCTGATGCTGTGCAGGGCGGCTGCCGCCGTGGGCCGGGCCGGAGCACGGCCCCGGCCCGTCGGCCGGTTCGGCACGGGCGCAGGCAGGACCACAGGGGCGGAGGCGGGTGCGGGCACTGGTGTGCGCTGTGGGCACAGCGCAGCGTCGGGGCTCATGGGGTGGGGCGCATTTCCGGTCGGGCGGCCGGCGGGCCGGGCAGGTCAGATCAGGCCAGTGCGGTGGCGATCCGCCCCACTTTATCCGCCGGGTGTTCGATCACCGCGGGCGGGTATGACGTCGGGAGCGCAGCCGAGGGCCGCGCGGACCTCCGGAGCACCGGATCCGGCGCCGGGAAGGACGAGCACGATGACGACGAGCCCCTCACACCCCGGCGAGGTGCTGACCGACCTCGACGCGGTGACCGCCGCAGCGGCGCCCGAGGCGAGCGACGCCCCGGGGCGGCTGACCGGGAGCAGGAGCGGACTGGACTCCCGCCTCATCCGCCTGGGCCCCGGCGCGTCCCGGACGGAAGGCTTCGAGGCCGGCCCGGACGTCCTGATCGTCGTCCTGCAGGGCGCCGGGACCCTGGACACCCGGGACGGCCCGAGGCAGCTGCAGGCGCATACGGCGGCCTGGCTGCCGCAGGCCCCCCCCCGTGCGCTGACGGCCGGGCCGGACGGGATGACCTACCTGTCGACGCACCCCCGCCCCGGCACCGGCCACCCCGAGGGGACCGCCTCGCCCGAGGGCGGCGAGAGCGCCTGCCTCCTCCACCGGGTCTGCCCCGACTGCGGCCGTCTCGCCACCGAGCCCGGCGCCCGCCACTGCTCCCGCTGCGGCAGCCCCCTCCCCGACTGACCGTCCCGGTCAGCCGTCCTGCCGTCGTCCGAGCCTGCTTCCCCTGGAGTGGCTGGGGCCGATCGGGCATTACTCCTGGGGTGGGCCGATGACGGACTGACCGATCTGCTCTGCCAGCCAGGAGGCGTGCCGTTCCTCGGACCCGTCGCCATTCCTGCGCCGCACGTGGACGAGCACAGTGTGGTCATCGGAGCGCTGGTCGAGGCCTTGGGCTCGGCAGTTGAACAGCAAAGAGACCCGGGCGTTGTTGGCTTCGCCGTGGATGTCACGGTCCGGTACGTCGGGCCAGATCAAGCTGGACCACCAGATCTCGCCGATGTTCCGGCCCACCAAGGCAGCGAAGTCTTCCTCGACGCTGCCCACAGGCCGGTATTCCATCGACGCCCAGAGCGGCAGGTGTGAGGAGAGGAAGTCCGAATCCATGGAAAGCTCGCGCGCGTGCACTCCGCCGTGCAAACCCGTCGGGTCGGAAGGATCCCGCCCCCAGTCCTCGACATCCTCTTTCCGGAACCAGGCATCCGGCAGCGCCTCGCGTATCCGCAACACCTCCGGGACGGTGCACAGCTCGACGTCCACTGACACCTCCGCGTACTGCCGGTCGCCCACTGCCACGAGCTGACGCGCCACGTGCAGCGCCAGTACCGGGTCGGTTGTGCGGAAGATCGGGTACGCGATGGGGTTGGACATGCGAGCACCTTGCCACAGCCGACAGCGGACGAAGATCCATTTCCTGTGGGGCCCACTCAGGATCACTCTCACCGAACTGTCACGTGATCACCCGGGACAGGTCCTAGTACAGCTTGATGACGTCGTTGATGAAGTGCCGGGTGTCGTCCGGGTTGAGGGCTTGCGCCTGGAGGTGGTCGTACATGATGTGGTACGGGTACCGGTCGGTGTATTTCTCCAGGTAGAGATCGCTGGTGAAGCGTTCCAGGTAGACGACTCCCGCATCGGCGTCGGGAAACGCGAGGATCGAGAACTGTCCCAGGACCCCGGGATGGGCTCCGGCGGAGTGGGGCAGGACCTGCACGGTGATGTGCGGTTGTGCGCCGAGCGTGTTCAGGTGTTCCAGTTGTTCGCGCATGACGTCGCGGTCGCCGACGGTGCGGTGCAGTACGGATTCGTCCAGGACCGTCCATAAGCGGAAGGGCCGGGCGGGGTGGTGGGCGCGATGCTGGCGCCGCAGCCGCACGTCGAGGCTGACGGCGGCCTGTTCGGCCGTGTGGCAGGGGACCGATTCCGCGATGACCGCGGCCGCGTAGGCGCGGGTCTGCAACAGGCCGGGGACGACCAGCGGCTCGTAGGTGTGGATGGAGGCGGCGCCCGTCTCCAGCCCGATGTAGACGCCGTACGGGACGTCGCCGCAGGAAACCCACCAGCCCTGCCGACCCGATTCCCTCGCCATCCGCATCAGCGAGTCGACGACGTCCTGGTCGGCGACTCCGTAGAGGCGGCACAGATCGCGCACGTCACGCGGGTTGATGGGGCGGCGGCCGGTCTCGATGAGGCTGATCTTGGACTGCGACACCAGCAGATGCCGTGCCACCTGCGGGGACGACAGACCGGCGGCCTTGCGAAGCTGCCGGAGCTCTGCGCCCAGGCGGCGCCTCCTGACCGTGGGTTGTCCGTTCGCCGCCATGGGCGGTGTACCTCCAGCTCCAGAACTCACGCAGGCCACACACCCCACGGGCCGACATCGGCAAAACGCATTGTGCATACGCAGCCGAACAGACCGGGAACCCGCATGGCGAGCACCACCTGTTCGGCCCAATGCGGTGTTGACGGAGCGTCCGCTCGGGGCCGTACCGGCCGGTCAGGCCGTCGGCGGTGGTGTGGTCGTAGCGCTCGTTCGTGCCGTGGTGCCGGAACCGGGCCCCTCGCCCCCCGCCAACCCCCGTTCGCGGTTCTCCCGTTGCCCTGCGGTCCACGGGCGCTTCGGCGCCGGTCCTGCCAGGCCGTGTCACGGCTCGCTCAGTGCGTGCCGGTGATCCAGCGGCGGATGGCCGCGTAGGTGGTGTCGTCGACCGTGGAGAGCGCTTCGATGGCGTGGAGGTCTCCGGCGCGTGGTGGGACGCCGGCGGTGGTCAGGCAAGCGTGCAGGTCAAGGCGTCGGCGGTCTGCGGGAGCCAGGCCGCCCGGAGGACGGCCCCATCCGGGGAGGGGACCGGACAGGGGGCTCGGGGGGCTCAGGGTGCTCGCTTCCTCGCCCTCCGGTAAGCCCCGCATCCCGGGGAACCGGTAGGGGTCGGCCTGCCACGCCTTCACAGCCGCTGGCCTTGGAGGGCGTGGGCGCCCGCGGCGATGACCTCGGCGAGCCGGTTGGCGAGGGCCACGCTGCACCCTCCGAGCCGGACGAATCCCCGGCAGCCCACCGGTCCGTCGTTGCACAGCGAGGGAAGGGACAGATCGGCGAGCGCGAGTGCGGCCTTGAGATTGGTGACGGCTTCCTCACCGGCCTGGTACGCGGCGTCCTGATGCCGCTTGTACCGGATGCGCTCGGCGTGGGTGAGCTCGTGGGTCATGGTGTTGCCCTCTCGATCCAGGCGGGGTGATGAGGCGCGCCGCCGACCGGTTGGTCCGGGGGACCGCTGACGGAGGTGCGGGCCCCGGCGACCAGGTCGCGGCTGGTCAGCGCGCGAGACTCGTAGGACTGAGACTGTGCACAGCCCGTGACTTATGAGAGTCGATCTTCGTTCCTGAAATGCAAGTGATCACGTTCCTTGACATCGGGGAAGGACCGAGGTGTCCGAGAAGTTAGCGACGCTCGACCGCATCGCGTCGAGTGCCGGAGGGCGGCGCCGCCCTCCGCGGAGCCGTCGCTCCGGACTCCTTCGACACCGCCTCCCTCAAGGCGTGCACCGGTCCACCGCAGGACCCCTTGCGGGGACGGCGGGGACGAACGTGCCCGGCCCGGTACTCCCCGGGCAGGACCGCACGAGCCTCATGCGCCGTAACGGAATCTGTATCCGGTGGAGGCACGGACGGGGTCCCTTTGGTCCATCGCCGAGTAGTCGGGGAGGGCCGCGCCCGGGCTGCCCGTTGCGGCCGACGGCCGCAGCGGGGAGGTACGGCGGCTGCGGTGCCGGGGGGCGAGTTGGCGGGGCGGGCGCGTGAGGGTGATCTGTCGGACGAGCTGCTGGAAGCAGGCCAGCGCGGCGATGGGGGGAAGGGTGGCCGCCGCCTGCGCGGCGAACGTCCTGGGCGCCTGGGCCACGCAGAGCAGTGTGGCCAGGGTGGAGAACAACAGGACGATCGACCAGGAATGCACTGCTCGGCGCTGGTGTAGGGCGGCCCGCAGGATGGACAGGGAGGCGACCATCCAGGGTCCGTAGATCAGCAGGGGCCACCAACTGGCCACGTCGTGCGCGGTGCGCGGCCCGGCGCTGTGGCGCAGGGCCTCGCAGATGGCCAGACCGCTGAAAATGCTGACCACGGCGGCGATGACGGCGACCAGCAAGGCGGTGAAGAGGCTGCCGGTACGCAGGAGGGTCACCACCGACGTCTTCGCCGGGCTCCCCCTGCGGTGCCCGCCCGGGGCCTGTGTACGCGGCCCTTGGCCGGTTCCCCGTGACAGTCCGGTGCCCAGGCCGGCGGAGAGCCCGGTGGCGAGGCCGGCGCCGCTGACCGTCTCGCCGGTTTCCTCGAAGGCGACCCGGTCGACCGGCTCTGACCGGATCGGTCCCATGGCCTCCTGGAAGAGGTAGGCCAGTTCCTCCGACGGATCCCAGGTGCCGTTCAGCTCGCCCAGCCCGAGGAGTGGCTGCGCGTGCGCGGCGTGCTGCTCCTGGTCCGGCTCCGGCCAGAACGAGGAGGGCTCCGGCTGGGTGTGGGAGCCGTTCCTGGCGTGACGACCGTACGGCTCATACACGGGACATCTGCCCGGAGCAGTCGCCGACAGGTGTCGTGAACGGTGCGACCTCTTGAGACCTCAGGTTGAACTCGTTCTGGATCCTGCACATCGCCTCCAGGAAGTCCTCGAAGATCGAGGACGAGTAGTGGAGACCGACCTCCTGCCCCTCGTGCTGAAGCGTCGCGCTCGTGTCAGGGGCCCAGCCCGTCGAACCGGGCGTGTACGTCCATTTGCCCACCCTTGCGGCTCCGGTGTGACCGCCCCGCCCGTCGCTTTCTGCGCTCTGCGGGAACATTGCTGAGTGCTTTGCTGTTGTCATAGTCCACCCAACGCTCCGGATGCCGGGGAGGGTGTGCTCCGTCCAGGTGATGATGGCGAAGTAAAGGAGTGTTGACCAGTGTCTTTTATCGGTTCTGCGCTCATCGACGACCCATCCGGACCGTACTTCGCACCTGGTTGCGCGGCAATCCTTCCAGCTCTGGGCAGGGAAGACGGAGCCCGATCGGTGACGCGTCCACGGCAGGCACTTTCCCGCTGCGATCGCATCATCGGACAGCCGGCCGACGGCGCGCACTGAGCCGCGTCACGGCGCTCACGCACGGCCGCGCGCCCCTGGCCGGGTATGTCCGTATGGTCGTCCGGCTCGCCGTCGGGGCGCGGTGGCGTCGACTGCGCCACCCTGCCCATCGGCGGGGGCACACGTCCGGGCGCGCCCGGGGAGAGACCGGAATTCGGCTTGTGGCAGCGGCAACTCGCGCCGGCCGACCGGAAGCTGCGCATGAGTGCAAACGGCTGACAAGGCGCAACTCCGCATATGCCGCTGCGTTATGTCGAGGTGTCGCCGGGGGCCGAAGCAGCTCCCCTGATCACCGTCACCGGAGAGGACCCGCAGTGACAGACTCCCTCGTGTGGTTCGCGCTGATCTGCTCCGTACTGGGCACAGGCGTAACTGCCTGGACCTCGTCGGGCGTTGGCCGTATGCATCATTTGGACGTCCGCGAACTGCGGCGCCAACAACGTTTCAGGCATGTTCTGTCGCGACATGTGGAGGCGACGAAACCTCCCCGGAAAGGCTCACCCGTGGCCGCCTCGGAAGCGGTCGACATTTCAGCCTGCGCCGAATGCGGCACTTCGTTCGTTCGACTCTGAGTTCGCCGCCGGCCGCCCTCATAAAGCCTTTTTTTGCAAATCTTGGGCATGGCGGCCCGACGTATTTAATGTGGATGTATGCGCCTCCTGCTGACCTCCGACACCCATCTGCCGACCCGCGCGAAACGCCTCCCGGCCGAGCTCGTCCGCGCCATCGAACAGGCGGACGTCGTGATCCACGCCGGCGACTGGATCGACGAGGATGCCTACGCGCTCGTCCGCGGACACGCCCGTGAGCTCGTCGGCGTCCACGGCAACAACGACACCCCCGCCCTGTCCGCGCTGCTGCCGGAGGTGGCACGAGTGAGCCTCGGAGGCGTCCGCATCGGCGTGGTGCACGAGACGGGTCCGGCGCGGGGGCGTGAGGGCCGCTGCGCCGAGCGGTTTCCCGACCTGGACGTCCTCGTCTTCGGACACAGCCACATCCCCTGGGACACCACCGCCCCGGGCGGACTGCGGCTGCTGAACCCCGGCTCCCCCACCGACCGGCGGCGCCAGCCCTTCTGCACGTACATGACGGCAGCGGTCGCGGACGGCAGGCTCGACGAGCTCCGGCTCCACCGCCTGCCGCTCCACGGCACGGGGCCTGAGACGGCCTAGGCCCCCGGCTTCCTGACGGGCCTGGGGCGCGGGGCCTCCACGGGCTTCTTCTGCGGCGGGGGCGTCCTGGGCGGGTACGAGGGCGGCACCTTCGGGCCGCCTGCCGCGGCCGGCGTCGTCGTCATGGCGGCCACGCTACGCGCCCGGACGGGCCGCGCGGAAGCCCGTGGGACCGCGGGGCCCGGCCGCGGCCGCCGCGCGCCTGTCGGCGGGCCGCAAGCGCCGCGCGAGGATGGAGGGATGACAGACACCTTCACCACGCGGACCATCGACGTCACCACGGGCTCCGAGGAGACCGTCCACGATCTGACCGCCGCCTGCGCCGGCTTCCTCCGGGACGTCGCCCCGGGACGCGACGGGCTCCTCAACGTGTTCACCCCGCACGCGACGGCCGGGCTGGCGGTGATCGAGACGGGCGCGGGCAGCGACGAGGACCTGCTGGACGCCCTGCGCACCCTGCTGCCCGCCGACGACCGCTGGCGGCACCGGCACGGCTCCCCGGGCCACGGCCGCGACCACGTGCTGCCGGCCCTGGTGCCACCGCACGCCACGCTGCCGGTCGTCGGGGGCGAACTCGCCCTGGGCACCTGGCAGTCGGTCGTCCTCGTGGACACCAACCAGGACAATCCGCGGCGCACCGTACGGCTGTCCTTCCTCGGCTGAAACCCGCGTTCCCGCGCGGCCGGATCCGGCCCGGGCGGCCCCTGGTCCGTACGGCCCAGTGGTGGTTTGGGGGGTCCGGCGGCGGGCAACAGCGCGTGCATGACTGAGCTCAGGGACCGCTCCGGGAGTCGGAACACGGGGACCGTCACCACGAAGGTGCCGGCGCGGCTGGACCGGTTGCCCTGGTCCCGGTGGCACTGGATGATCGTGGTCGGGCTGGGCACCGTGTGGATCCTCGACGGGCTCGAAGTCACCATCGTCGGCAACATCGCCGGGCGCCTGTCCGAGGACGGCAGCGGACTGTCCATCACCGACGCCCAGGTCACCGGCGTCGCCGCCGCGCTCTACGTGGCCGGTGCGTGTGCGGGGGCGCTGTTCTTCGGCCGGCTGACCGACCTCTTCGGCCGCAAGAAGCTCTTCCTCGTCACCCTCGGCCTGTACCTCGCCGCAACCGCCCTGACCGCCGTGTCGTTCTCCTCCTGGTGGTTCTTCCTCTTCCGCTTCCTCACCGGTTTCGGCATCGGCGGCGAGTACGCGGCCATCAACTCCGCGATCGACGAACTGATCCCGAGCAAGTACCGGGGGCGGGTCGACCTGATCATCAACGGCAGCTTCTGGCTGGGGGCCGTCGCGGGCGCGCTGCTGTCCGTGGTCGCGCTGGACACGGACGTGTTCCCGGCCTGGCTGGGCTGGCGGCTGACCTTCGCCCTCGGCGTGGTCCTGGGCCTGGTGATCCTGCTCGTGCGCCGGCACGTGCCCGAAAGCCCCCGCTGGATGTTCCTCCACGGCAAGGACCGTGAGGCCGAGGAGCTGGTCACCGACGTCGAACGGCAGGTGGAGGCGGAGAAGGGGGTGCGGCTGCCCGAGCCCGACGAGGCGATCACCGTCGCCCGGCACCACAGCATCGGCTTCGGCCTGATCGCCCGGACCGTCTTCCGCTCCTACCCCCGCCGTGCCGTGCTCGGCCTGGCTCTCTTCATCGGACAGGCCTTCCTCTACAACGCCATCACCTTCGGCTTCGGCACCATCCTGATCCGGTTCTTCGACGTCCCCAGCGGTGTCACCGGCTACTACTTCGCCGTCATCGCCTTCGGCAACTTCCTCGGCCCGCTCCTGCTGGGCCGGTTCTTCGACACCGTCGGCCGCCGCCCGATGATCGCGGGCACGTACGTCCTGTCCGGCCTGCTGCTCTTCGGCACGGCCTGGCTGTTCGGCGCGGGCAGGCTCACCGCCGTCACCATGACCGCCTGCTGGTGCGTGGTGCTCTTCTTCGCCTCGGCCGGGGCGAGTTCGGCCTACCTGACGGTCAGCGAGATCTTCCCGATGGAGACCCGGGCGATGGCGATCGCCTTCTTCTACGCGATCGGCACCGCGGCCGGCGGCATCTCCGGGCCGCTGATCTTCGCCGACCTCACCTCCAGTGGCGTCCGCGCCGACACCGTCCTCGCCTTCTGCACCGGGGCCTCGCTGATGGTCGCCGCCGGGCTGGTCGCCGCCTTCTTCGCGGTGGCCGCCGAGGGGCGCTCGCTGGAACGGATCGCCGCCCCGCTCTCCGTACGGTCCGACACCGCCTGAGTGCGCGGGGCCGGCTTCAGTCGACCTGGACGCCGATGACGCAGGTGTCGTCGTCGGTGTCCGACCAGCTCTCGGTGAGCAGGCCGTCGAGCTGGCCGTCCAGCTCGCCGGCACCCGAGGCCGCCGTCTGCAGCAGGTGGGCCAGGGAGTCCTGCACCGAGGCGTCCCTCCGCTCGACCAGTCCGTCCGTGAACATCAGCAGGGTGTCCTTCGATTCGAGCCGCACTTCCTGCTCGGCGTACGTGACGTCGGGCAGCGCACCGAGCAGCAGGCCGTCGATCAGCGGGAAGGCCCTGGCCTCGCCCTTCCTGACGAGTACGGGCGGCAGGTGCCCGGCGCGCGCCCAGCGCATGACGCGGGTGCGGGGGTCGTAGAGGCCGCAGACGGCGGTCGCCGTGACCTGCTTGGTCAGGTGGTGCGTGACGGTGTTGAGCCAGGACAGGAGTTGGGCGGGGCCGGCGCCGGTGACCGCGAGGCCGCGCAGGGCGTTGCGGAGCACCACCATGCCGGTGGCCGCCTCGATGCCGTGGCCGGCGACGTCGCCCACCGACAGCATGATCAGCCCCGAGGGCAGGACCAGGGTGTCGTACCAGTCGCCGCCGACGAGGGACTCCGTCTCCGCCGGCCGGTAGCGGACGGCGACGCGCAGCCCCGGCGCCTCGATGTGGTGGTGCGGGGGCATGATGGCGTGCTGGAGCTGGAGGGCGAGCCGGTTGCGTTCGGCCGATTCGGCTTCGGTGAGGGCGAGCTGGTCGCGGGTGGCGGCCAGGGCCACCTCGGTCCAGTGCTGGGCGGAGATGTCCTGGTAGGCGCCGCGGACGGCGTGCAGCCGCTGGGCCGCGTCGAGGACGGGCTCGGCGACGACCCGGATGTGGCGGGTGATGCCGTCGGACCGCTGGAGACGGAGGTTGACGGAAGCGGGACGGCGGTAGCGCAGCACGGCGCGCAGGAAGCGGCCGAGCGCGGCGGAGTCGTCCGGGTGGGCGTAGTCGGGCAGTTCCCGCAGCGGTACGGGGGACGCGGTGCCCGGCAGCCCGTGGAGGGCGTAGAGCTCGCTGTTCCAGGTGATCTCGCCGGTGGCGAGGTTCTCCTCGAAGCCGCCGATCCGGCCGAGGCGCTGGGCGTGCTGGAGCAGGTTCGCCAGTCGGGCCGTCTCGTCCTCGATCCGCCAGATCAGCAGGATGGCGGCGCCGTGCCGGCTGACGCTGAGGTCCGCGACCGAGGTCAGCGGGATCTGGTCGACCAGGGTGGTCAGGCTGACGCGCTCCGCCCGGAACGGCTCGCCCGTGGCGTGCACCCGCTCGACGGTGTCGAAGAGGCCGCTCTCGCCCGCGGCCATCGGGTAGGCCTCCAGCAGGAGCGCGCCGTTGACGTCGCCGCGCGGTCGGCCCACGGGGTCGACGAAGCGGCTGTTCACGTGGCGGATGCGGAAGTCGGTCAGCCGGCCGTCCGGGTCGAGGACGGGGGTGAGGACGATGGTGGGGTCGTGCAGACCCTCGGCGAGGTCGATCAGCTCCGAGACGTCGGGGAGCTGGGCCTCCGGTACCGCGGCGTCGGACGGTGCGGCGGTGTCCATGGTGTGGGCGCAGAGCTCGGCCAGGGCCTCGACCTGGCGCTGGATCTGCGGCGGCTGCGGCGGCAGGGGGTGCGGCCAGCAGACTTCGAGGACGCCGTGGATGCGTCCGCCGGTCCCGGCGGGGACGGCCATCCGTCCGCCGTCGGGCCATTGGATGCGGCCGATGGAGGGGATGCCCTCGCGCCCCAGGTCGGTGAGGGTCACCGGGGCGCGTTCGCGCAGGGCGAGACGTGAGACGGTCGCGACACCCGGGGGTACGTGGCGCCAGCGCGAGGCTTCCTCGGAGGGGAAGCCCGCGTGGCCGGCGAGGGCCAGTGAGCCGTCGGGCGCCGCGGACCACACGGCGACGGCCACCGCGCCGAGCGGGGTCAGGGCGTTGGCCAGCAGTGACTCCGCCACAGCCTGGGTGTCGGCGGCGGCGGCGAGGACACCGCTCTCGGCGGTGCGCAGGCGTACCCCGACGGTGGAGGGCCTCGGTGACGGCTGCGCCGCCTGGATCCGCTCGACGAACTCGGCCGCGATCTCGCTGACGTGGTCGCGGGCCGCCTGGTTGACGATGTCGGCGGCGAGTTCGAGGGCGGAGAGCCCCGAATCACGGCAGAGCTCGTCGAGCTGGTGGGCGGCGGCGGCCGGGGTGCAGTTCAGCCGCCCCATCAGGATTCCCTTGGCCAGTTCGACCAGGGCCCGGCCGTCGGCGGCGGCGTGTGCCTCCCGTACCTCCCGGCGCAGGCGTTCCACCGTGGCGACGAGCCGCCCCAGCGGGGTGGGCGCCTGCTGCGGCAGGGTGGGCAGGGGCCGTTCGCCGGACGCCGCACCGCCTGCTCCGTGCTCGGGGGGCTGGGAGGTTTCGGAGAGGGTCACCGTACAGCCGATCCCTTGTCGAGGCGGCCGGGTGCCGTCAGCCAGTGGCGGACGCGGCCGATGAGGTCGTCTGCGTCCACGGGCTTGGTGACGTAGTCGCTGGCGCCGGAGGCGAGGCTCTTCTCCCGGTCGCCGGGCATCGCCTTGGCCGTGACCGCGATGATGGGCAGGTCGGTGTAAGCGGGCATGCGGCGGATCTCCGCGGTGGCGGCGTAGCCGTCGAGTTCGGGCATCATCACGTCCATCAGGATGAGGTCGACGCCGGGGTGCCGGGTGAGCGTCTCGATGCCCTTGCGGCCGTCCTCGGCGTGGAGCACGTGCATGCCGTGCAGTTCGAGGATGCCGCTGAGGGCGAAGAGGTTGCGTGCGTCGTCGTCGACGACGAGGACGGTGCGTCCGGCGAGGTCGCCGTGGCGCACGGGGGGCGTCTGCTCGTCCTCCGCCGCTCCGTGCACGAGCGGCAGCACCTCCCCCGGCTGTTCGGCCGACAGGTGCAGGACGATGCGTTCGCGGAGCTCGTCCAGGCTGCTCAGCAGTTCCAGGCGCCGTGACGCGGCCCGTTCCCGCAGGGCCTGCTCCTGGCCGTTCTCCAGGCGGGGATTGTTGTGCGCGAGGACCGGCAGCGAGCTGAGCGCCGGGTCTCCGTCGAGCGCGTCGAGGAAGCGCAGGGCCTCGCCGTCGGGCATGTCGAGTTCCAGGACGACGCAGTGGAACGGCTCGGAGGCCAGCACCGCGGCGGCCTCCCGCGAGCTGGTGGCGCTGACCACCTGGATGCCCGCCTGCTCGCCGCTCCTCGCGTGGCTCGGTACGAGATCGCGCTCGGCGCTCTCGGCGACGAGGGAGAGCAGTCCGCCCAGGCGTTCCTCGATCACGAGGAGGCGGCGGCCCTGCCGCTGCCGCACCCCGGTGCTCTCGCCGCCGCCTTCGCGCCGCGGGTCGGGGAGCTCGTACGCGGTCCGGACGGCCGGTGCGGGGGCCTCGGGGAGGGCCGCCGGCTGCTGTTCGAAGTCCGCGTGGCTGGCGGGGAGGTAGAGGGTGAAGGTGCTGCCCTGCCCGGGGGTGCTCTCCGCCGTCACGGCCCCGCCCAGCAGTTGGGCGATCTCGCGGGTGATGGAGAGTCCGAGGCCGGTGCCCCCGTATCTGCGGCTCGTGGTGCCGTCGGCCTGCTGGAAGGCGCCGAACACGGATTCCAGCTGCTGTTCCGGGATGCCGATGCCGGTGTCCCGTACGCGGAAGGCCAGCATGGTGCCCCGCAGGGGCAGCCCGGCGGGGATCTCGGCGTCGGATGCCCGTTCGATGCGCAGCTCGACGGCGCCGCGTTCGGTGAACTTGACCGCGTTGGACAGCAGGTTGCGCAGGATCTGGCGCAGCCGGGAGTCGTCGGTGAGCAGGTCCGCAGGGGTGTCGGGGGCGGTGGTGACGGTGAAGTCGAGGCTCTTCTGCGTGGTCATCGGCCGGAAGGTGGCCTCGACGTACTCCAGCAGCTGCGGCAGGTGGACCCGCTCGGGGTTGATGTCCATCTTGCCCGCCTCGACCTTGGAGAGGTCGAGGATGTCGTTGATCAGCTGGAGCAGGTCGGAGCCGGCCGAGTGGATGATGCCCGCGTACTCGACCTGCTTCGGGGTGAGGTTGCGGGTGGGGTTCTGGGCCAGGAGCTGCGCGAGGATGAGCAGGCTGTTGAGCGGGGTGCGCAGTTCGTGGCTCATGTTCGCCAGGAACTCCGACTTGTACTTGGAGGCCAGCGACAACTGCTGGGCGCGGTCCTCCAGTTCCTGCCGGGCCTGTTCGATCTGGAGGTTCTTGGCCTCGATGTCGCGGTTCTGGGTGGCCAGCAGGGCGGCCTTCTCCTCCAGTTCCGCGTTCGAGCGCTGCAACTCCTCCTGCTGGTCCTGGAGTTCCGCCGAGCGGGCCTGGAGTTCGGCGGTCAGGCGCTGGGACTCGCCGAGGAGCTCGTCGGTGCGCGCGTTGGCGACGATGGTGTTGACGTTGACGCCGATGGTCTCCATCAGCTGGCTGAGGAAGTCGCGGTGCACGGGGGTGAACGCCGAGAAGGAGGCCAGTTCGATCACGCCGAGGACCTGGTCGTCGACGACGATCGGCAGGATCATCAGGCTGCCCGGTGTGGTGTGGCCGAGCCCGGAGGAGATGACGTAGTCGGCGGGGACCTGGTCGGTGGCGATGGTCCGGTGGCTGCGGGCCGCCTGGCCGACGAGGGAGTCGCCGAGGGCGAAACGGGTGGCCACTCCGTCGGAAGCGGAGCGCCCGTACGAGCCGACGAGGGTGAGCACCGTGCCCTCGGGGGTGTCCTCGGCAAGGTAGAAGGCGCCGTACTGGGCGGCGACCAGCGGGGTCAGTTCGTCCATGACGAGCTCGGCGACGACGGCGAGGTCGCGGTGGCCCTGCATCAGGCCGGAGATCCGCGCCAGGTTGGACTTGAGCCAGTCCTGCTCCTGGTTGGCGCGCGTGGTCTCGCGCAGGGAGCCGACCATGGAGTTGATGTTGTCCTTGAGTTCGGCGACCTCGCCGGAGGCGTCGACCGTGATGGAGCGGGTCAGGTCGCCCTCGGCGACCGCGCTCGCGACCTCTGCGATGGCCCGTACCTGGCGGGTCAGGTTTCCGGCGAGTTCGTTGACGTTCTCGGTGAGCCGCTTCCAGGTGCCGGAGACGCCCTCGACCTCGGCCTGGCCGCCGAGCCGGCCCTCGCTGCCGACCTCGCGGGCGACGCGGGTGACCTCGGCGGCGAAGGAGGAGAGCTGGTCGACCATCGTGTTGATGGTGGTCTTCAGCTCCAGGATCTCCCCGCGCGCGTCCACGTCGATCTTCTTCGACAGGTCACCGTTGGCCACGGCCGTCGTGACGAGGGCGATGTTGCGGACCTGGCCCGTGAGGTTGTTCGCCATGGAGTTGACGTTGTCGGTGAGGTCCTTCCAGGTGCCCGCGACATTGGGCACGCGGGCCTGGCCGCCGAGCCGGCCCTCGGTACCGACTTCGCGGGCCACCCGCGTGACCTCGTCGGCGAACGCGGACAGCGTGTCGACCATCGTGTTGATGACCCCGGCCAGCGCGGCGACCTCGCCCTTCGCCTCCACCGTGATCTTCTGCGACAGGTCGCCGCGGGCGACGGCGGTGGCCACCTGGGCGATGGAGCGCACCTGGCCCGTCAGGTTGGACGCCATGACGTTGACGTTGTCGGTGAGGTCCTTCCAGGTCCCGGACACGCCCCGGACCGTGGCCTGACCGCCGAGGTTGCCCTCGGTGCCGACTTCGCGGGCCACGCGCGTCACCTCGTCGGCGAACGCGGACAGTTGGTCGACCATCGTGTTGATGGTGGTCTTCAGCTCCAGGATCTCGCCGCGCGCGGTGACGGTGATCTTCTGGGAGAGGTCGCCCTGGGCCACGGCCGTCGCGACCTGGGCGATGGAGCGTACCTGGGCCGTGAGGTTCCCGGCCATGAAATTGACCGAGTCGGTGAGGTCCCGCCAGGTGCCGGAGACGCCCTTGACGTCCGCCTGGCCGCCCAGGAGCCCTTCGGTGCCGACCTCGCGCGCCATGCGGGTGACCTCGCCGGCGAAGGAGGAGAGCTGGTCCACCATCGTGTTGATGGTGTTCTTCAGCTCAAGGATCTCGCCCCGGGCGTCCACGGTGATCTTCTGCGAGAGGTCTCCCTGCGCCACCGCGGTGGTCACCTGGGCGATGTTGCGGACCTGGTCGGTCAGGTTTCCGGCCATGAAATTGACCGAATCCGTGAGATCCAACCAGGCGCCGCCGACGCCCGGGACCTCCGCCTGGCCGCCCAGCGTTCCCTCGGTGCCGACTTCGCGCGCCACCCGCGTCACCTCGGAGGTGAACAGCGACAGTTGGTTGACCATCCCGTTGAAAACGGTGGCGATCTCCCCGAGGAGGCCCTCGGCCGCGTCGGGCAGCCGGGTACGGAAGTCCCCGTCGCGTACGGCCGTCAGCCCTGCCAGCAGCAGGCGCAGCTCCGACTCGGTGATCCCGCCTTCGCCAGGAACCACTGGCGCCCCATCCGGTGACACTGCGCCAGTCCGCTCAGCCATCGCCAACCTCACTCTCGCCGTACCTGACCGGTGAAGGCTAACCCCCTCCCGAGGGAGCCTGCGGGCATCAGGACCCGAGGGCGTCCTCGACGCTGGGATAGAGGGAGAGGACCGTATCGGCCCCGGTCAGGGCGAAAAGGCGGCGCAGTTGCTCCCCCGGGGCGGCGATGCGCAGCGCGGTGAGGCGGTGCAGTCGCAGCAGCAGATTGAGGAAGGAGGAGTCGCCGAACGTGATGGAGGTCGCATCCAGGATCACCAGCCGGTGCCGGTCCGCGGCGGAGTTCAGGGCCTCCTCCAGGGAGGCCAGTGTGTCCTGGTCCAGCTCCCCGCGCGCCGCGACGACCCAGCCGGGCCCTGCGGCGTAGCTGTCCTCGACCACGCCGTCGCCGTGCACGTCCTCTGCTCCGGTCATGTCCGCCTCCCCGGATCTCACCTGTACGGGTTCCGGAAGGGAGTATGCATGGTCGATCACCCGAGGACGACGCCACCGCCGCGCAGCACCTCCGGGGGTGACGGGCGTCACGTTCCGGGAGGTGTAAGAACCGGAACTCGGGGCAAGAGCGCCACCGGCAGCCATCGACAACCAGGGAGGGAACGGCCACCATGCCTCGTTCGGCCGCAGTCGTAAGCCCCGATCGTGCGACGGACCACCAGGACCCGGCCTGCGCACCGCTCGCGGGACGAGAGCCGTCGGCGGACGCCGTGCTGCCCCGAGTGGAGCAGGCCCGGGAGATCGCGCCCACGGATGCCCGTGAGCTGTCGAGGCTGTTCTTCGGCAGGCTGCGCGCACTGGAGGAGGGCACGCGCGAGTACCAGTACGCCCGCAACACCCTGATCGAGATGAACCTCTCCCTCGTGCAGTTCGCCGCACGCCGCTTCCGGGCCCGCGCCGCGGGCGGCGGGCTGGACATGGACGACATCATCCAGGTCGGCACCATCGGCCTGATCAAGGCCATCGACCGGTACGACCCCGAGCGCGAGGTGGAGTTCTCCACCCTCGCGCTCCCCTACATCACCGGCGAGATCAAGCGGTACTTCCGCGACACCACCTGGGCCGTCCACGTCCCCCGCCGCCTCCAGGAACTGCGCTCCGAACTCGCCAAGGCCCAGGAGTCGCTCACCGACACGCTGGGCCGCGCCCCGACGGTCAAGGAGCTGGCCGGGCACCTCGAACTGTCCGAGGACGAGGTCCTCGACGGCCTGGTCGCCGCCAACGGCTACACCAGCGGCTCCCTCGACACCGCCTCCGAGGCGGACGAGACCCAGGGAACGGGCCGCCCCACACGCCCCCTGGCGGAGAAGCTCGGCGAGCCGGACCCCGCCATGGAGCTGTTCGAGGACTTCCACACCCTCGCCCCCCTGCTGCGCGAGCTGGATCCCCGGGACCGGCTGATCCTCAGCATGCGGTTCGGCCAGGAGAAGACCCAGGCGGAGATCGGCGCCGAACTCGGCATCTCCCAGATGCAGGTCTCCCGGCTCCTCTCCCGTACCCTGGGCCGACTGCGCGCCGGAATGCTCACCTCGTAGGAGTCATGGTGGCCCTGACAGCCGTACCGCTGGGAGACCGTGCGGGCGCGCGCCTCAGCGGCAGCGGGGACCTCGACACCCGGCAGGCGCTGCGCTCGGCGCTGGCCGCCGTGAGCCGGATCCCCGGTCCGGTCGTGCACCTCGACCTGTCGGCCGTGACCTTTCTCGACACGGCTGCCGTGGCCGCCCTGGTGCAGGCATCGGCCGCTTTCCGGGCGCAGGGCCGGTGCCTGCTGCTCCACAACCCGCCATACTCGCTCCGCAAGGTAGTGGAGATGTTCCCGGACGAATGTGCCGCGCTGGAGGTCGCAGCATGATCACAGTTCCTGCGGCCAACGGCCCCGGGGCCTTCGTCCATCCCGCGCTCTTCTACCAGGGGCTCGACGAGTACCTGGCCGGGGTGGGTGGCTTCGTGCGCAGCGCCCTCGGGGCGGACGAGCCGGTCCTGGTCGCCGTGCCCGGGCCGAAACTGGGTCCGCTGCGAGACAGCCTCGGCAGCGGCGGGGCGGGCGTCGAATACGTGGACATGACGAAGCTGGGCCGCAATCCCGGCCGTATCCTCGCCGCGCTGCAGGGTTTCGCCGAACGGCACGGGGGCCGGGCCGCCCGTATCGTCGGCGAGCCGATCTGGCCGGGCCGCTCGGCCGCCGAGGTACTGGAGGCCACGCGCCACGAGGCCCTCATCAACACCGCCTTCGCCGGGCGCGAGGCCACCATCCTGTGCCCGTACGACGTGTTCGCGCTCTCCGGGGACGTGGTGGCCGACGCCCGGCGAACGCACCCCACGATCATCGAGAAGGGGCACGAGCTGACGAGCCCGGCCTACACCGACGCCTCGGTCGTCTCCGCCGACTGCGACCTCCCGCTCCCGGAGCCCGGTCCCGGAGCGGTCAGCCTCGCGTACGAGAGCGGGGAGCTGGCCCGGGTACGGGAGTTCGCGGACGCCTGGGCCCGCGGGACCTCCCTCGCCCCGGCGCGGCGGGGAGACCTCATCCTCGCCGTCAGCGAGGCCGCGGCCAACTCCCTCGCCCACGGGGGCGGCCGCGGCACCCTGCGGCTGTGGACCAGCGCGGGCCAGGGCGTCGTGGCCGAGGTGCGCGACGCAGGGCACCTGGCCGACCCGCTGGCCGGCCGCCACCGGCCCGCCCTGGCCTCGACCGACGGCGGCCGCGGCCTCTGGATGATCCACCAGCTCTGCGACCTGGTCGAGATCCGAGCCCGGCACTCCGGCCTCACCCTGAGACTGCACGTGGCCGACATCTGAGCAGCCGGCCCCCTTAAACTGTCCCGGCACGCGCAGTCGCCGTCAGACGTCGGATGTGCCCGCCGGGTGTTCCCGGCCGGCACGGGGGCATACGTACCGTCTGGAAACGACGGCAACAGGCCGGGACCCGAGCGGTCGCCACGAGAAGAGAGCCGTGTCAACGGTGGGGGTGAGACCACAGTGAACAGCAGCGGATCGCAGACCGACCATCTTCTGCGCCCGCGGCCCGCGGCAGCGGGCCAGCGCCGCCGCCTGGCACTGGCCGGTGCCCGCGGCCAGGTGGCGAAGGGCCGCGACTTCGCGCGCCAGGCTCTGCGGGACTGGGGCTGGGACGGGACCGAGACCTCCGAGGACACCCTGCTCGTCGTCTCGGAGCTGCTGACCAATGCCGGTCTGCACGCGGACGGCTGCCTCCAGCTGGTGCTCGCCAGCGGCGAGGTCCTGCGCATCGAGGTGTTCGACGGCTCCACCGCGCTGCCCCGCCGCCAGCCGTCCCCCCGGCGCGGCATCCCCGGCGGCCACGGGCTCTACATCATCGAGCGCCTCTGCGACCGCTGGGGCGCCGAGGTCCATCCGCACGGCAAGGTGGTCTGGGCGGAGATCGACGCCTCCCGGCTGGTGTCCGGCAGCACCGTACGGCGCTGAGCCGGCCGTACGCTGCCGAGCCGGCCCGGCGGCTCAGCGCACCTCGATGACCACCAGACAGGTGTCGTCCGCGAAGTCCTCCCGCCCGTACAGCTCCATCAGCGTGTCCAGGACGCGCCGGGCCCCGAGCCCGGAGCAGGTCGCCAGGCGCCGCCGGAGCGCGGCGATGCTGTCCCCCAGGTCCTCGTGGCGGCGCTCGACGAGGCCGTCGGTGTAGAGCAGCAGGACGTCCCCCGGATGCAGGTCGACCGTGGCCGTGGCGTACCGCTCCCCCGGCAGCAGGCCCAGCAGGGGCCCGCGGTGCGCGGAGTCCAGGGTCGTCGCGTCCTGGCCGCGCAGCAGCAGGGGCGGTGGGTGGCCCGCGCAGGCCCAGGTCAGGCGGCGCCCGGTGTCGATGTGCCCGATGACGGCGGTGGCCGTCTCGGCGGAGGGGTCGGCGCAGATCAACTCGTTCAGCCAGGTGGTGAGGTCTCCCGCGTCGGTGCCGGGTGCGTGGGCGAGGCCGGCCAGCGCGTGCCGCTGCTGGGCCATCCGGGCGACCGTGCCGAGTCCGTGCCCGCAGGCGTCGCCGACCGCGAGCAGGATCCGGCCGTCCGGCAGGACCCGGCACTTGTACCAGTCGCCGCCGACGGCGGCATCCGGCTCGGCCGGCAGGTACGCCGCCGCCACGGCGTATCCCAGCTCGGCGATCTCCGAGGAGTGGGTGGGCAGGAGTGCCTCGCGCAGCGCCGCGGCGACCCGCCGCTCGGCCGCGGCCTCCTCGCGCAGCCTTTCGGTCTGTCGGCGGCTGGCCGCGAGCCGCTGCCTGCTGCGGACCTGCGGGGTCAGGTCGCGCGCGATCAGGTACAGCGCCCAGGGCAGGCCGTGGGTGTCGATCACCGGGCGGCCCACCACGTGCAGGGTGCGGACGTCGCCGTGGATGCTGAAGCGGATGTCGGTGCCGGGCGGCTCCTCGCCGTCGAACAGCTCCCTGAGCAGCCGGCCGAACCGGCCCACGTCCTCGACCAGCACCGCGTCGCACAGGTCCGTCAGCGTCATCCGGCCCTCCGGTCCGGTACGGAAGATCGCGCCCAGGCCGTCGGACCAGGTGCAGGCTCCGGAGAGCAGGTCGAAGTGGGCCCATCCCATGGAGGCGATGTACTGGGCTTCCAGGGACATCAGCTCGGTGTGCGCGTGCGCCGGCCGCCAGGTCGCCAGCACCTGTCCGTCGCAGGACGCCGCGTCGTAGAGCAGCGTCGTGCGGTGCAGCCGGCCCGTCCGCCATTCGGTGTAGTCCACCGGGTGCCCCTTGAGGGCCCGGCCCGTACGCAGGACGCCCGTCAGCGCGGCGAGCAGGCCGCCTGCCTCGGCGCCGGGTCGCGCGGCGAGGAGCCTCTGGCCCACCTGCCGGTCGGGCGCGTCGAGCCACTCCGCGGACCGGACGTGGTTGCCCGCCCGGACGACGAAGTCGACGGTACGGCCGTTGTCGTCCTCGACGGGGGCGAGCAGCGCGGCCGACACCGGGATGGCGGGCAGGGTGGCGCACACACAGCCCCAGGGGTCGTGGCCCTCGGCGGCGTCGCCGCAGGAGTGGCCGCGCTCCTGGCTGCCGCCGCAGGGACATGCCTGCGGGGCGGGCTCCCCGGTGGCGGGAGGCGGTGCGGCCGGGGCGGGATCCTCGTGCCGGACACCGGCGCTGCGGCCCGCCGCGGCCCGCAGCGCGGCCACCTCGCGCGCGATGAGCAGTTTGAGTCCCTCGGGGTCGTCTGGAACGGCCGGACTCATCAGGGGCCTGCCTTCCGGCTGGATCGTCCGGACGGCGCTGGGCTGCCTGATCGTCCGGTGGGGGCACAGGGCCCATGCTGCAAGCAGGCCTCCGCGCGCGCACCTCGGGGCCGGCCGCCGGGCCCGCGGTGCGGGGGTTTGGAATCCCGGCGACGGGACACACGCGCAGTGTCGGCGCGTTGCCCCTTTGAGCGGTGTGGCAACCCCCGAGCAGTGGCCGCACGCCGTCCTCCTTCCCCCCGGAGCGGCGTGCGGCCACCGACGTCTGCCCGGTCCGCGGACCCTTCGGGGTCGGCTCAGCCGACGGGTTCGCCCAGGGCCGCGAGGACGAAGGCGTGACCCGCCGGGTCGGCGTAGCGGCGCTGTGTCGTCCTGCTGCCGGGGCGGGTGTCGTCCCCTTCCGCCGCCACGGGCCGCGCGCCGAGGGCGACGGCCTCGCGCTCCGCCTCGTCGAGGGACTCCGGTGTCACGAGGATCCGGAGGTGGACCTGCTGGGAGTCCTCGGGCAGGGGCCAGCTGGGCGGTACGCGGCCGGGGTCGCGGCGCACCCCGAGCAGGACACCCGTGGGGCCGGAGACGAGGATCAGGTCGGCGTCCCCCTCGGCCGGACCCACCGCGGCATCCAGGAGGGAGCCGTAGAAGCGGGCCAGCGGCTCGGGCTCGGCACAGTCCAGTACGAGAACGCTTGTCTTGGGTACGGTCATGCACCGCGTGTGCCCTGCGCCGCCGCCCGCACACGCCGGGTGACGCGGTCAGGAGACGGGTGCGGCTCCCCGACGCCTCGGGAGCGTCGGGGAGCCGCGGCCGGACCCGTCAGTGCCGGCGGTCCCGGCGGGCCGTACGCCGCTGGGCGTCGGTGCTGGGGCTCAACGCGTCCCCGGCCTCGCCGTCCTGGCTGCCCGGGATGACGGCTTCCTCGGCCTCCTTGCGGGCCTCGCGGTCGCCGCTCTCCCCCGGCGCCTTCGAGGGCGGGGTCGTCACCTGGTGCTTCTTGTGCTCGCTCATCTCTCGTGCTCCTCGCCGCAGTTCAGAGAGGACGGCCGCCGAAGGCGTCACCGGACCGGTAGTAGTCGGCCAGCTCGTCGTGGTAGCCGGTGTCCCCGAGGTGCTTCTCGCGGTGGAACTCGGGGGCGTTCTTGATCTGCTCCTTCGTCCGGTCGACGTAGATCTTCTGCTCCTCCGCGTCGATCCGGGAGACGGTGCCGGCCGGCAGGAGGACCTCCTTGCCGAAGATCCACGGACCGGTGTCGACCACGATGTAGGCGGAGCCCGCCTCGTCCGAGTGCTTGTCGACCTTGCCGATGGCGCCGTCGAGGGCCTCGACCTTGTATCCGCTCAGGTCCACGCCCTGCAGACGGCCGGAGGTCTCGCGGTAGCCCCACACGTTCTCGGTCATGAAGAGTGGTCCTTTCTGCTTGGCTGGGTCGTGCTGCCTTGCGTGACAGCCCGCCTGCCCCGCCCGTCCGCTCGTACACGGGCGCATCGGACGCATGCTTCGTTTTCCGGCCCGCCGGGGGCGGATCTTTTCGCGCAGCGGCTTTCGCCGGCGCCGCCGGATCGCTGAAGTAGGCACATGCCACCCACACCGGCCGCATCGACGGCCGAGCCCCCCGAGGACGCGACCCCCGACGCGTGCGCGCGGGTGCGGCTCATCCTGACGCGGGCCGGTTTCGACACGACGTCCGAGGGGGACGGCCTGCGCGTGTGGGCCGCCCCGGAGGGCGTCATGGTGGGGTGGACCGCCCGTGAGGTGCTCCGGCCGACCGTCCAGGTCCACGGGCACGAGGAGGACCTCTCCCGGTTCACGTCCCTGGCGGGTCTGCACAAGGCGCTCCAGACCGCTCTTGCGGTGATCCTGCGCGAGGCGGGCCTCGACGTCGCCGCGCGCGGGGACCATCTGCTGGCCGTCTGGCCCGGGACGGTACCGGGGGGCGGCGGGGCGGGGACACGGGATGGCCGGCCTGGCCGGCGACCGCCGACCGGCGACCACGGTGGTCCGTCTCAGGGACCGGCCAGCGTGTGCCGGGGAGGGGCTCCGTAGGCGGCACGGTAGGCGGCGGAGAAACGTCCCTGGTGGTGGAAGCCCCACCGGTTGGCGATGGCCGTGACCGTGTCGCGCGAGGGATCCGCCGCGACCAGGTCCGCGTGGGCCAGTGCCAGACGTACCCGGCGCAGGTAGGCCGTGGGGGTCGTGCCCAGGTGGCGCCGGAAGGCGTACTGGAGCGCCCGGGGGGTGACACCGGCGGCTTCGGCCATTTCGCCCAGGCCGATTCCGGCATCCGGTGCCGACTCGATGAACGCGATCGCCCGGCGGGCGGTCTCCGACGTGGCGTCCCGGGTGTCCGCGGGCACGGGGTCGGGGCGGGCATTGCTGGGGAAGGCGGCGAGGACGGTCGCCGCGAGCATCCTGGCGGCGGCGTCGACCACCAGTGGCTCGCTGCCCGCCGGCAGGGCCAGGACGCTCTCCTCGACGTAGTCGACGGTCCGCTTCCACTGGCCGGCCATGGCCTCGGAGCGGGGAGTGAAGCGGGTGAAGCGCAGGGGGCGGGCGGTCCTGCCGGGCAGGCGTCCCGCGAGCTGTTCCAGCAGGGCGAGCGGCACGGTCACGGCGCGCAGTTCGGCCGCGTACACCCGGCCCGCGTAGGGGAGGTGGGGCTGGGAGATCGCCAGGACGTCGCCGGGACCGGCTTCGGTGACGTCGTCCGCGCACTCCCGGGCCATGCGTCCGCTGACGACGTGTGTGATGGCCACCGCCCCGAGGGCATCGGTGGCGTAGGAGTAGTCCGCCGGCAGGGACAGGGTGCTGAGCGACACGGGACCGGCGGTGCTGCGGCTGTAGCGGAAGGAGCTGTGCGGGGCGGGTGTCTTCATGCGCAGGCTCGTTCCGTACGCCGCCTTCAGCCAGTCGGAGGCGACGTCCACATCGCTGGTCCGGAAGCTCTGCCCGCCCGGAGGGTCCGCGTGCGACTGGTGGGGCATGGCGATGGGCGTCCTCTTCGGCCGGGCGCGGCACGGAGAGCAGCGCGGACCCCAGCGTACGTCGGGAGGCAGATGCGCAGGGAACGTACGTGACGTACGAGATGTACGGGACATACGAGCAGTACGGACGAGGCAGGCCGACGGGCAGCGCGGTGGGCGGCAGCGCGGAGCGGCGCATGTGCACGGGCCGTGTCGGGCACGAGCGCTCCGTGACCTCCATCTCCCGCACCCACGCGCCCCGGGGCGGGCATGCCGCCGCTGCGCTGCGCGGTACCGCGATCCGCCTCTGGACCGACAACGTCGCCGACTCCGCGGCCGCGCTCACCTATTACGCCCTGCTGGCCCTGCTGCCGGCCCTCGTCATCGCCGTGTCCCTGGTCGGGCTGCTGGGTGATGCGGCCCGCGACCGGCTGACCGGGGCCCTCACCTCGTACGCGCCGCCGCAATCGGCGCAGGTGCTGCGGGAGGCCCTCGACGGCCTCGCCGGCGCCGGAGCCGGACAGGCCTCCATGTGGGTGCTGTTGTGCAGCGGTGTGCTGAGCGCGCTCTGGTCGGCGTGCAGTTATCTCGCGGTGTTCCGGCGGGCCCTGCACTCCATGCACCGGGTGCCCGACACGCGGCCGCCCCTCCGGGCGGCCCACACGCTGGTCATCACCGCTGCCCTGCTGCTGGTCCTCCTGGTGGCCGGAGCCGTGGGACTGGTGCTGAGCGGGCCCCTGGCCCGGCGGGTCGCCCACGTCGCCGGGGCCGACGGCGCGGGAAGCATCGTCCTGCTGCGCTGGCCGGCCCTGCTGTCGGTCGTGACCCTGCTGGTGCTGATCCTCTTCCGTACCGGTCCGGCCCAGGCGCGGGGGGCGCGGCGGGGTCTGCCGGGCGGGGTGCTCGCGGCGGCGCTGTGGCTGGCGGCCTCCGGACTCTTCACCCTGTACACCGAGTTGGGCACCTACGGACGGCTCTACGGTTCGCTGGCCGGCATCGTCGTCTTCGTGGTCTGGCTGTGGCTCGCCAACCTGGCCCTGCTGACGGGGGCCCAGTTCAACGCGGAGCTGGCCGGGCGGAACGCAGGCTGATGCCCCGCGGTGTCCGGGGCAGGAGAGCGAGCATGGAAACGACACCGGCCCAGAGCCCGTCCCCAGCCGTCCCGTCTGCGACGTCCTGCGCCACCCCGCTCCGCGCGGTGGCCCTGGTGTGCACCCTGTCCCCCTCCCCCGCCCCCTCCAGCTCCCAGCTGCTGGCCGAGCAGACCATGGCCGCGCTCGCCGAGCACGGCGTGACGGGCAAGGTCATCCGGGTCGTGGACCACGACGTCAAACCCGGGGTGCAGACCGACATGGGGGACGGGGACGCCTGGCCCGAGATCCGGGCCACCGTCCTCGGCGCCGACATCCTGGTCCTCTCGACGCCGATCTGGCTCGGCCATCCCTCCAGCGTCGCCCAGCGGGTCCTGGAACGGCTGGACGCGGAACTGTCCGAGACCGACGAGGAGGGCCGGCTGCTCACCTACGGCAAGGTCGCCGCCGTGTGCGTCGTAGGCAACGAGGACGGTGCCCACAAGGTCGGCGCGGACCTCTTCCAGGGCCTGAACGACGTCGGTTTCAGCCTCGCCCCCGGAGCGGTCACCTACTGGGTCGGCGAAGCCATGCAGGGCACCGACTACCAGGACCTCGACAAGACCCCGGACACCACGGCGGGCACCACCGCCGCCCTCGCCGCCAACACCGCACACCTCGCCCGCCGGCTGAAGGGCGCCCCGTACCCGCCTTCCTGAGACGGCGGGGTACGGGCCGGGGGGGGGGGGGGGCGCCGCCGCCGCC